>JANXOP010000105.1 GCA_025357755.1 Kofleriaceae bacterium | reverse complement strand
AGCTCCACCGCGACTTCGCGTTCGCCGACTTCGTCACCGCGTTCGGCTTCATGGCGAGCTGCGCGCTCGTGGCCGAGCGGCTGAACCACCACCCCGAGTGGTCGAACGTGTGGAACAAGGTCGTCGTCGAGCTGACCACGCACGACGCGGGCGGCATCAGCGCGCTCGACTTCGAGCTCGCCGCGGCGATGGACAAGCTCGCGCGCTAGCTCGACGGATTGCCCTGGTCGTCGAGCACGGTGAGCGCGATCGCCATCGCCTTGCGCGCACGCGCGACCATTGCCTCGTCGGTCTTGATCTTCTGGTACGCACGCAGGACCTGGTCCTGGTAGCTCGTGTTCTCGGTCTCGAGACTCTCGAGCTCCTTGCGAAGCTCGGCGATGCGCGTGTCGCGCTCGGCGATCGCGGCGGCGTGCTGACGGAGCTCGGCGTTGCGATCGGCGATCGATTGGACTGCGGAGGCGAGCTCGCCTTCGGAGCGCTTGAGCGAATCGCGCGCACCGGAGAGGCCACGCTTGAGCTCTTCGCGCTCGGCGAGGAGCTCCTTCGAGGTCTTGTCGTGCTCGGAGACGAGGTGCGCGCGGGCCTTTTCTGCGTCGGCCTGGGCGAGCGCCATCGCGCGCGCGTGCTCGGCATCCGAAGAGGCTCTCTGTTTCGCGAAATCCGTCGTCGCCGCGGCGAGCTCGCGCTCGCGCTTGGCATCGGACTCGGCGAGCGCGAGTACATGCGCCTTGGTGGCCGCGTCGCTCGCGACGGCGTGCGCGGCGGCCGCTTCTTCGGCCGCCCGCTTGGCAGAGGCCGCTGCGGCCTTGTGCTCGGCGACCTCCTTGGTCGCCGATGCGACGATGGTCTGGAGCTCGGCCGCATGCTTCGACGTGACGCCGTTCAGCATGGTCTGATGCTGGGCTTCGCGGTCGGCGAGCGCGGTGCGATGCGACTCGGCTGCATCGGCGAGTGCAGTTTGATGCGCGTCGATCGTGCGCTGGTGCGAGGTGAGGAGCTGGTCGCGATCGGCGGCGGCCGCGGCGAGCTCGGCTTGGTGTGCCGCGGCGAGTTGCTCCGTCGCGCTGCGGTTGGCCTGTTCGAGCTCGCGACGCGCTTGCTCGTGGCGAGCGATTTCGGTCTCGTGCTCGCGACGAGCGGCGCCGAGCTTGACCTCGTGGGTCGCGATCGCGCGTTCGAGCTCGGCGCGTGCGGCGGCGAGCTCCGCGGCGTGAGCCACGGCGGCTTCTTCAGCGGAGCGTTCGCGCTCGGCGACCGCCTCGGACGCGGCAGTGTGGTGCTCGGCGAGCGTGGCCTGGTGCGCGGCCTCGAGCTCGGCGAGTCGTTGCTGGTGCGTGCGCGCTTGCGCGGAAAGCGCCTGTTCGCGTTCGCCCGCCGCGGCGGCCGCGCCTTGCGTCGCCTCTGCGAGGAGCGCGGTGCGTGCGCGCTCGGCCTCGGCAAGATTGCTCGCGTGGACGCGCTCGGTCTCGGCGAGCTCGGCCGCGTGCGCCTTGCTGCGCTCTTCGAGTGCGGCCGCATGGATGAGGTTGCGATCTTCGAGCGCCGCCGCGTGCTCGCCCATGATCCGGGTGAGGGCGTCGTCGTGGACCTGCCTCGTGGTGTCGAGCTCGACCGCGAGCCGAGCGCGCTCGCCGGCATGCTCTGCCTGGAGCGCGACGATCGCACTGGCGTGCTGCTGCTCGAGAGCTTCGAGCGCGGTGCGATGATCGCCGACGCTCGCGGCGCGGAGCTGTTCGATGTGCTGTTCGAGCGCGGTCGCATGCGCCTGGTCGAGCGCGGCGCGCTGCTCGGCGAGTGCCGCCTCGGCTTCGCTCTGCGCAGCCTCGAGCGCGGCGCGATGCTGCTCCTCCAGCTGCTCGCGCTCGTACTGCGCGGTCGCGGTGGTCGCTCGGTGCTGCTCCTGCGCGGCTTCGAGCGCGGCGCGGTGCTGTTGCTCCAGCTGCGCGCGCTCGTGCTGTGCGGTGGCGACCGCCGCTTGTTGCTGCCCCTGCGCGGACGCGAGTGCTGCGGCGTGATCCTTCGCGAGTTGCTCGCGCTCCTGCTGCGCGGTCTTCGCGAGTTGTGCGCGCTCCTCGTGCACGCTCGCGAGCGCCGCGACATGTGCGGCAACGAGCTGCTCCCGCTCGTCGCGCGCCCTGGCATCCGCCCCCTGCTTGGCGGCGTCGACCTCGGCCTTCGCCGCGGCGATCTCCTGGGCGTGGCGCTGGATCAGTTGCTCGCGCTCGGTACGGAGCAGGCGCTCGGCCTCCGAGGCTGAGGCCTTCCCGGTCGCACGCTCGGTCGCGAGCTCTTTCTCGAGCTGCGCCCGTGCGGACTCCGCCGCGGCACCGGTCTTGGTCAGCCGTTCGACTTCTTGCTGGAGCTGCGCGAGCTGACCTTCGCTCTGCTTGGACGCAGCGGCGAGCTTCTGCGCCTTCGCGGCTTCGTCGGTCGCGCGCTTGTCGAGCTCGGCCTGCTTGGCCTCGAGCGCGGACTTACTTTGCTGCGCGGCCTCGAGTTTCGCGATCGCATCGGCGAGCGCGGCGTCCTTGCCTTCGAGCTCGGTCTTGGCCTGTTTGAGCTCCTTTTCCTTCGCCAACATGCCTTCGCGGAGGTGGAGAAACTGCGATTCGCGTCCGCCCTTCGCGGCCGTGTCACCCGCGGCGCGAGCGCGCTCGAGCTCCGTCTTGAGCTGCGCGATCTGGCGTTCGAGCTCGCCAATCTTGCGCAGCGCGCGGCGATCGTAGACCCCCGATTGCTCGGAGCGTGCGTCGTCGGCGACGGCGTCGAGGCCGAGATCGATCGCGGGATGCGAGCCCTCGCTCGTCGACGTGCGCGACAGGGTCGGGCGCGACGACTCGGCCGACGGCTCTGCCACGATCGGCGGCATCGGCACCGGCATCGGCACGGCGGTCGGAATCTGCGCGATCGCGGTCGCCTCGTGGGGCTCGAGCTGCGGCACGATCGTGCGACCGCTGCTGCGCGCGCGGCGCTGATCGGCGGTCTCGTTCGGAGGCTCGATCTCGACCTCCATCGCGAGCGAGTCTTCTTCCTCGATCATCGGGACGAGCTCTTCATCGTCGAGTGAGATCGCGGGCGCCGATTCGTAGTGGTGCTGACCCTCGAGGGGCACGCCATCGTCTTCGGCGGCCTCGTACATGTCGGTCGCTTGCGCGCCAGGCGACTCGTCGATCACATCTTCGGCGATGTCGTCGCCATAGGCGGCTTCGTGCTCGATCAACGAATCAGGCAACGAATCATCAGGCAACGAATCATCAGGCACCGAATCATCAGGCAGCGCCTCATCAGGCAGCGCTTCGTCGGATAGCGCTAGCGCCTGATCAGACAGCGCTTCGTCGGATAGCGCTAGCGCCTCATCAGGCCCTGCATCGGGCGCTTCTTCAGGCGCTGCATCGGGCAGCGCTTCGTTCGCGGCCGCCTCGTCGAGCGCCGTGAGATCGATCGAGTCGTGCATCGGCTTGCTGACGATCGGCTCGGGCTCGTACTCGGACTCGGAATCGGGATCCGCGTGGTGCGGCACCGGCTCCGGAATCGCGTCTGCATCGCGGAACGATCCGATCGCCTGGGTGCGGCCGGGATGGTCGTCGCTCATCGGCGGGTGATCGATGATGATCGCTGGCACCGAGCTGACGAGCGGCGGCGGCGTCGTGCCACGGCCGCGACCGTCGAGGATCGGTTCGGGTACGGAGACGGCTTCTTCGGCGCTCGCGAGTGCGAGGTCGACCGGGCTGAGCTCGGGCTCGACCGGAGCCATCGCGATGCTCGCTTCGCGATGCTCGCCGGCTTCGGCGACGGCTTGCGCGGTCGGCGCGGCTTCGGGCTCGTCGCCAAAGCCACCCATCAGGGCATCGAAGGCCGCATCGGTCTCGGCTTCGACGACCGAGTCGACGCTGAGGCCGGCCGTCGGTCCGACGGTGAGCGCGCTGTGCCGATCGAACTCGTCGTGCGCTTCGGGCTCGGCCGGCACAGGTTCGGGCTCGTGCGCGAGCAGCTGCGGCTCCGCGCCTTCCACGACCTCGCCCAGCTCGCCTACCGCACCAAGCTCGTCGAGGTCGCCCAGGACGTCATCGAGCACGACATCACCCTCGGCGATCTCCATCGGGACTTCGTCCTCGATCGGGATCGAGAGATCTTCTTCTTCGGGATCGCCGAGTGCGATCAAGCCATCGATCTTGCCGACCAGCTCGTGCGTCGACATCGTGCGCTTGTCGAGATACTCGTCGGCGTGGACCTTGAGGCTGCGATGCTTCGCGAAGCTCTCGGCCGGCACCGAACCCGTGACGAGCACGATCGGAATCTTCGAGAGCACGCCCTTCTTGCACTTCTCGAACACCCGGAAGCCGGCCTTCTTCTCGGCCTCCTCGATGCACAGGATCACCATCGTCGGCGCTTCGCTCTGCGCGAGTGCCAAGGCACGGTCGGAATCCGGCTCGGTCATCACCACGACCCTGTAGCGAGCGAGCTCGCGGGTCAGGGTGTCGCGGAAGACAGGATCGGCATCGATCAGCAGAACGCGGCGGTTCATCCCTGCCGCGATCATAGCGGACTTGGGGACGATTTACTGGGGACCTACCAGGCTCGTGCGTCCGACAAGCGCGATCAGGTCCTTGAGCGGTAGCTCGTCCGACATGAACATGTAACCACGGTGCTCCGCATCGAGCGTGGTGACCGCCGTGTGGCCATCGGACGTGATCACGCGGACCGTCCGGCCGTTGACTTCGATCTCTTCGCCCTCGGAGAGCTCGTCGGGCCGCACGTCCTGAATGACCAGGACCGACATCACGACGTGCTGGCTGTTCACGACGATGTCGTACGAGAGCAACGTGCCGTCATGGCCGTTGACCCCGTTCGGCAGCATCCGTGCACCGAGCAGCTGGCTGCCGGACTGCGAGACCTGTGGCGGGTTGACGGCCGCGAACTGGCGAACCCAGTTCCCGGTGCGCGGCCCTTCGACCTCGAGCGGCAAGGCTCGCGTCTGCTGGCGGACGCCCGCGCGCGCGATCGATCCCGCGACCGGTTGCGTGTTCGACTTGACGTTGACACCGACGAACACCGCGATCGCGGCGGCCGCGGCGAGGATCGCCGAACCGGGCAACACGAACTGCGAAAATCTACGGCGCTGTTTCTTCACGAGCTCGCTCGACGTGACCTTGTCGGCCTCGTCGAGCGCCTTGACCATGCGCATCCGCATGGTGTCCGTCACGCGCGGTGCGACGAGCGCGATCTGGATCAGCGCCTGATCCTCACGCGCGCCATCGATGCCGGCGCGACAGCTCGTGCACTCGGTGAGGTGCATGTCGAGCTCGTGACGTTCTTCATTGGCGAGCTCACCATCGAGATAAGCCATCGCCAGCGTGTCGATGCTTTCACACAGGCTCATTACGAATTCCCTCGGGCCTTGGCGGCACGGTACTTCTCGAGATCGATCGTCTCGGACTTTTTCAGCTCGGGCTTTGTGGTCCTGGTCTTGACGAAGCCTTCGGCGACCGCGAACTCGCGAAGGCCTGCAGCGAGCAACTTGCGACCGCGGAACAATCGCGACATCACGGTGCCTACGGGGCACTCCATGATCTCGGCGATCTCCTTGTACGAGAGCCCCTGCATGTCGCAGAGGATCACCGCGGTGCGAAAATCTTCGGGCAGCTGATCGAGTGCACGCTGCACGTCGTCGGAGACGCTCTGCGCGAGCATCGCCTTCTCCGGCGATTGCTTGTCGCTCGCATCGGCCTGCACGAGCACGCCATCGGTGGCGTCTTGTTCGGCGGTCGCGGCATCGAGCACCTCGCGCGAGCGCTTCTTGCGCTGGTACTCGTTGATGAACGTGTTCGTCACGATCCGCAGCAACCACGCCTTGCAGTTCGAGTCCTGCTGGAACGAATCCCAGAACCGATAAGCGCGCAGCAGCGAGTCCTGGACCAAGTCCTCGGCATCGCGCGGGTTGCGCGTGAGCCGATAGGCCGCTCCGAACAACGAGTCCATGTGCACCAGAGCCTGGCGCTCGAACTCGCTTCGCTTCTGCTTTACCGCCTGCATTCGAGGTGTTTACCGGTCTCCGGCCGAGTTT
>JANXOP010000097.1 GCA_025357755.1 Kofleriaceae bacterium | reverse complement strand
CCGCCGCTTTACTGGGGGCCGAAGCCCTTTTCTCGCTCGACTTGCATGTGTTAAGCCCGCCGCTAACGTTCGCTCTGAGCCAGGATCAAACTCTCCATAGAAAGTTATGAACCGACTCGACATCGGTGGATAGCCGCACCCCCGGGGGGAGGACGGCATCCGATGTGGAATGGTTTCTTACATACGAAACTCATCTCTATCGAATGGCTTGCTATCCAGTTTTCAGAGACCGATTCGGTGGCCTTCGCCACCCGGTGGCTTTCGCCGCCGTCCCGTTTGCTTTCGCGTCGGGGAAGCTGCTTATACGTGCGCACCCCTTTGTCGTCAACTTCGATCCTGAAAAGATCTGCGAATCTGAGAAGAATCTCCTAAGTCGCTGTTCTTCTAACTCTTTTCGATCGCACTTTTCTGTACACTCCGCGCGGAGCCTCAATGTTGGAACGGATCGGCAACTGCCGCATCGTGGAAGAAATCGCCTCTGGCGGGATGGCCGTCGTCTACCGTGCGGTGCAAGAACCGCTGGGTCGGACGGTTGCCATCAAAGCGTTGAAAACCAGCGCAGCTGCTGAGGAAAATGTTGTGACCCGGTTCGAGCGCGAGGCCAAAAGCCTGGCGAACTTGCAACACGAGAACATCATTCACGTTTACGACTTTCATCATGAACGCGGCGCGATGTTCATCGTGATGGAGTACGTGCAGGGGATCGACCTGTACGACTTGCTCGAAAAATGTGGCCGCCTCCCCTACGACGTTGCCGCCGTCCTGGCCATGCAGGTCGCCCGCGCGCTGGACTACGTCCACTACCGGGGCATCGTCCACCGCGACATCAAGCCGGCAAACATCATGATCGCCCGGACCGGCGGGACCAAGGTCATGGACTTCGGCATCGCCCGCGACACGAGCTTCGGTGACCTGACCGAAGCCGGCACCGGTATCGGCACGCCGGCCTACATGTCTCCCGAGCAAGTGCTCGGCGACAAGCTCGATGCGCGCAGCGATATCTTCTCGCTCGGCGTGGTGCTGTATCAGATGGTCACTGGCAAGAAGCCGTTCGTCGAGGACGAGAAGAAGTCCGCGATGCACAAGATTCGGCTCGAGAAGCACGAGAGTGCGCGCACGGTGAACCCCGACGTGCCCCGCGAGCTCACGAACATCATCGACCGCTGCCTCGAGAAACAACCTCGCGATCGCTGGCGATCCGCGCAGCACATGGTGATGGCACTCGAGCGCTTCCTCGCGAAGCACGTCGAGATGAATCATCACGCCCGCCTCGTGCTGTTCTTGAAATCACAAGGCGTGATCACCGAGCTCGAGGCGGAGCAGTATCTAAACCCCGCCGCTCTCGGTGCTGGTGGCGGTGCCTTGCAGCAACCGAATCTGCAAGCGCGCAACATGGTCCGCGCCGGTGCGGTTGCCCACGGCGTGGCACTCGGCGTGTTGCTCATGTTCCTCGGCCTGATTCACGTCGCGCCTCTCGGCGCGACCCCGCGCACGCGGACGATCACCGAAGCAAAGAAACACCCCGCGACGATACGCATCGATGCGCGACCGTGGGCGCGGGTCTTCGTCGACGGGAAACCAGCGGGTACGACGCCGTTCGCGAGACCGCTCGATACGTTCGACGGTCCGCATCTCGTACGCTTCGAGCATGATTGGTATCAACCGATCGAAAAACAGATCGACATCGGCGCGAACGACACGGCGGCGACGGTGATGATCGATTTCGAGAAGCAAGGCACCCTCGCACCGGGCAAGCACAAGCCCGCGCCGGAGGAGCAGCCGTGAAGTTAGCCATCATCGCAGCGGTGGTCAGTGTCGCCACGATCGCGCATGCGGAGGAGCCCGACTACATCACGTACAAGGTTCGCCCGGGCGACACGATCGATTTGATCGCCGCGGAGTACTACGGCGATCACGCACGCACCGTCGTGTTCATCGTCGATGCGAATAAGTGGAAGACGTATCGCAAGCTCAATCCAGGCGAGCGTATTCGCATTCCGGTGACCAGAGAGATCACGATCGCGAAGGGCGACACGCTCGACGCGCTCGCGAAGCAACACCTCGGTGACGCGAGTCGCGCGACCTACCTCGCGCAGTACAACAACCTCCAGCCGACCGATCTGCCCGCGGCGGGGGTGGTGCTCGATCTTCCCTTTCACATCACGCACACCGCACTGAGCAGCGAGACCTTCGCGCAGATCTCGAACTTCTATTTCGAGAACGCGAAGCAAGCGGAGGTGATCCGGCTCTACAACAACCTCGGCGACAAGACCGGCATCGAAAAAGGCGACACGGTCGTCGTGCCGGTGATGTCGGTCCACGTTCGACCCGAGCGCCTGCCTGCGCCCGATGCCGATGCGCTCGCTCGCCGGCAAAATCATCGCGCGACGAACGACGGTGCTGCGGCGGCACTCCCCGCCGCACGGATGGCCGCGATGCAAGGAAACTACGGCGAGATCGCGAAGGAGCTCGGGCCATTCGCGACGAAGCTCGAGTTCCTCGATCAGCCACTCCTCGATCACATCGGCATCCTGCTCGGGAAAGCGCTCGTCGCCACCGGTGATATGGCCGGAGCCAAGACGGTCTTCGCCCAGGTCCTCGCTCGCGAGCCGCAGCGCACGTTGTCCGAGTACTACGAATCTCCGAAGGTGCTCGATGCGTGGCGCGGCGCGAGTGGTCATGTCGCCGGCGAGCCGTAGTCTTCTGGTCTTGCTCGTCGCGTGTGGCGGCGCGAAGGCGCCGACCACGGCGGCCCCGCGCATCGCGACCGCCCTCGCAGCCACGCTGACCGCTGTCACTCGTGCGCAGGCACCGTGGCGATGCACCGCGGACGATCTGCCCGAGCTCGCCACCGCTACGGTCGGCAGCTGGCAGGTCGCGCGCAACACGGTCTCGCACGCTGCGGCGCCGCAACTCGTGATCGGCGTCGTCGCGGATGCCGGTGGAGCGGATCCCAAAACGCTCGCCGCGCTCGGGCGCTTGCGCGCGAAACTCGACGACGAGAAGGTCGAGCTCGTGATCGCGCTCGGCGGTATGGGCACGACCCAACCCGAGCTCGAAGCAACGCTCACGGTGCTCGCCAAGCCGGGCTCGCCCGTGATCGCGTTACCCGGCGATCTCGAATCCGTGACGGCGGAGGCGGCGGCGATCGCGGTGCTCGCGACCAAGGGTGCGCCGGTGATCGATGGTCGACTCGTGCGCTGGATCGAGCTCCCGTCACTGACGATCGGAACGATCGCGGGAGTCGGTGCCGCAGGTCCCGATGGCTGCGCGTGGCGTGCTGAAGATGTCCTCCAGCTCTATCAGGAGCTCGCCGCGAAGCCCGGCTTGAGAATCGCGGCGCTCGCCGCGGCGCCACGCGAGACGATCGCTGGCGAACCGACCGGTGACGTGGCGCTCGTCCCCGGTTCGGCGATCGACGTGGTCGTGCACGCGCCCACCCGACCAGGCGCGTCGCCGGCGCAGAACGGTGGACGCGATGGTGCGAGGGTCGCGCTCTCGCCAGGGACCGCCGATGCGAGCCCTCGGTTGCCCGAGACACGCGCACCCTCGGCCGGGTTGCTGACGGTCAAAGGCAGCACCTGGAGCTGGAAGCCACTCACCGAGAAACCGTAACGCTTCGCCGATGGCGAGCTGGCGCGGTACCATCCCCGCGTGTCCTCCACCCCGGCGCAAAAATATGTGTGCCCACGGTGCCGGACCTCGTTCGAAGAGCCGGCTCAGTTTTGTCGCGAGTGCGGCGCTGACATGACTCGGGCGAGTGCGATCGATGCCGCTCGCAGCACGCAGCCACTTGCCGTGCTGAGCGAGAGCGGCGAAGTGATCGATCGCCGGCTCAATGATTCGAATGCAGCGTGGCTCGGCAAGATCGTCGATGGTCGTTACAAGGTGATGGAGGTCGTCGGGCGCGGCGGCATGGGCGTGGTCTATCGCGTCGAGCATCTCCGCATGGGCAAGGTCGCCGCGATGAAGGTGCTGCATCGCGATCTCGTCGGTGATTCCGACGTGGTGCAGCGCTTCGAACGCGAAGCGTCGGCGGTGTCACGCCTGCATCATCCGCACACCGTGCAGGTGTTCGACTTCGGGACTGCACAGGGCGCGCTGTACCTGATCATGGAGTACGTCCGCG
>JANXOP010000086.1 GCA_025357755.1 Kofleriaceae bacterium | reverse complement strand
ATCGAGACCCTCGAGCTCGCGAGCATTCCGGTGCTGCGCGACGACCGCGACGACAGCCACCCCCTGATCATCGCCGGTGGGCCGCTCACGTTCTCGAACCCTGCCCCGCTCTCGCCGTTCTGTGACGTGATCATCGTCGGCGAAGGCGAAGAGCTGATCATCGATCTCGTCGAGCTCGCGCGCTCGGTCGGGTTCCGCCGCAGCGCGCTGTGGAAGCTGCTCGAGGGCAAGCCCGGCTATTACCTGCCCTCGCACGGCGAGCGGGTCCCGCCGGTCGCGCAGGTCCACGACGACAAGCTGCCCGCACGCTCGGTGATCATCACGCCACACACCGAGCTCGCGAGCATGTTCATGACCGAGGCGGCGCGGGGCTGCTCGCGCGGTTGCACCTACTGCGTCATGCGACGCTCGACGAACGGCGGCATGCGCGTGGTCGACCGCGCGACGATCGTCGATGCGATTCCCGAGCACGCGCGGCGCGTCGGCCTGGTCGGCGCGGCGGTCACGGACCATCCCGATATTCGCGGCATCGTGCGCGCGATCGTCGATCGCGGGCTCGAGGTCGGCATCTCGAGCCTGCGCGCCGACAAGCTCGATGACGAGCTTGTTGGCCTGCTCGCGCGCGGTGGCTATCGCACGCTCACGGTCGCGGCCGATGGCGCGAGCGAGCGCATGCGCCGTGTCGTCGAGCGCTCGACCCAGGAGAAGCACCTGATCCGCTCGGCCGAGCTCGCGCGCGATCACAAGCTGCGCACGCTCAAGGTCTACATGATGCTCGGCGTGCCCGACGAGACCGACGAGGATGTCGACGAGCTGATCGAGATGTCGGGCCGGCTCGCCGCGATCCATCCGCGCGTCGCGTACGGGCTCGCGCCGTTCGTCGCCAAGCGCAATACGCCACTCGATGGCACGGCGTTCGCGGGCATCGGCCTCGTCGAAGCTCGACTCGATCGCCTCGCGAAGGGGCTCAAGAAGGCGGGCCTGACCCAGAAGGTCAAGGTCCGGCCGACCTCCGCGCGCTGGGCGTGGGTCGAGTACATGATCGCGCAAGGCGAGAGTAGCGCGGGCCTCGCGATCATGGACGCGCATCACGCGGGTGGCAGCTTCGCCGCCTACAAGCGCGCCTTCGCCGAGCGCGGCGTGGTGCCGACCGGGCCACGTGCACGCGTACCTTCGAGTCTCGAGCTGATCGCGCTGAAGAAGAAGCGGCTCGCCTCCGTCGCGTAGCGCAGCGCTGTTACGCTCGCCCGCGATGGCGAAAGCTCCGGCACCCGCAGTCAAGGTCGCGTTCGAATCACTCCGAAGCTTACTCGGCAAGGAGGTCGACGATCCGGCGGTCAAGGCGCTGCTCGCGAAGGCGGGCAAGGTCGCCGTCAAGTCCGACTTCATCATCGCGAAGGAAGCCGGCTTCGATTTTTCGCTCGAGCGACCCGAGCATGCGAAGCGCGGCGCGAAGAAGCAGCTGACCTGCTTGTTCTTGTACTCCGAGGGTCGCGACCAGCATCGCGGCTTCCTCGATCTGCCAGCCGGCTTCTCGTTCACGACCCGCGCGGATCTCCTCGCCGCGCTACCCGCGCCGAAGCAGACGTGGAAGATCGGCAAGGGCAAGGTGCCGGTCACGACGAAGCACCCCGACCACGACGAATGGTCGATCGAGGGCTACGCCATCACGGTCGACTATCGCGAGGGCGACGCGCACGGCATGCAGGTCACGCTCGCGGGAGATCCAGACGCCGGTCGCGACCTCTCGAACAACCCGCTCCACTTCGCGACCAAGCCCACCGATGCCCGCCCCGATGCCGGCCTCGTCGGCATGGCCCTGCTCGTCGCGTGGTCCGCGGATCGCTTCGGCCTTCCGAAGAAACACGCGTCCGGCGAGCTCGCCAAACAATTCGCGAAGCGCGCGCTCGCGCCGACCGCGTTCCTCGTCGCTGCGTGCGACAAAAAGCTGAACACCAACGATGTCGCCCCAGACCTCGAGAACTTCCTCTTCGGCTACACCCACCGGATGTGGATGAGCGCCGACGAAGGTGCTCGCGAGAAGATCGACGCCAAGATCCACGCCCTCCTCCGCCTCTCCGCGGCCGACAAAAAAGAAGACGAGCGCGCCTACGCCGACGACTTCCTCGGCACCTTCAGCGATCTCGAGAGCCCGTTCTACGTGCCTGATAGCTGGCAAGCCGTCGATCGCATCGCACCCGTCCTCGATGCGCGCTGGGCCGATTTCGAAAACACCGGCTTCGCGAAAGCTCCCCGCCTAGAGCTCTACGAAAAGGCGGCGAAGCTCCGAGACGCCGTCGAGATCAAGCCCGAGCGCGTGAAGCTCGTGGCCGGTACCGCCGACGACGAGCTCGCCAAGGACCTCGTCTCTTGCATGGGCCAGCCGCTCACCGACAAGGGTGTACGCGCGATCCTCGGCCGCGCCGGCCTCGAGGTCAGCAAGCGCGTCGAGCCACACGCGAACGCGACGCTCGGCGTCTCTTACATGGCCGTCAACACCAAACTCGACGGTCGCACCAAGCTCGTCGTCGACACCGTCCGCTTCTACGGCCCCAAGCGCCGCGCGTACATCCGCGGCGCCGATCTCGAGTTCCTCGCTTACCCCGGCAAGCTACCAAACAAGCTCGCGTTCGGCATGCCTCGCGCGGCCGTCGCGAAGCTCCTCGGTAAGCCCAAATCCTACGAAGAGAACGACCACTTCACGATGAGCGAGACCCTGCGAATCATGTGCACGTTCGCCGGCAACCAGCTCGTCGAGGCCTATTACGGCAAACCCCTAAAATAGGGACGGTAACTCATTAGTCACTTTACGCCTCGCAAGTCATCGAGATCACTTGAACTCCGAGGGACGGTAACTCGTTCAGCGCCGTTTCCAGGTCCGGAACACGGGGCGCGTTGTGGACGAGATCTTGAACGATCGCGCGATCGGACTGCCCTCTTCGAACGTGAGGTGCCCGACCTGCGCGACGCGATCGAGCACGAGCCGCAGCCTGAACTCGAGCTCGTTGTCGGTGCCCGGCAGCCGCTCGATCGTGATCGAGCCGCGCTCGAGCGTGCTCGGCGCATCGCTGTCAGGCGTATCGATCGACATCGAGGTCTTGTCGCCGACCGCGAGCGTGGCCACGACCGGTGCAACGAGCGCCATCGCGGTCGCGGGTGACAACCAGCCGACGAGCGAGCGGTCCTTGCGCGAGAAGGTCGCGTGGGTCGTGCCCTCCGGGCGCTCGACATCGAGCATGATCGTACGCGCGTGGTGCTCGCTCGGCAGGATCTTGATGTTCGTGACTTCGTCCTCGAGGGCTTCTCGCTCGATGATCGTGCCGGCGTGAGCACTCATCGCGTACGCGCCGACTGGCGCGCCGTTGTCGCTCACGATGTACTGCACGGTCGGCCAGCCGGCGGCATCAGCGCCGAGATCGATCGGCGCCTCCCACGAAGGCGCTTTGTACTTCTCGACGAGCGCATCCCGCATCGCCTTGAGGTCCTTCGGTGCGAGCCAACGACCGCGCACCATCACGCCCGCGATCTTGTCTACATTGTGAATATCGAGGAGCGGATCGGCATCGAGCAGGACCAGATCCGCGTGCGCGCCCACCGCGATCCGGCCGTCATGCGGATCGCCGAGAAAGTCGGCCGGCACCGCAGTCGCGGTGCGCAGCGCGTTGTAGGGGGAGAGCCCCGCAGCGGCGAGCATGCCGAGCTCTTGATGCAGGCTCGGGCCGGGCACCACATATGGATTAGGCGTGTCGGTCCCCGCCATCAACAAGCCCCCCTGGTCCGAGATCTCCTTGACGATCAAGCCCTCGGTCGCGAGCGCCTTGTCGTGGGCCTCGTCCATCGCTTTCTTGATCGAGCGATCGTAGTGCTTCGGCGATTTCTTCGGATCCCACCGCGCGCGCCAGTCTGGCGAGACATCCTCGAGGTCGCTGCTCGCGCCTTCCGGAAGATGACCGCGATAGAGCTCACCGTAGGCGGCAGCCGTGACGAGCGTCGGCGTGTTGTAGGTGTGGTGCTTGACGACGTCAGCGACGACGTGCGTGATCTTTTCAGGATCGGCGAACATCCACCGCTTGATGATCGCCGAGCTGCCGTGTTGATGGCGGACCGGCGAATTCGCGCGTTCGACCGCCTCGGCGAAGCCCGAGAGATGTTCGACCGACGCTTGGCCGAGCTCGAGAACGTGCGCGAGCGACACCTTGAACGGTACGTGGCCGACGAGCCGGAGGTCGTGCGCCTTCGCCGCCGCGGCAACCGCATCGAACGCGGCGATCGAGAGCCCGTTGTAGATCTTGACGAAATCGTAGTGCGCCGCGACGTGGTCCGCGATCACGCGCTCTGCATCCGCGGCGGTGACCACGCTCGCAGACGCCTCCCAGCGCGGCCGCTCGCCGTCGACGAAAGGCCCCGCGGTATAGATCGTCGGGCCGAACAGCTCGCCCTTCGCGATCCGATCGCGCAGCGCGATCGTGCGCGGGCTCCCGGCCATGTTGCGCACAGTCGTGACGCCATTCATCACGAACAGCGCGAGCATGCCCTTGGTCCCGTCGAGGTGGACGTGCATGTCGTGCAAGCCCGGGATGAGCCACTTGCCTCGACCGTCGATCCTTTTGGCATCGGCTGGAAGATCGCAGTCGGTCGTGCACAGCTTCGTGATCGCGCCTCCCTCGATCACGACGGTGTGATGGAGCAGCGGCTTGTCGCTGTCCATCGCGACGACCGTGACATCGGTGAACGCGGTGACCTCGTGTCCAGAAACCTTCGCAGGCAGCGGCGCCGGCATCTCCTTCGGCGCGATATCAGCCGCCGAGTTGCACGCCGCGAGCAGCGCCGCTGCGTGCATCCACCTCACCCGCCAAGCTTACGCGGGGTGCGTGGGCGGCCGCCAATGATTGTGCAGGATCGCCGCGAGCAACTGATCCACGGATGTTCCGACGAGCGCGGCCGCGGCGTACAGCTCGTTGTCTGGCTCGGCCAAGGTGGGCAGAGGGTTCATCTCGAGGAAGATGACCCTACCGGCGGGCGTGATCCGAAAATCCGCGCGGCCGTAGCCGGTCACGCCGAGCGCGGCGAACGACCGCGCCGCCGCGTCGCGGACCGCATGGGCGAGCGCCGGCGAGAGCTCCGGGAGCTCGATCCGCGAGACGCCGAGCTGCTTCGCAGATCGATCGAACACCGGATACGCGGCGGTCCGTTCGTACGCGTAGCGAACTGGCGCGAGCAGTCCGAGGCCCGCGACCCAGCCGACCGCGACGTCGCAGCCCTCGACGTACTCTTCGACGAGCGCGCCTTCGGGATAGCGCGCGAGCACGCGTCCGATCGCCGCGGGGATCCCGTCGCGCGTCGCGACCACCTGGATCCCCTTGCTCGAACCCTCGAAGTTCGGCTTCACGATCACTGGCAACTCCAGCCCGGTGCAGCAGCTCTTCGCGAGGACGAGTACGTCGCGCGCGACCGCTACGCCCGCCGCCGCGACGACGCGCTTGGCGAGCGCCTTGTCGAGACAGAGCGCGAGCACGCTCGCCGAGCTACCGGTGCACGGCAGGCCGAGCTGCTCGAACAGCGCCGGGAAGAACGCCTCGCGAAACCGACCGCGGTCGCCCTCGGCGAGGTTGAGCACGAGCTCGGGCGCGAGCGCGCGGAGCTCGACAACGACCTCGTCGATCGGACGCGACACTTCGATCGGCTGGACCGTGTGGCCGAGTCGGTGCAACGCCGCACCGAGCGAAGCGATCGTCGCCGGCGTATCGAACTCGGCGTGGGCTTCGCTCGTGCTGCGCATCTCGTTGTAGGTGAGCGCGATGTTCACGATCGCCCCCAAAGGGCATCGGGGACGGCAAAGGTCTCGCCGACGGCATCGGTCATGCCGGCCAGGATCGCCGGCACGCATGCGGGACCGTAGAGCTCGACGATCTCTTCGACCGCTTCGGCCATCCAGGCAGAGTGTTCGTCGCCATCGACCGCAACGTGCTCGCGGAAGTAGCGCGTGTCGGCGCCGAGCGCCGCGAAGCACGGTTCGATCGCGGCGAACATCGCGGGCACGAGGGTCTCAGCCGCGAGCAAGAAGCCCGCGACGGCCGGCTCGGGCTCGGCGACGAACGCATCGGACAACCACAGCGTCGCCGAGTGGGCGAAGGTCGAGGTCGGATACGCTTCGAGGCTGCGTACGCCGAGGCTGCGCATCAGCTCGGCCGCGAGCAGCACGTGCGAGATGCCGCCGATGCCGGCTTCATGAGCGATGTTGTCCTCGATGGCGCGGTGCAGGCGTCGCGACCTTTCGGCCTTCGACTTCATCTGCGCCAGCATCGGGATCCAGAGGATGCTGTCGGAGTACTGGTGAAACGCGAACTCGTGGAGGAGCTGGGGCGAGAGCTCGTTCGTCGACGCTGCGACGAGGAGCGGGTGCGCCAGGAGCGCGAGGCGCTCGGCGGCAAGCTGCGTGAAGATGGGCTCGGTGTATTGCTTGAGGTGATAGCGCATGTCTCTCACACTAAAGTTTTTGTGCGGGCGCGCAATAGAAATTTCAGTGCGCGCTCGGACTCGGCATGCCGTACGGCGCGAGCGCCTCGCGAAATCCTGACTCGCTCAGCGCGATCGGTGGCAACCACAGCTCCTCGGAATCGCGCCTCCACCAGTGATTCGAACCGAGCGGTTCGAGGTGATAGACGAACCGGCGAATGCGCACGAACGTCGGCGCCTTGCCGCCGAACGGATCACGCGCGAACAGCGCGCGCACGGTCGTGTCACCGTCGAGCAGCTTCCAGACGAGGTGAAACAACCAGGCGTCGCTCAGGTGCGGCTGCATCGCGGAGAACCACAGCAACCAATCGAGCCTCAGATGATACGGACCGAGCACGCACGGGCGGCGATCGACATCGGTCGGCTTGCACGGCAGTTCGTACACGCGCCACGTCGCGGTCTCGGGATCTTGGTCGAGCGTGCCCTCGATCGAGAGCTCGTGGCGAACCGCGTCGATGTGACCGAACGCACCGTACGTGTTCACGAGTGCGAGCCGGTCGTAGCTCGTGTTCATCGCCTGGTGCTGCGACGCGAGATTCTCGACGACGGTCACACTATTTACCACGACGAGTGCCGCAAACATGCCGAGCGCGAGCTGATGACCATCGAGCCGCATCCACCGCCGCGCGATCGCTTGGCGCTGCACGACGAGCGTGCCCGCGACGAACACCGCGATCACGATTCCTACTTCGACCTGCCCGCCCGCGGTCATCCAGCCCGTCAGCGGCCCCCACGCGAGGATCACCACGAGCGCCACGCCGAACCCGGCGAGCAGCTGCCACCCATCGCGCGGCGCCGCGGTCGGCAACCGCGCCTCCAGCCACGCACGCACTCGCCTCGGCAGCACGCGCAGGATGAAGTCGTCATCCAGCAGCGCGAGGATCGGCACGAGCGTCAGCCAGTTCAAGAACGCCAGGTTCCCACTCAGCACGAGCGCGACCTGGAACGCGCCCATCAGGCACCCCGCGATCAAGCGCAACCGCCGCGGTCCGAGCACGAACCACGGCGCCACCACCTCCACGACATGATTGAACGCGACCCCGATCGCGTGCAGCGCGTGCGGCTGCGCGTGGAACCACGCCGAGAGTGGATTCGGAATCGGCTGGGTCTCGAAGTGCGTATCGAGGCATGAAAGCTCGCGCCAGCAGGCGTCGCCACGCAGCTTGATCAGTCCCGCGCCGAGCATGATCCGGAACACCAGCCACCGCAGCAACACGATCGCCGCGGTCGGCGGTGACTTCGCGAGCGGCCGCGGATCCCACGGATGCGCGAGCGCGGCGCACAGGATCGTGGTCTCGAGCAGCTGGATCTCCCAGCCGAAACCGAACCACACCTGGCCGACCCGCTCGTACGAACCGTAGATCACCCACAAGAGGATCAGCGACGGCAGGTTCGCGTAGCCGAGCAGCATCGCGACCGAAACCACGAGCCCGATCCACGCCCACGCTTGCAGCGCGCCATCCGACGAATCCCACCAGAAGATCGTCGGCAGGTCCCACAGCGTCTGCCCCGTCGTCCGCGCGTGATCGAGAAACGTCGTGACCGGCGTGAGCCCGTGCGCGCCGAGGAGCGGCAGCCCCTGCTCGATCAAGCCGAGGAACGCGAACACGTAGACGAGGCCGAGCAGCCGGAGCATCAACCAGCGCGTCAGCCGGTAGTCGCGCGGAGTGCCGAACCAACGAAGTGCCCGATCCCACGGCGGCACCGCACGAACGTCTTCGGATGGGTACCGAACGTCTCCGGATGGGGCCGGTAACTCATTCATCACGATCGCGTCGGTCACCTACTGAAATCAGGACCTCAGACGGGACCTCAGACGGGGACGGTAACTCATTCATCACTTTAGCGTCGGTAACATGTCGAAATCACTCGACCGTGGAGGGACGGTAACTCACATCGGCCTCGAACGAACGTGCAGCAGAAATGGGTGCCTTCGCTCGCGAGAAATCGAGCGCTGTTGCCGAAGTGAGTTACCGTCCCTCGCGGGGATTGTGATTCCAGCAGCTTAGAGCGGCGAAAGTGACGAATGAGTTACCGTCCCCATTTGGGAGACGTCAGTCGGCATCGACACCGCGGCGCAAGTAGTCGACGGTGTCGACGAGCGTGAGCTGTGGATCGCGCGACTCGAAGCCGAGCTCGGCCTGCGCCTTGGAGGAATCGATCCACCAGTAGTGCTCGGCCATCTCGACACTGATGCGCTCGAGCGGTGGCTCTTTGCCGCGCCAGCGATAGAGCTCTTCGACGATGCCCGCACTCCACTTGGCGAACTTGGGTGGGACCTTGAGGCGCGGAGGGGAGACGTTCGCTACGCGACCGAGCCGGTCGAAGAATTCTTTCATCGTCCAGTTGGGGCCGCCGAGGAGGTAGCGCTCACCCGCGCGACCCTTCGAGAGCGCCGCGGCGGTAGCGCGGGCCGCGTCGCGCGCGTCGACGAAGTTCATACCGCCATCGGGCACGGTCGGGATCTGGCGCTTGAGGAACTTGCGGACGTCGCCGGTCGAGGAGAGGCGGCGATCGCCAGGGCCCAGGAGGAGCGACGGGTTGACGGCAACGACCTCGATGCCGAGGCGCTCGCCGTGCTCGAACGCGAGCCGCTCTTGATAGATCTTCGAGGCGTAGTACGGCCAGCCCGCCACGATCTCTTCGGCATAGGGAGCGGTCTCGTCGATGATCGCTTCTTCCTTGGAGACGCCGATCGTGCCGCTGGTCGAGGCGAGGATCATCCGACGGATGCCGAAGGCCGCCATCTGCTCCATCACCTTGCGCGTGCCATCGACGTGCAAGCGCATCATGCGCTGTGCGTCTTGCGGATCGCGCGAGACGGCGCCGGCGAGGTGAAAGACTGCCGAGACGCCATCTAGAGCGCGCTGGAGGTCGTCGTTCGAGAGGACGTCGCCACGCACGTGCTCGACACCGAGGTCTTCGAGCACCGCGCTACGCGAGCGAGCGAGCCCCCGGACGATGTGGCCCTCTTCGACGAGGACGCGGCACAGGTGCTCGCCAAGAAAGCCGGTCGCACCGGTCACGAGGACGGAAGTCTTCACGGCTGAGCCTCGGTTTCGTCGGAGAGCTTCTCGCCGCGCTCGGCGAGATATTCGGCCATCGGTTGTACGCCGGCATCGCCGAGCGTCCACGCCGCATCGCTCGGCGCGAGCCGACGGATGATGCTCTCGACGTGATAGGTGATCGCGCGGTACTGCTCGCTGCGCGGCTTGCCCGCCGCGAGCTTCAGCACGTCTTCGTAGGACAGGTACGGCCCGACGTACGAAGCGACGCGCTCGCCGCGCTTCGGCAGGTAGCGACCCTTCGGCATCGCCTCGTGCGTGCGGTGCAAGTACATCGGCAGGATGCCGCACTTGTTCGTCATCGCGAGGTAGCCGAGCGAGGGCTTGAAGTCCGCCATCACGCCGGTGTCGCTGCGCGTGCCTTCGGGAAAGATCAACAGGATGTAGCCATCGCGAATCACGTCGCCGGCGAGCCTCAGCGACTCGCGCAGGGAGCCGTGGCGCTCCATCGGCACCACGTTCGTGAAGTTCTCGAAGTACATCCGGCGGACCGGATCGTCGAAAAAGTAGTCCTTCGCTCCGAGCGCGACGAGCGCCTCACCCTGCTCGCCGAGCGCGTACTTGACGAGGCCGGTATCGAGATGGCTCGCGTGGTTCGCCGCGACGATGTAGCCGCCGAACGGCGGCACGTTGCCCTGGCCGTAGATGTCGGTCTCGAGCACGCGCGAGTACAGCGCCTTCATGCCGTTGCGCAGCGCGAGCCGACCGAGCGAGACCAGCGGCTTGGGGACGTCGATGTCGTCATCGAGCTTGTCGGCATCGGCCTTGTCGCGCGCGAGCTTCTCGCGACGCAACCGATCGCGCTTCGGCTTCTCGGTGCGTTGCTTCGCACCGAGCCGCGCGACGAGCTTCTCGACATCCGCGACGCTCTCGAGCCCGGTGATCTCCGCGGGATCCGGGACTTCGACGCCAGCCGCCTCGAGCGCGACCGCGAGCTCGGTGAACATCAGCGAATCGAAGCCGAGCTCCGCGAGCAAGGTCGCGCTCGTGATCGTGCCGCGCTTCTTCTGCGATACGTCCGCGAGCATGTCGTGGATCCAGCTCGTGCCAGAGGCACCACTCGCGGCCAGCTCCTTGACCTCGGCGCCCTGCTTCGTCGCGCGCTCGAGCCGCTGGAGCTCCTTGATGACCTCGCGCCGCTTGATCTTGCGGGTCGAGGTCTTCGGCAGCTCGAGGTCGGTGAGGTGGAGGATCTTCACTCGCTTCGCCGGCGCGAGCTTCACCGAGGTGCCCTTGAAGTGCTCGCGCACTTTCTCGCGCACGCCGTCGCGCCCGAGCTCGCCGTGGCC
>JANXOP010000449.1 GCA_025357755.1 Kofleriaceae bacterium | reverse complement strand
GAGCGTGTACGCGACGTACGCGCCACACGTCAGCACCGCGAGCGCCAGCATCGCGATGCGCAGGACCGGGAGGCGATAGCCCGCGAGCGCCGCGCGCGTCGCGCTCGCACCGCCGTTTCGCTCCGCCCACGCTAGCTCGTGCGCGCGCTTGCCGAGCCCGAGGAACAGGGCGAGGAGGCCGGTACATGCGAGCAACCAGCCCGAGGCCGGCACGTCGATTGCGGCGGCACCCGCGAGCACGCGGAGCAAGAAGCCGCTGGCGATCAGGCCGACGTCGAGAAACGCGACATGCTTGAGCTTGAGGCTGTACGCGAGGTTCTGCGCGAGGTAGAGGCCCGCCCACACCGCGAGCATCGGCGAGAGCACCACGCAGCCGGTGAGCGCGACCACCGCGAGCACGCCCGAGGCGATCAGCGCGGTGCGTTCCGCCAGCGCGCCCGAGGCGATCGGCCGCCTGCACTTGGTGGGATGGAGACGATCGGCCTCGACGTCCCGCACGTCGTTGAACGCGTAGACCGCCCCTGCGAGCAGGCAGAACGCGAGGACCGCGATCGCCTCGCGCACCAGGTAGGCTCGATCGAGCAGGTGGTGCGAGAACACCAGGGGCGCCGCGACGAACACGTTCTTGACCCACTGGTGGGGTCGGATCGTGCGGACCAGCGCGAACACGAGGGGAGAGTTACTCGGTGCTGTAGTTCGAGTCCACCCAGCTGGTCGTTTTGTCCTTGATGCAGTGATCGGCGCCGTCCTCGGGCGGGCTGATCTTGCAGTTCGAGGCGTTCACGAACAGCTCGCGACAGTCGCTCTCGCTCTTGGCCTTCTCGCACTCCGAGACCTTCATCACGACCTGCTTACCGGCTTTGTCCTTGATGATCGTGTCGCCGGAGGCGAGCGGAATCTCGGTCACGACGATGAACTGGCTCTTCGCCTCGTCACCCTGGTTGTTGACGACGTAGTCCGCGATCGTCTTGTTCGTACAGTCCTTCTCGGTCGGCTTGCCCTTGCACTCCTTGATCGCGAAGAACGGGCGTTGGCAGCCATCCTTCGCGGTGCCGTCGAGCTTGTTGCAGTCGTCGAGCTTCTTCACGACCGGCTTGCCATCGGGGCCGGGCAAGACCGCGCCGCTCGCATCGACGAGCGTGATCTCTTTGACCGCGGAGAGCTCCTCTGCGGTCGAGTGGACCAGGCTGGTGAGGTCCGCGATCCGGCCGCTGCGGGTCGGATCGTAAGGCGAGAGGTTCGTCGAGATGGCGGTGAG
Source organism: Kofleriaceae bacterium (assembly GCA_025357755.1). Taxonomy (GTDB): domain Bacteria; phylum Myxococcota_A; class Polyangia; order Haliangiales; family Haliangiaceae; genus JABFXX01. Next base: position 8,703 of record JANXOP010000449.1, on the reverse strand, counting down.
CGCCGGGACGTACGTGATCGTGAGGAGCGCGAGCAACATCGTGATGAGGAACGGGATCGTCGCCCACATCACCTCGGTGATCGGGCGCTGGAACTTCACGCTCGTGATGAACAGGTTGAGGCCGACGGGCGGGTGGAGGTAGCCGACCTCGAGGTTCAAGAGGAAGATCACGCCGAGGTGATACGGGTCGACGCCGTACTTCTCCGCGATCGGCGCGAGCAGGGGCAACACGACGACGATCGCCGAGAAGATGTCCATGACCGTGCCGACGAGCAGCAGGATCACGTTGATCGCGAGCAGGAACACGATCTTCGAGTGCACGTGATCCTGCGTCCACGCGACGATCTTCGCCGGCACCTCCGCGTTGACCATGAAGTCGGTGAGCGCGGTCGACGCGAAGATGATGATGAAGATCGCGCCGATCATCGCGACGGCTTCGCGACTCGTGGTCCACAGGACCTTCGGATCGAGCGGCTTGCCCCAGCCCGGGATGATCCGCGAGATGCCGACCTCGAGCAGCACGACGTACGAGACCGTGAGTGCCGCGATCTCCGGCAAGCCGAAGCCGACGACGACGAGGCCGAGGATCACACCGAACGGGACGAACAGCTCGGGCAGCGCGAGGGCGAAGCTCGTGCCGAGCTCCTTGAAGTTGAACTTCTGGCGCGGCAGCTTCTTCCTGATCGCGACCGTGATCGCGACCGCCGAGAGCATGCCGACGAGCACGAGCCCTGGCACGATGCCGGCGAACAGGAACCGGCGCGTGTCCCACACCGCCTGCATCGGCTTGGAGGCGGCGAGGCCGTAGACCGTGCCGTAGATGAAGAGCGGAAGGGCAGGCGGGAACAGCAACCCGACCGAGCCGGTGCCCGCGATCAACCCCATCGAGAACCGCTCGGGATAGCCATTGCGCACGAGCGCCGGCATCAGCACACCTCCGAGCGCGATGATCGTGACACCCGAGGCGCCGGTGAACACGGTGAACAACGCGCAGGTGCCGATCGTGACGATCGCGAGCCCGCCGGGGACCCACCCGAGGAGTGCGTTCGCGAACCGGACGAGGCGCTCGGCCGTGCCGGACTCGGCGAGGAGATAACCCGCGTAGATGAACAGCGGGATGGTCGACATCGTCTCGACCTGATCGCCGAGACCGACGTTCTCGATCTTCTCGATGTTGCCGTTGAACTCGTTCCAGAACGGCATCGAGCTCGTGCCGATGTGGACGATGCCGCTGTACGCGCCGAGGATCGTGGCGCCGAGCATGATCGTGAACAGCGGTGCGCCGCTCACGAAGGCGAGCAGGAGGATCGCGACCGGCACGCTCACGAACACCGCGCACACGAGGACGAGGATGCCGAGGATCGCCCAGCCGAACGGGCTGCGCTTGGTGGCCGTCATGTTAGTGGGCCCTCATCCGCTCGGGCGGCGTGACGCCGCGGACCAGATAGTCGACGTCGATGATGAAGTGCAGGATCGTGTGAAAGCCGATCAGTAACGCGGCGATAAAGATCGTGGAGACCACATCGACGTCGTTGATGTGGAAGCTGAACACCGACAAGGTCTCGCCGGCGCCGACGAGTGCCGAGCACGCCTGGAACTCGACGACGTGGAGGCCATTGGGGCCGAACCACACCGGCGTGCAGAACTCGAGCTGCGCGCGACCCGCCTTGTAGAGGTACCAGCACACGACGAGCGTGAGCAGCTTGAGCGCGAGCCCGAGGATCAGCCGGCCCTTGCCCGAGAGCTTGCGCGACACCAGGTCCATCGCGAGGTGACGCTCTTCCTGCGTGGTGTACGCGGCCGCGAACATCGCGATCGCGAACGTGCCGCCACGCACGATGGTGTGCCACCAGCGACCGAGGTGGTCGGTCGTCACCTTGTCGTGGACCGCCGCGAGCGACGCGACGATCACGACGAGCGCGAGCAGGAAGAACACGAAGCCTTGTTCGAGACTTCCTGCGACGTGGTCGATCTTGCGAACTCTCGCAGACAGCTTCGAGTCGTGCGGAAACCGCGTGGGGTCCGGATCGATCGTCAGGTGGCTCTCGCCGGCGTCGGCGACCACCGTGGCAGTTGGAATTGGCTCGGCGTCGTCGCTCACGAGCGCAATCGTAACCTTACTTCTTGTGCTTCGCGCGGTACTCGTCGCGGTACTTGATGACCATGTCGAGCTCGTCCTTCGAGTAGATCTTGCCAGCCAGCTCGGTCCACGATTCCTTCGACTGCTTCGTGAACTCGTCGACCATCGCGACCGGGGTCTGGACGACGGTTACGCCCTTGCGCGTCATGGTCGACTTCGCGTCGTCGTTCGCCTTACGGATGACCTTGCGGAGCTTCTTCGACCAGGTCTTGGAAACGTCCTCGACGGTCTTCTGATCTTCGGCCGAGATCTTCTTGAGCGAGTCGAGCGACACGACGGTCGCGCCGATCGCGAAGCTCATCGGCATCGATGTCATGTACTTGACCTTCGAGTACCACTGCAGTGCGACCGCAGCGACGGGCGAGCCGTAGCATGCGTTGATCTTGCCGGACGTCAGCGCGGCATCGACTTCGGGCACGCCGAGCGGCACGCCGTTGAGCGCGAGCTTCTTGAACATGGCGCCGACCAGCTGGTCATCGCCCCACATCCACAGCTTCTGACCCTTGAGGTCATTGATCGATTGGACCTTCGCGGTCGACAGGAAGTAGATCCAGCCGACTTCGCCGCGATCCTGGAGACGGAAGCCCTTCTTCTCGAACTTCTTCTGGAAGTACGGCCACATCTTGTCCGCGACGTAGTCGACCTCCTCGGCGGTGTCGAACATCATCGGCAGCTCGAGCACGCGGATCGACTCGTCGATCATCGCGAGCCCGATCGAGGTCACCGCGGCGCCGTCGAGCTGACCGAGCTTGATCTTGCGAACGAAGTCCTTCTCGTCGCCCTGCTGGCCACCCTCGAAGTACTTGAGGCCAACGCGGTTACCGGTCTTCTCTTTGACCTCGGCGTTGGCTTTATCGAGCGTCTCCATCCACGGGCTGCCGGAGGGCGCGAGCGTGGCGATGCGGAGCTCGACGTTGTCGGCGTGTGCGGAACGCGCGGTCGCCAGCGCGGCGAGGGTAGATACGGTGAGCAGTTGCAGACGGTTCATGGACGCTCCTTGACTCGGTATACGAACGTAGCGAGAGTTACATTCACTCTACTGGAATAGATCTTTTTCGTGGCGCAGGTAGCGCCGGGCGCGACGCTGCGCGACCTCGTTGGCGAGGCGCTGCTCCGGCCAGATCGCGGGGTCGGTCTCGAGGACCTTGACCAGCTGATCATGGAACAACTTCCGGTCGTTGGTCTGCAGGCCGACGCGATACGCCCAGAGGGTCCGGGCGAGGAGCATCTTGCCGTCCGGATGATCCTTATCCGCCGTGATGCGGAGCGCGATCTGGAACTCGTCCGCGGCCTTCTTGGGGTCGCCACCGAACTGCGTGGAGGCGCCGCTGTAGACCAGGCCGAGCGCGAGGTGCGGTAGCGCCAGGTGGGTCGTGCACGCCGCATCGCAGGGCACCTTCTTGGTGCCATCGATGTCGCCGCGCTGAGCCTTGTCGATCGCGACCACGCGATCGAGGCCGGCGCGCACGGTCGGCAGCAACGAGAGCATCTCGACCCGCGTGAGGTTGTGATTGATCATGCCGCCCATGCCGATCACCGCCCACATGAAGGCCGTGCGCTGGTCCAGGCCCATGCTGCCGATTCGCTTGGCGACCGCGTCGGGCGCGCCGAACAGGTCCTTCTCGGTGCCGCCCGGGAGATCCATGAACGCGTAGTTCATGCAGCGCGCGAACATCTTGCTCGCGCGTTGATTGTGATAATCGATGTCCTCGATCTTCTTCGCGAACTTCGCGACCTCCCATTCGTCCTCGACGAACGCGGTCGCGTACTGGCAATAGCCCTCGGTGAGGATGCCGCGAAGGATCACGTTCTCGTCGGCCACGTAGAAGCCTTCGATCGTCTTCAACGCACCGGGAATCGCGCGCGCGGCGAGCTCGTAGTCCGACTCCATGTTGAGCGAGGGCTGCGCCATCGCGAGCAGCTGCGCCGTGGTGCCGGCGGCGAGATGGCCGGCGGGGCCAGGCTCGCCACATCCCGCTACGACGCTACCGAGCAAACCAAGGACAAGGCCAAGTCTCATGGTCGGACGCTAGTGCACGGGTGAGCGAGAGTCAATCGACCGAGCGCGAGCGATGGTATGGTTCGCGGGATGAGGACGCCCGCGGTGGCCGCAGGCATGGTGCTGATCTACGTCTGCGGCTGCGACGCGAGTCGCGAGCTCCATCGCAAGCGCGATCCAGGCGTGCTCGTCGTCGCCGAAGCGGCCGACGTGATCTCGCTCGATCCGATCCTCGTCGTCGATAGCGAATCGGTCCAGGTCGGCGAGCTGATCTACGAGGGCCTCGTCGGCTGGCGCCCGGGCACGACCGATATCGAGCCCCAGCTCGCCGAGAGCTGGGATGTCTCGGGCGATGGGCGGACGTGGACGTTTCACCTGCGCGATCACGTCGCGTTTCACGATGGCTCGCCGTTCGATGCCAGCGCGGTCGTGTTCTCGATCGAGCGCCTGCTCGATCCGAAACATCCGAGCTTCGTCGGCGCGAACGTCGCGGGCTACTGGCGCTCGTTGCTCAAGGATGTCGACTCCGTCGTCGCCGCGGATCCGCGCACCGTCAAGATCATGGTCAAACGGCCGTACTCGCCCCTGCTCGGCGAGCTCGCGAAGTACCCGATCGTGTCGCCGACCGCGGTCGCCCGCTACGGCGATGGCTTCAAGGATCATCCGATCGGCACCGGCCCGTTTCGGTTCGAGACCTGGACACCGGGCGAGCAAGTGATCGTCAAGCGGTTCGAAGCGTACTGGGGCACCGCTCCGGCGCTCGATCGGATCGTGTTCCAGGTCGTCGTCGACGCGCGCCAGCGGTTGATCGAGCTCGAGTCTGGATCGGTCGACCTCGCGACCTCGATCCTCCCCGACGAGACGCCGTTCGTCGAGCTCCACCCCGATCTCGTACTGTATCGCGCGATCGCGAACGACGTCAGCTACCTCGCGTTCAACACCCAGCATCCGCCGTTCGACGACGTCCGGGTCCGCCGCGCCGTGAACTTCGCGATCAACAAGGAGCCGATCGTCCAGCTCGCGTACTCCGGCCACGCGACCGCGGCCGATGGCCCGCTGCCGCCACAGCAGTGGGGCTATCACGCGCCCGCGAAGCGCTACACCTACGATCCGGTGATGGCCAGGAAGCTGCTCGCCGAGGCGGCGGCCGATCACCGGTTCGATCCGACCAAGACCTACAAGCTCTACTCGATGACGACGCCGCGGCCATACCTGCCGTCGCCCGAGCGCGTCGCGCGCTTCCTGCAAGGTGCGCTCGAGCAGGTCGGGCTCCACACCGAGCTCGAGCTCGCGCCGTATCCGGTCCATCGCGCGGCGCTCTCGCGTGGCGATCACGACATGGCGGTGTTCGGGTGGGTCGGCGACACCGGTGATCCGGATAACTTTCTCTACGTCCTGTTCTCGAGCGAGAGCACGGTCCCCGGTGGCGTGCAGAACGTCGCGTTCTATCGCGAGCCCGCCGTCGACAAGCTGTTGCTGGCGGCGCAAGCAACGAGCGACGAGCGCCAGCGCAGCATGCTGTACGCCGACGTCCAGGATCGGATCGCGTCCGATGCGCCGTGGGTGCCGCTCACCCACTCCGAGCTCGTGGTCGCGGGTCGCGCCGAGCTCGAGCATGTCGTGATCTCGCCGACCGGTCATCCGATCTTCGCGCAGATCCGGCGCGCGGAGCTCTCGCGATGAGTGACGAGCCCCCTCGTTTGCCTGGCGAGGCTCGCGAGCCCCGCGAGCGGCGGTGGACCGAGCGCAGCACCGGTTCGCTGCGGCGGCTCTCGAGCGGATTGTTCCGGCTGCCGCGCCCGGTCCCCGCGGATCCCGAGCGTAGCCGCGGCGTTCGCCTGCGCACCAAGCTCGTCGTCGCGATGGTGCTCGCTGCGCTCGTGCCAGTGACGATCGTCGCGGCGATCGCGACCGGCGTGATCTTCAACAACCTCGAAGAGGGTCTGCGCGAGGATGCCGATCGCCAGCTCACGGTCGGGCTCAACCTCGTGCTCCGCGCGGTCGAGCGGTTCGGAGATGAAGCGGTCCAGCTCTCCGAGGGTAGCGATCTCGTCGTCGCGCTGCGCACCGGCGGCGATCTCGATGCGTGGCTGTCGCGCCAGGTCTCGCACGTGCCCTCTGCGCGGTTGCAGATCCTCGACGAGCGAGGCGAGCTCCGGTTCGACCGGATGGTCGTCGGGTCGTTGACCTGCGATCCGAAACAGGCCGCCGATGCCGGCCATCCCGAGTGCCTCGCGTCGGAGCGTTTTCGCGAGCTCGTGGTCACCCCGAACGATGGCATCGCGACCGATCCGTGGCGGCGCGGGGTCTCTCTGGTCGCGATCCACGGCAAGGTCGTGGTCCGCGCGGTCTCACCGATCGTCGATGGCGGGCTCGCCTTTCGCGGTCAGGTCGTCTTGTCGATGCCCCTCGATGGCGACTTTGCCGACAGCATCAAAGGTGCGCTCTCGGCCGACGTCTTGATCGGCGGCACCGACGGTCGGCTCGCGGTGACGTTCCGCGCGGCGCTCGGTAGCCGCGGCAAGCCAGTCACGCTGTCGCAGCGCGATCGCGAGACCGTGTTGCGCGGCCTGCGGATCAGCCGCACGGTGGACGTGTCGAGCGGCCACTACTCGCTGTCGTCGACCGGCCTCCTCGATCAGAACGACAAGCCGATCGGCATCGTCGCGGTCGCCGTCGATCGCGCGCCGCTCGCAGCGACGCGCCGGCTCGCGATCCGGTCGCTCGCGATCGGTGGCACGGCGGCGGTCGCGTTCGCGGTGATCCTCGCCCTGTTCTGGTCGCGCCGGCTCGGCAAGCCGATCGCGGAGCTCCAGCGCGGCGCGACGGCGGTCTCGCGCGGTGATCTCGATCACCGGATCGAGGTGCTCGGCGCCGATGAATTGACCGATCTCGCCGCCGCGTTCAATCAGATGACCTCGACCCTCAAAGATAACCAGGGGCGGCTCGCGGCGCGCATGCGCGAGATCGTCGCGCTCCACGATGCCGGTCGCGCGGTGTCTTCGGTGATCGATCTCGACCAGGTGTCGCGCAAGATCGTCGACGCGGTCGCGCGCACCTTCGATGTCCAGCTCGCCGCGCTGTGGTTGACCGAGGATGGCGAGCTGCGCGCCTCGGCGGCGCGGGCGCGGCGCAGCGATGTCACGAGCGCGCTCGCGACGGATGAAGCGCTCGCGGCGGCCGAGCATCTGCGCCCACTGGTCGAGCTCGTGCGCGCCGATCGCAAGCCGTTACGCATGGTCAAGGCGGCCTCGGATCCGCGCTACGGCGAGGCCGCGAGGCTCGCAGGGGCGGGCGGGCCGCTCGTCGCGCTGCCGCTCGATCGCAAGAACCGCGTCGTCGGGGTGATCGCGGTCGCGCGCGCGGAGGCCGCACGCGAGTTCTCCGATGCCGATCTCAACCTCCTCACTACGTTCGCCGATCAAGCGGGCGCGGCCGTCGAGAACGCGCAGCTCTATCACGAGGTCCGCGGCGCCAGTGAAGAGCTCGATCGCAAGGTCAAGCTGCGCACCTCCGAGCTCACCGCGATCAACAGCGAGCTCGGTCGCGCGCTCGCCGATCTGCGCGAGACCCAGGCCCAGCTCGTGCTCTCGGAGCGCATGGCCGGGCTGGGCCTCCTGGTCGCCGGTGTCGCGCACGAGATCAACTCGCCGACCGCCGCGATCCGGGGCTCGATCGATTCGCTGTCGAGCCAGCTCGTGATCGCCGCACGCCACGGCGTCGAGCTCGCCGGACATCCGGCGCTCCAGACCTACATCGATACCGTCGCGCCCGGCTTCGCGGAGCGCCCGCTGACCACCGGGTTGACCGCCCGGAAGACCGCGCGCGAGCTCGAACCGGTGCTCGCCGCCGGCGGCCTCGCCAAGCCGGCCGACCTCGCCGCGGGGCTCGCGGATCTCGGCGCTTCGGCGGCGGATGCGGTGCCGTTCCTCGCCGCGCTCGGCGAGGACAAGCACGTCGCTCCGCGCGTCGTGGCGGCGCTAACCGATCAGGTCTATCTCCAGCGGACCTCGTCCACTGTCCGCCACGCGGTGATCCAGATCCAGCGCATCGTCGGCGCCCTCAAGAGCTACTCCCACCTCGATCAGCAGGCGACCCGCACCGAAGCAGATCTTCACGAGGGGCTCGAGACAACCCTCACGCTTCTTCACCACGCGCTGCGTGATATCGTCGTCGAACGTCGCTACGGCACCGTGCCCAGGGTGCCGGTCTTTGTCGACGAGCTCAACCAGGTGTGGACGAACCTCATCTCGAATGCACAGCAAGCCCTTGCCGGCAAAGGCACGATCGCGATCGAAACCGACGTGATCGACGCCTGGGCGATCGTGCGCGTGATCGACGATGGTCCGGGTGTGCCGGCCGATGCGCTGCCACGGATCTTCGAGCCCTTCTTCACGACCAAGCCCAAAGGTGAGGGTACGGGCCTCGGCCTCGGCATCGCGCGTCAGATCGTGGCGAAGCACGGTGGCGAGATGACCTGCGTCTCGGAGGTCGGGCGGACCGTGTTCGAAGTACGCTTGCCGGTGACCGCATGAGCAGCAAAGAGATCATCGTCTGTGTCGAC
>JANXOP010000404.1 GCA_025357755.1 Kofleriaceae bacterium | reverse complement strand
CGTACACGCCGACGTGCTCGCAGAAGCACCTCCCGGGCTACGTCAAGGAGCTCGATGCGCTCAAGGCGAAGGGCATCGATCTCGTCGCGTGCCTCTCGGTCAACGATGCGTTCGTGATGGGCGCCTGGGCGAAGGAGCACGACGCGCTCGGTAAGATCGTGATGCTCGCTGACGGCGCCGCAGAGTTCTCGAAGGCGCTCGGCATCGACGTCGACCTCTCGAAGTTCGGCATGGGCGTCCGCGCCGGCCGCGGCGTGTTCGTGATCGAGGATGGGGTGGTGAAGTCGGCCGACATGGAAGCGCCCGGCAAGTTCGACGTCTCGGGCGCCGAAGCCTGCATGATCAAGCTCGGCGCGTAAGCGTGTTTCACCGCCTGTTCATCGCAAACCGCGGAGACGTTGCCGTTCGCGTTGCACGCGCGTGCGACGCGCTTGGTATCGTGCCGGTGTTCGGCGTGAGCGAAGCGGATCGCGACGCGCCGTATGTCCGTGGCCGCGAGCATGTCGTGCTCGGGCCCGGGCGGGCGGCGCAGAGCTACCTCGATGTCGAACGCGTCGTGCAGGCAGCGGTGCAGAGCCGCTGCTCGGCACTGCATCCGGGCTGGGGCTTTCTCTCGGAGAATCCGTTGCTCGCGACGCTGTGTGCACAACACGGCGTGACGTTCGTCGGGCCTCCGCCACACGTCACGGCGATGATGGGTAGTAAGACCAAGGCCAAGGCGGCGATGAAGGCGGCCGGCCTGGCGACGATTCCCGGCAGCGATGGCGTGCTGCAATCGCCCGAGCAGGCGCGCGCCATCGCGGATTCGATTGGCTATCCGGTGCTGTTCAAAGCGGAGAACGGTGGCGGTGGGCGAGGCATGCGCATCGCGCGCGCTCCGCAGGAAGTCGAGACCGCGTACGCCGAAGCGCAAGCCGAAGCGCGAGCCGCCTTCGGCGGCGACAAAGTCTACGTCGAGAAACTCATCGAAGGTGGTCGTCACGTCGAGATCCAGGTGTTCGCTGATCGTTACGGTCGCGCGGTGCATCTCGGCGAGCGCGATTGCACCGTGCAACGCAACCATCAGAAGCTGATCGAGGAGAGCCCGTCGCCCGCGCTCACCGCGGATCAGCGCGCGGCCACGTGCGATGCCGCGGCACGCGCCTGTGCCCGTATCGGCTACGTCGGTGCCGGGACGATGGAGATGCTCCTCGATCTCAGTTCCGGGCAAGGCACGCTCCGCTTCATGGAGATGAACTGCCGGCTCCAGGTCGAGCACACGGTCTCCGAGATGCGCACCGGCAAGGACCTCGTGATCGCCCAGCTCCAGGTCGCCGCCGGTGCAGTGTTGCCATGGCCGCAACCCGAGCTGTCGCCGACGCACGTGATCGAATGCCGGATCAACGCCGAGGATCCCGCAAACAACTTCGCGCCCGCCCCCGGCACCATCACCGCATGGCAGCCGCCGAGCGGCGACGGGATCCGAGTCGACACGCATGTCGAGGCCGGGTATGTCGTGCCGCCGTTCTACGATTCGCTGCTGGCGAAGGTGATCGTGAGCGCGCCCGATCGCGCCGCCGCGATCGCGAAGATGCTCGCGGCCCTGGGCTCGTTCACGATCGAAGGCGTCCCGACCACGGTTGCCATGCACCGCCAGATCTTGGCGAGTCCGGCGTTCCAAAACGGCCACTACGACACTCGCTCGATTCCTGGCTGGCCCTGAGCTAACCGCCTGGAACAGTGTCGTTCTTTACTTACATATTGCGGCGCGTCATTTCGTTGTTATCATGGTGACAACAAGGACAACTGCCATGCTCTCTCTCCTCACCTGGCTCGCGTTTCACGCCCTCATCCTGGCCGCCGGCGCCGCACTGATCGTCGCGGTCAAGCCCGACTCAGCCGCCAAATAGCTCGCGCATCACACGCTCGCGGTAGTCGAAGATCTGTGCGAGCTGGCGTCTGACGAACGCGGCGTGAACGACCCGTCCCAGCGGCCCGAACGGCAGCTCGTAGACCACGCGATCGCCGAGCTCGGTGCCACCTTCGACGTCGGCGAAGGTATGCGTGTGGCGCCAGATCGCGTACGGCCCCTTGAGTTGCACGTCGATGAAGCTATCGTCGGGGTCGTACTCGTCGATCACGGTCTTCCACTTCATCGGAATGCCGTACAGCTTGATGCGGTAGTCGATCTGCGCGCCCTTCTTCATCGCGATGGGCTGCGGCGTCAGGATCGTGAAACCGAGTTGCGGCGGCGTCATACGCTCGAGGTTCGCAGCGTCGGCGAAGAACGCGAACACCTCTGCACGCGGTGTGGTGACTCTTTGGCTGCGCTCGAGAACGTACACGTACCTTGGACGCGTGAAGGCAGGTTGCGTTACAGCCCGTCCCGCACGATCTGAAGCAACTCCTTCGTCACGATCGGCTTCTCCAGGATCCGATCCGATACGCGCGCAGCACTCTTGACGAGGACGTGGTCGGGCGCGTGACCGGTGATGAAGATGACCCGCGAGGTGTAGTTGTTGTCTCGGAGCCAGTGAGCGACATCCACACCGGTGGGCTGTCCTGCCCCGAGATTGATGTCGAGGAGTGCGGTCGTCAGCGTCGGCAACAGCTCGCCAAGTGCTTGGACTTCTTCGAGTGACGAGGCGCAAACATGCGGAACATTGGACCGCGCAAATAACGTGTCCAACATCCGTAGAAGATCCCCGTCATCATCCACGACCAGCAGCATTCCGGCATTGTACCCGTCGAGGTCCTTCGGGGTATGGGTTGGAGCCTCCCAGCAACTCGATGACGCGCGCCCCATCATCCGCAGCACCCATGGTGCGAACCGTCGCGCTCGTCGCGCTGCTCGTCGCGCTCACCAATTTCTTCGCACTCGGGCTCGATCCGCGTGACCGCATCGACGAGACGGTCTTCGTGGTCGATGCCTGTCACGGCATCTTGGCGCTGCTCGTGATGCTGTGGCTCGTCAAGAGTCCGGCGAAGCGGTCGGTGGTTGCCTGCGAGCTGGCGTTCGCCGCGGTCGCGTTGCCATTCTTGATCGGGCTCTGGCTTCCAGCGACGGTTGATCTCGCGGCTGGTCACCTCTCGGAGCCGTTGATGCCGCACCACTTCTTGCTGATCGGCATCGTGATCAGTGCGCCGACCCGACGGTCTGGTGCGGCGCTCCTCGTGATCTGTGCCGTCCAGGCACTCGTGCTCGGTTACGTGATTCGCGCGGCCACGTCGTCGGCCACGTTGCCGCACGAACCGTGGATGACGTTGCTGTTCGGTGCGCTCGCCGGCATGCTGCTCTATACGCGACATCGCCGACGCGAGCTCGAGCTCCGGGTCGCCGCCGCCGAGGAGCGCGTACGCATGCTGGCCGAGGTCGCACGCATGTTGCTCGCCCTGCGCGATCGCGCAAATACACCGCTCCAGACGATCGAGATCGCGATCGCACTCATCGCCGCGGACCATGCGCCGTCCGAGGAGATCGCGGTGATCCAGCGGGCACTCGTGCGGCTCGCGAACGTCCAGCAGACGCTCTCGCGCACCGGCACCGAGCTCACGTCGTTCGCCGACGAGGCATCGATGTCGCCGGTCGATCTCGAGCAATCGCTTCGCGACCTGTTGCAGCCACGCACCTGAGTCACGAGGGGAGGTGTTCGTCCATCGCGCGCGTCACCTCGAGCGTCTCGCTACCGTGCGTGAAGTGCACGACCACGACCGGCTCGATCGTCTCGACCTTACACTGGTGGTCCATCACGGCTTCGATCCGCAACCAGGTCGTGCCCTTCGCGAGCGCGCCTTTGAAGGGCGTGCCTTTGTCGGCATCGACGCGTAACAGGCCACGGGTCTGCTTGATCGCGGGGATCGTCGCGATTCGCTCGAGCTTCGTCATCGCAGAGCAGGGCTTGCCTTCGCGCTCGACCACAATGTCCAGGAGGGTCACCGTCTCGGCCTTGGCGCTATCGATCCGCACGAAGGCGTAGAGCGGCCCCGCGTCCTTGCCGGCCTCTTGAGCGCCATAGCTACCGGCAGCGGTGTGCACGAGAGAGAGGGTCGGCCCGGCCTGCGCGGTCGCACAAAAAATCACCAGCGCTCCGAGGGTCTTCATAGCTCGATGAAACGCACGGTCGGCACGAACGATCTTCCCCGAGATACGGTAGGTTGCGCCCATGTCGTTCGTGCCGCTGGTTCCGATCGGAGACACGCTCGGGACGCTCGTCGATGATCGCACCGCCGCGGAGCAACGCGCTGCGCTCGCCGTGCTCGAAGACCGCCTGCGCGAGCGCCGCGTCGAGGTCCACGAGGGCTGGGGGGCCGCCTACATCGAGCGCGTCCACAAGAAACAAAAGCTCACCGCCCGCGAGCGGCTCGCACGCGTGATCGATCCAGGGACGCGTCCGTTCGAGGTCGGCACGTTCGTGAACTACGGCGACGTATTCCCCGGCGACCAGAAGTCCCCTGGCGCCGGCGTCGTCACCGCGTTCGCGAAGATCGAAGGCCGCTGGTGCATGGTGATCGCGAACGACAACACCGTCGCCTCGGGGGCGTGGTGGCCACGCACCCCAGAGAAGATCGAGCGCGCGCAGACGATGGCGCTACGCCTGCGCATCCCGACCGTGTATCTGGTCGACTGCAGCGGCCTATTCCTGCCCGAGCAATCCAAGAGCTTCCCGGGTGCGCTAGGTGCCGGCCACATCTTCAAGATGAACAGCCTGCTCTCCGCGCACGGCGTGCCGCAGATCGCTGGCGTGTTCGGCGACTGCATCGCGGGCGGTGGCTACATGCCGATCATCTCGGATCGCGTGTACATGACCGAGCAGGCGTACATGGTGATCGCCGGAGCGGCGCTGATCAAAGGCGCGAAGAGCCAGAAGCTCACGTCGCTCGACATCGGCGGCCCCGAGGTTCATGTCCAGCAGTCGGGCTGCGCCGACGTCCGCGTCCCCGATGACGTCACGTTGATCGAATGCATACGCCGCGATGTCGCGCGGCTCCCCTCGAGCGGCGCGGATTTCTATCGCGGTGGGCTCGGCCCGATCGATCCGCGGTTCGGCGATGGCGAGCTCGCCGCGCTCCTGCCGAGCGATCACCGCGAGGCCTACGACGCGAAGCAAGTCCTCGCGCGACTCTGCGATCAATCGCTGTTCTGGGAGGTCATGCCGCAAGTCGGCGACGAGATGATCTGCGGCGTCGGCCGGGTCAACGGGCTGTACGCCGGCTTCGTGATCAATCGCCAAGGTTTGGTCGACGATCCGGAACATCCGGGCAAGCAACGCCCGTCGGGCATCTTGTATCGCGCGGGCATCGCGAAGATCAGCGCGTTCTCGCGCGCGTGCAACGACGACGGTATCCCGCTGATCTGGCTGCAGGACATCTCGGGCTTCGATATCGGCACCGAGGCCGAGGCCCACGGCCTCCTCGCCTATGGCAGCTCGCTGATCTACACGAACTCGACGAACACCACGCCGATGTTCACGGTGCTGCTGCGCAAGGCTTCGGGCGCGGGCTACTACGCGATGGCCGGCCTGCCGTACGATCCGATCGTCCAGCTCTCGACGAGCTACGCACGGCTCTCGGTGATGGAAGGACGCACGCTCGCGATCGCCGCGTACAACACCAAGCTCGACGACGATTTCCAGATCCTCGCGACCGATCCGGCCGAGCGTGAGAAGATCGCCGCCGGGATGCGCGATACCGAAGCGCGCATCGAGCGCGACATGGATCCGTTCGTCGCCGCAAAGCAGATGGACACCGACGAGATCGTCGAGCTCGGCGAGCTGCGAGCGTATCTCGGCGCGCTCGTCGAGATGACGTATCAGAACACCGGCTCGCGGCGGATCAAGAACCCCCGGATCTGGTCGATGCACGACCTCGCGGTGCTCGTCGGGGGTCCGCGATGAAGCGCGATGTCGTGGCCCTCGTGGTCGAAGACGAGCTACGCGCGCCGATGCCTGGCTGGTTCCGCGCGAGCATCGCAGCGGACCATCTCGTGCTGCCCGGCGATCCGATCGGTTGGCTCGAGATCCTCGGCCACACCTCGCGCGTGCTCGCGCCGGCGAACCTTCGCGGGCTCGCAAAGCTGGGGCCGAGTGATGGCGCACGCGCGGTCGGCTACGGTGACCTGCTCGTACGCGTCGTGGCCGGTAGCATCGCCGCGACCGACACCGAAGCCCCCGTCGAGACCCACGCCGTCACCGGCCTCGTCTATCGCGCGCCGACCAGCGGTCGCTACTACGGCCGCCCCACGCCCGAGAAGGCCGCGTTCGTCACCGTGGGCGGCGAGCTCGTACCCGGCGCGACCGTGTGCCTGCTCGAGGTGATGAAGACCTTCAACCGCGTGACCTACAGTGGCGCGCGCGTACGAGTCACCCAGTTGCTGGTCGCCGACGGCGATGACGTCAACGCCGGAGATCCTCTGCTCGCACTCGAAGCGATCTGAGCCCTCCGAACCAGCTCGTCGACGGGACCTACGGCGATACCCGGATGCTCGCCGGCACGACGGCCGCCAACCGCACGAGCTGGACGGAGAACAGCGGCTCGCTCGTGTCGAGCAGCGGCGTCTCGTCGGTCGCGCAACTCGGGTTCCTCGACGGCGCCTACGGCGTGGTCAGCCTCCAAACCTGCGGGGTGGTGGCGCCGATCTACTGCCTCGAGAAGTAGGCCTACTTCTTCTCGGGCTCGCCGCTCGGCGCGTTCGCCTTCTGCATGCAGGCCGCGAGGTCGGCGCTGATCTTGGCGACCGCGCTCGATTCGGTCTTGGTCAATTTTACCGCGGGCTTGGTGTTGTACGCGGTGAGCTCGCCGAGCACGCCCTGGGCGCAGGCCGGATCGGCGCACGCACACATCTTGGTCTTGATCTCGGTCAGCTTCGCGATGGTCTCGCCGCCCCCGCCCGCGATCGGTGGGGTAGAGGCCGCAGGCGCTTCGTCCTTCCTGCCCTTACAGGCCGAGACAGCGAGCAACAATCCGAGCACGCACGCGTTGAACATGGCGCGAGCATAACGCGTCTTGGTTCGTTGTTTGCAACGCACCTCGTCATGACTGGACTCCGGGAACAAGTCGGCAACACGATCGGTGGGCTGTGGTCGCCGATCGTCAATCGCATCTCGCACTTGCGCCACGCGCGCATGTTCCACCCCGAGGGATTGCTGTTCAGCGGCGAGCTCGAGGTCATTGCAGGCGGGCCGTACGAGCAGCTCGCTTCGCAGCTGGGCCGTACCGTGCTCGCACGGTTGTCCGGTGCGCTGCGGCGCGGTGGGCGCGAGAGCCTCGATGTGCTCGGGATCGGGCTGCGCATGCATCGCGGTCACAAGCTCAAGGTCCACGCGATCGCGACCGATCAAGATCTCCTGTTCGCGACGATCCGCAGCCCGTTCACGATGGGCCTCGCGCCGTTCACCACGAGCTCGCACGACTTCTTCGCGAATCGTTACTATGCGGTGTCGCCCTTCGCGCTCGAGGGGATGCACCGTGTCGAGCTGCGCCTCTCGCCGCTCATGCGGCCGGAGCACGAGGGCTCGCGCGCTGACAAGTTGCGCGCCGCCGTGGCCGCGGGCGAAGCCCAGTTCGAGCTCGCGGCTCGCAAGACGCTGCACTTCGGGTGGGAGCCGATGGCGAAGATCACGCTGACCAAGGAGAGCGAGCTCGATCAAGAAACGCTGAGGTTCGACCCATACCAGAACGGTGCCGGCATCGTGCCCGTCGGCGTGATCAATGCCATCCGGAAGCGGGTGTACCCGGCCAGCCAGGCGGCACGCCCCGATCATGGCACTCCGCAAGTCGAACCTCTCGCAGCGAGCTAGCGTTCGCACCTGTACGCATGCCTCTCGCGGCCTAACCAACGACCAGCGTTTAACAGGGGTGTGGGATGGGGAAGCTAGGGTGGGCTCTGGTCTGCGCGGTAGTTTTAGCTGGCACCGCCTGCGGTGACAACTCCAGGGGCGCCGGCCCGGTCAGCATCGGGAGCGACGGGGATGGCGGCTTCTCGGGTGCGCACGGTCACGACCTCGGTGGGTACGACCTCGGGTCGTTCGTCACCGGGTTGACGCTCACGCCCGCCACGGTGACGTTCACGCTCGCGGACCGACCCGCCGTGATGGCGATCGCCACCCTGGCCGCTGGCGGTCGCCGCGATGTCACCTCGCAGGTGACCTGGACGACCGGTACCGACGGCATCGCCGCGATCTCGGATGGCCAGATCACGCCGCTCGCCGTGGGCTCGACCTCCATCACCGCGACGCTGAACGAGCTCACCGCCGATGGTCAGGTCACGGTGACGCCGGCAGCGACCGTCGTTGCTTCGCTCAGCATCTCCGCCGAGAACGCCACGCTCCCGATCGCCGCGACGATGCAGTACCACGCGACCGCGACGATGGACGACGGGACCCAGCGCGACGTCACGACGCAGACGACCTGGTCGATCTCGCCCTCGATCGCGACGATCGATGGCAACGGCCTCGCGACCGGCGGCTCACCGGGAAATGCGACGGTGACCGCGTCGTGGAGTCACAAGACCGACTCGGTGCCCCTCACGGTGACGTCGGCGCAACTCGTGCGTCTCGATATCGATCCGGTCGCGTTCAGCCTTGCGGCTGGCTTCACGAAGACCGCGACCGCGACCGCGGTCTACAACGATGGCTCGACGCTCGATGTCACCGCGCTCGCGCAGTGGTCGGCGACGCCAACGAAGATCGCGACGGTCGCACCGCTCGGCATCGTCACCGGCCACGTGGGGGGCGCGGCGACCCTGTCGGCGACGTTCGGTCAGGTCACCGGGACCGCCGCCATCACCGTGACGGCCGCGCAGCTGGTCTCGCTCGAGATCTCGCCGCCGGTCCTCGCGCTCGTCCTCGGCGGTGAGCTGCAGCTCACCGCGACCGGCGTGTTCTCCGACGGCGCGCACGCCGACCTCACGACCCAGGTGATGTGGACCAGCAACGCGCTCGGTAGTGCGATGGTCTCGACCACCGGCAAGCTCACGAGCGAGGGTGTCGGGGTCGCCGTGATCCGCGCGCAGCTGGGTACGATCACCGCGGCCGAGCTCGCAGTCATCACCGCCGCGACGCTCACCCAGATCCAGCTCCCGAGCACGGCCACGCTGCCGATCGGCCGCTGGACCGATCTCGCACCGACCGGCGTCTACAGCGACGGGACGACCGCGCAGCTGACCTCGAACGTCACGTACTCGACCTCCGATGTTACCGTCGCGAGTATCTCGGCGAACGGCCGGATCACCGCGAACGGTCCTGGCGATGCGATCATCACGGTGACCTCGGGCGCGATCACCTCGCAGGTCCACGTCACGGTCACCAGTGCCGTCCTCGTCAGCGTCCTCGTGACGCCCGTCTCGGTCACGTTGACCGCGGGTGCGACCGCGCACCTGAGCGCGATGGGCACGTACTCCGATGCGAGCGTCGTCGACGTCACGGCGCAGGGCGCGTGGTCATCCGTGTCGAGCGCGACCGCGACCGTGTCGAATGCGTCGAAGGGCCTCGTCACCGGTGTTGCTCCGGGCGCGACGACGGTGAGTGTCGTCGTCGCGGGCATCGCGGCGAGCGCCGCGATCACCGTCACCGCGGCGACGCTCACCGACCTCACGATCACGCCGCCGGCGCTCGTGATGCCGACCGGCACCGATGCCTATCTCGTCGCCTCCGCGCGCTACTCCGACAATACGGGCCTCGATCTCACCACGCAGGTGACGTGGACCTCGAGCGACCCGACGATCGCGACGGTGTCGAACGCGGCGGGTACGTTCGGTCACCTCACGGCGAAGGCGGCGGGCAGCGCGACCATCACCGCGACGAAGGGCGCGGTCACGAAGACCGCGAGCGTGACCGTCACGCCCGCCATCCTCACCGCGATCCAGCTGCCCGCGCAAGCGCTCACGATTCCGCGCGGCCTCACCGCACCGGTGACCGCGCTCGGCATCTACAGCGATGGTTCGGTCCGCGACCTCACGGCCAGCGTCGACTGGACCTCGGATACGTCGGCGGTGGCCAGCGTATCGAACCTCGTCGGCTCGACAGGTATCGTCACCGCTAACACGGTCGGCACCGCGATCCTCACCGCGAGCTACAACGGCAACAGCTCGACGATCGGAGTCACCGTCACGGCCTCGGTGCTCCAAGCGATCACGCTGCCGGCGAGCATGACGGTGCCCAAGGGGCTCGCGCTCCCGGTCATCGCGACCGGCGTGTACTCGGATGGCTCGACGATCGATATCACCTCGAGCGTGACCTGGAGCTCGAGCGCGCCCACCGTCGCGAGTGTCTCGAACGTCGCGGGCTCGCTCGGCCTCGTCACCGGCAACTCGGTTGGCGATGCGACGCTGACCGCCAGCTACCAGAATCACTCCGCGACCACGGGCCTGCACGTCAGCTCGGCGCTGCTCTCGAGCATCTCGCTCGGCGCCTCGACCTTGACCGTGCCGCGTGGGCTCACCGTACCGATCATCGCGACTGGTACCTACAGCGATGGCGCGACCGCGGATCTCACGTCGAACGTGACGTGGACCTCGAGCGCGCCCGCGGTCGCGACCGTGTCGAGCCTCGCCTTGTCGGCAGGCCTCGTCACCGGCGTGTCGCAAGGGTCCGCCACCATCACCGCGACGCTCGGGAGCAACTCCTCGACGACGGCCGTCACCGTGACGTCCGCTGTGCTCACCGGCATCCAGCTACCCACGTCGACGATCACCGTGCCGCGCGGCCTCGGCGTGCCGGTGACCGCGACGGGCCTGTACAGCGATGGCTCGCTCGCCGATATCACCGCGAACGTCTCGTGGAGCTCGAGCGCACCGACGATCGCCTCGGTCTCGGGGCTCGCGGCTTCGCTCGGCGTGGTCACCGGCATCGCGGTCGGTGATGCGACGCTCTCCGCGACGATGAACGGTCAGACCGCGACCGTGCCGGTACACGTGACCTCGGCGGTGCTCGCCGCGATCCAGCTCCCGGCCGCGGCGGTGACGGTACCGAAAGGTCTGACGCTGCCGATCCTCGCGACCGGTGTCTACACGGATGGCTCGACCGCGGACCTCACGACGAGCGTGAGCTGGACCTCGTCGGCGCCCGGCGTCGCGAGCGTCTCGGGTATCGTCGCGACCGCCGGGCTCGTCACGGGTGTAGCGCAGGGCACCGCGTCGGTCACCGCGACGCTCGGTAGTACTTCGGCGTCGACCACGATCACCGTCACGACCGCGGTGCTGTCGGCGCTCCAGCTGCCGCAAGCGGCCGTCACCGTGCCGAGGGGCCTGACGCTGCCGCTCGTCGTCACGGGCCTCTACAGCGATGGGTCGCTCGCCGACCTCACGTCGAGTGTCACGTGGACCTCGTCGGCGCCCACGATCGCGACGGTCTCTGGCGTCGCCGGCTCGGCCGGTCTCGTGACCGGCGTCTCGCAAGGCGCCGCGATCATCACCGCCACGATCGGCGCGAAGTCCGCGACGACCTCGGTCACCGTCACCGCGGCGGTGCTGTCTTCGATCTCCTTGCCGACCGGTCCCGTGATGGTCGCGAAGGGGTTGTTCACGCCGATCGTCGCGACCGGCCTCTACAGCGATGGCTCGACCGCGACGCTCACGCAGAGCGTGACGTGGATGTCGTCGGCTCCGTCGATCGCGACCGTGTCCAACCTCGTCGCCTCGGCGGGCGTGGTCACCGGCGTACAGACCGGCTTCGCGACGATCACCGCGACGCTCGGCTCCGCGACCAAGACCGTGCAGGTCCAGGTGACCCCGGCGATCCTCTCGAGCATCTCGGTCGGCGTGCCGCAGCTCCTCGGCCTGCTCCAGGTCGGCGTGGCGACCGCGACCGGGACGTACTCCGATGGCACGACCGTGGATCTCACCTCGCAGGTAAGCTTCGGCTCGTCGAACCTGCTCGCGGCGACGGTCGGCGCGAGTGGCAACTTGCTCGGCCTCGGCATCGGCACGACCACCATCACCGCGACGCTCGGCAGCCTCTCGGCGAGCTCGCTGATCACCGTCGGCAGCGATGCGTGTCACCTCGTGATCAACGAGATCAAGGCAGGCACGCTGCTCAAGCCCGGCGACAACTTCGTCGAGATCTACAACCCGTGCACGTACGCGGTGGATGTCACCCAGGTCTCGCTCGTCTATCGCACCGCGACCGGCACGACCGACATCTTGCTCGCGCAGCTCAGCGACTCGATCTCGCCGAACGCGTATCGCCTGTTCGCCGGTCCGCAGTACTCGAGCGGCGGTACGGTCGATGGCTCGTTCACCACCACGCTCGCGGGCGTGCTCGGCGGTGGCGTCGGCCTCCGCATGGCGGGCACCGGGACGCTGCTCGATAGCGTCGCGTGGGGCGCCTCGACGAACGAAGGCGTCCTGCTCGGTGCGATCACGCTCGGCAGCACGCTCGCCCGGATCCCGAACGGCCGCGACACGAACTCGAACCTCGCAGACTTCGCGTTGCTCTCGACCAGCACGCCGCGCGCCGCGAATCAGTAAGTGATGTACGGACCGGTCGAGGCTGGCGGAGCATCGGCGATGTCCTCGCCCTCCTCGTCATCGATGATCTGCGACGCGGCGACCTGCGTGCCTTGCAGGACGAAGATCTTCACGGCCGAGGCTGGGATGCGAGCGTTCGGCGCGACGCGGCGCAGGATCGAGATGAGGTTGCGCTGGATGTCGTCGACTTCGGTGACCGCTGGACCCGGCTTGATCATCTTGCCGATCCACCGCTCGCGGTCCTTCTCGTCGCCGATCTCCATCACGCGCAGAAACTCTTCGGAGCTACCGTCGAAATACTTTTTGTCGCCCGGCTTCGAGAGTGCGAGCCCTTCGCGCAGCTTGCTATCGATCTTCGTGGCGAAGAAAAGTGCGGTGCTCTTGTCTAGTTTCATGAGTGCTTTGGCCTTCGTTCGGGGACTAGGATTCGAACCTAGATAAGGGGCACCAAAAACTCCTGTCCTGCCATTAGACGATCCCCGAGTACGGACCGGACGATAGCTCCGAATCGTCGATCGCGCTACGTTGGGACTTGCCAGTAAGCACTGAACCCATTAGGTTCCCTGCCTCCGAATGGCTGGGTAGCTCAGGGGTAGAGCAGGGGTCTCATAAGCCCTTGGTCGGCAGTTCAAATCTGCCTTCAGCCACTACTTTTCTAAGAACCGCGACGCTGGGTCTGCCAGGAACCGCGGATTACGATCGTCAACCATCGTTAACCATCGTCGCGTCCGCGGTTCGTCGAGTCCGCGGTTCATCGTGAGCCGGTGGTCATGTCGTAATGTCCGTGCGGCATGGCGACACTCCTAGCCCTACCTTCGCGTGATTTGGCGCCTCGAACATCATGACGCCGACGACGAAGCGTTCTTTTTCTTCCGCAATGC
>JANXOP010000370.1 GCA_025357755.1 Kofleriaceae bacterium | reverse complement strand
CATGCCGAGCTCGCGGGTCTGGAATTCCGAACGCTCTGCCGCCGCGGCGAGTCGCTTGCCGAAGCCCGTCTCGGCGCCGAGCCCGCCGACCGCCTTGCCCGAGGACTCGCCGAGCTTGCCGACCTTGTCCTCGAGATCGAACCGATGCGCGACGCTGCCGCCCCACGCGCCGACGCGATAGATCTCGAATCTGGTCGCCGACCATCTCTCCGATCGCGTTCGCCGCACCGCGGCACCTCGTCCGAGGGTATCGTCGAACCATGAAGCTGTCGATAGGTGTACACGTGGCGCTGGCAGCGTGCGGAAGCAACCACGATGTCCCGTCGCCGTCGGCAGCGAAGACCGATCTGCCTGCGGTCGTGGGTCCGCGAGACGCGACAATCGCGGTCGATACGGACACCTCACCTTGTGGACCACTACGGATCGTAATGGATGACGATCGTTCGATCATACCGATCACGTTGATCGCTCGCACGCACAATGGTGGAGATGTCGAGGTCGTGATCTCGAACGACAAGTTAACCTGCACCGAAATCGCGATGAACGAACGGGCGGTTGGCGCGACCGAGATCACCGTTAATGTGAATCTCGGCTTCGGCACGAGTCCGATGTCTCAGGACTTCGTGGCCTTCGACGGCGATCAGCAGGATGCAATGCTGCAACTCCAGGGAGCCAAGCCACATGCGGACGGCGACGTCGTCGTGGTCTGCATCGCGCCAATCATCCTGCGGGGGCTTTCGCAGTACATGCATCATCATCTACAGATCAGCGGAACCGCGCGCTCAATCTACTGTCCCTAATCAGGTGTGACTCACTGTCCGCATCAGCTGAACAGGCTAAATTTTAGCTGGCGATTCTTTAGCTACTTTTGCCCCGGCGTTTTCACGGGCAAAATGTGTTTCGCCACGAAGTAGCTCGCGTCGAGGGGCTCGCAAGCGTTATCGCCGTGCAACCACGGAATGTAGCCATACGTTTTCTCGAGCGCCTGGCCGGCTGCTGGAAGCTCGCTCCAGTCCTCGACTGCGGCTCCAGACATATCGTCACGGCCTGTGTCCCCAAATACCTGCCCTGGAAAGTTCTTAAGCGTGAGCACCAAGACCTGTAGCATCTTCCGTGTGGCTGGGTGCGCGGCAAACGCTTCATACACGGCGGCGCCGATCTCACGTTCACTCGTGAGGGCGAAGCACTGAAGGCGCTTGAGATAGTCGCTTTGCGCGAACTCAAGTAATTCAGCGTCCGATAGCACGGGGCCGTAAAACGAGACTACGTCGAGATGTTCGAGCAACGGGCTGGCCGCGAGCTCAGCCATCGGGAACGCGCCCGTTTCGGGACTGGCGAACCGCACCATTCGGATCGGTGCGTTGATGAACAGCCATTCGCCGTACTCGAGAAACATGAACGGATCCATCTCGACCATCGTGATGAAGCCGCGATCGAACTGATACGAGCGAGTGTACTTCGCGAACGTACGTCCCCACTCGGGTTCGTGTTTGAGGAGCAGCGGATGCTTGAGCGACGAGTTCGCAGGGTAACGAGCGTGGCGTCTACTCCTGGCCTGTTCGATCTGCGTCTCGATGAATGTCGCGCGATCCGGCTCTGACGCTCTGATCTCGTTGGCGAAGGCAAGACGCGGGCCGTCGTCCTCCGGGTTACCGGTAACCTTAGCTAGAAGATCCTGATACCTGCTCATAGTGTTCCGAGTTCTTCGCTCTATTTTTGCCGCGCAAAACGAGCTGCTTGGGTGGCAGACGAGGTGAAGCCCCCATCGAAGTTGCCACCCTCCGGCGGCGCATCGAGGTCACTGGCTTTGCGGAACCTGTTTTGTTCTTGTCGCACATCTTCAACGGGCGCTTCCATCATTTCCCATGGGGGGAACCGCGACGCCGCCCCTGTGACATCAAGTTTCTTGATCTCCGCGCCGGTCTTATCTTTCGCCGTCAACTCGTAGCCGATGTAGTGACCGTCGGCGCTCCACTTCGGCTGCATGGTGACTTTGCCGCCCTTCGCTTGGACCGCGTCGACGAGTGCCGCGGCGACCGGCGGC
>JANXOP010000298.1 GCA_025357755.1 Kofleriaceae bacterium | reverse complement strand
CGATCGACTTGCCGTTCACGACGATCGACTTGCCGCCGAAGCTCCCCATGTCGAGCTGCAGCCGCTCGAGGTGGGTGCGCTCCTTCATCCCATTCCACGCGTCGGCCTGCAGCTCGGCGAGCCGAGCCATGCGCGCGTGGCCGCGACCATCTCCGATCCGTTCAGCGAGCCGAAACGCGCGCGTGCGCGTCGGCCCTGCCGAGCTCGAGACGAACTTCATCGTCATCGAGAGCGCGGGATCGGCGAGCCGCGGAGCGATCGGAAAGCGTAGCAGGATGTCGAGCCAGCCTTCGACCTGCGGCGCCGAGCCCTGTTCCAAGGCGACGATCAAGCGGGGCACGTCGGCCGGCCGCAACTGATCGGCAACATCGCGCCACGCAGCATTGATCGTCTTTCGGTTGCCCGCGATCGGCGGCAGGCTTCGCACGATCGTAGCGCCGAGCACTTCGATCAGCTCGGCGACTTCGATCGAGCGACGGCGCTCCCACGCACGCAACAACGCATCGAGCGCGGGTACGAGCCGATTTGCGGCGAGGTCGATCAGCGCCTTTGCGAGATCCGGGTCGGTGCCCGCAGCGACGGGCGGTTCGGTCTGCGCGTGCGCCGCCGGCGTCTCGAGCTTCGCGGGTTCCTCGACCTTCGCCGGCTTGACCGCCTTCGCCAGCTTCGGCTCGCCCGTCACACCTTCGAGCAGCGCGACATCGTCGGGTGTCAACACGCGCGGCGTCTGCAACGACATCGCGAGCGCGCCGGGCTTCGCGGTGATGCCGGTACCACTCTCGAACTTCAAGCTTCCGACGAGCGCCGAGATGTCTCGCACGTCTCGCACTGGCTCGGAATTCGGCGTCGCGATCCACGCGCCAGCGTCGAGCGTCGGCGCACGCAGCACGCCGACGAGCAGCAGCCGCTCCCCCGCCGCGACCGTCACGAGGTAGAGATCGTTGGCGTCACCGGCCGCCAGCTTAGCGAACGTCTTGTTCGCACTCGTGTACGTCGCGGTCGCGACCACCTCGCCCACTCCGGCACCACCGAAGTCGCGCTCGTACACTTTCTTGCTCACGATCGCGAGCACGCTGGGCATGGGCCGAAGACAACGCGGCTAGCGCTGGACGACCTGAGCCTTGGCATCGTCGGGCCAGGATTCTTTCGCGAGCCACGGATCGAAGCCCGCGTTCTTGATCGCGGCGAGCATCGGCTTGGTCACCGCCTTCGGCGCGCCGAGCGTCGCGTCGTACGACACGAAGATGCTCTCGTTCGCCGGATCGAAGCCGAGCTCGTAGACCTGCTTCACCTCGGCCAGCGCGTAGCGCACGCGCATCGGACACGACTCCTCGCAGTACATGCCGAGCGCCTTGATCGTCACGTGCGACAGCTCCGCGGGCTTCGCGATCGGCACGACAGGTTTGGCGACCACCACCGGCACGGGTGTCACAGAAGCTGGCGCAGGTGCATCGCGATCGTGGCTGCAGGCCACGAGGAGGACGGTGAGCAACGCCGCGCGCATCATCTATTTATGATGATGGTGGCTGCCGGTCGGGACCACCGTTTTCGGTGCAGCGCCATCACCGGTCGGCACCGGCACGCCGAGCTTCTCGGGCAGTTTAGGATCGCAGATCGCGGCCACCCGACCGAGCTCGGTCGGGGGCTGGATCTTGTCCTTGAGGCCGGTGAGGATCGCTTCGGCATCGGACTTGTCCTTCGCGGTCGCGCCCTTGCGGCTGCACAGCGCTTCGCCGAGCGTGAGCTCCGACGAGCTCGTCATCGCACCATCTTCCTTGGTCAGCGGCTCGAGCAGCTCGAGCGCGTGATCGACGTCGCCGTTCTTCAGCATGACCTTGGCTTGCATCGCTCGCGCGGGCAGATAGCCATGGTTGCCGGTCGCCGGATCGAGCGCCAGCTCGAGCTGCTTGCTCGCGCCCGGTGCATCGTTGTTCGCGAGCAAGATATCGGCGAGCGCGGTACGCGTGCGGTACGCGAGCGGATTCGGCTCCTCGTCGCTGAGCTCGGCCACGGCTTGCTCGAGCTGGGTCTGGGCGTTCTTGAAGTCGCCCATCAGGTAGTACGCCATGCCGAGCGCGTGGCGGCCGAGCTTGGTCTTGGCCTGGCGCGCCAGCTTCTCGAGCGCTTCGATGCCAGCGGTCTTCTCTTTGTCGTTCTTCGCATCGGCGCCGGCGAGCGCGCGTGCCCAGTTGTGAAGGATCTGCGCCTCGAGGTTGTCCGGCGCGGTCTTCAACACGAGGTCCATCTCGGCGACCGCGTCTTTAGCCTGGCCGAGATCGATATCGGCGTACGCGCGGACGATGTTGGCGCGCACGCCGGTGAGCTTGCCGGCCTTCTCGAGCGCCTTCGAGGGCAGCCCACCGGCGAGATCGAGGCCCGCATCGAACAACTTGACGACCGGATCGTCCTCGGGCTTGCCCTTGCCGTACCACGCGATCGGGGTGCGGAACTGAGCCGCGAGCGAGAGTGATCCACGCTCGAGATACGCCTGCGCGATGCGTGCGAGGAAGCGCGGCTCGGTCGGCATGCTCTTGCTCGCGTGCGCCTTGCGTAGGCTCTCGATGCCCTTCGCGTAATCTTCGGTGCCGTCGTAGGCGAGCGCGAGCGCGAGGTTGCGGTAGGCGCTCACGCGCGGCCCGTAGTTCTTCTCGAGCTTGACGCTGAGGTCTTCGATCGCCTCGGTGGTCTGGACCGACGATTCGGCGCGGGCGAGCGACTTGCCGACGACCGCGAGCGGATGATCCTTCGACTTCGCGAGCACCTTGTCGTAGAGCGAGAGCGCCTCTTCGAGGTTGCCGTCGTCGACGTCGAGGTCCGCGAGATCGATGATCGCGACGGGGAGCCCGTCGTCACCATCGGCCGCGATCTTGAGCGTGCCGCGTGCGGCCTTGCGCTCGCCGGTCGCGAGCAGCACGCGGGCCTTGAGCCACTTGGCCCACTTGTCACCATCGTTCTTCGCGATGAAGCCGTCGAGCAGCTTCGTGACTTCACCCAGCGTGGTGGCCGGGGCTTGCAGCTTCGCGAGACGCGAGAGCTCGACGGCGGCACGGCCGATCACGAGCTCGCGCGATCCGGGCTCGCCATCTTTGATCTGATGGACGACGTCGCGAATCGCGGCATCGACGCGATCGGCATCGGTGCCGTAGAGCAACGCTTCGAGACCGGTGACCTCCGCGACGTACGCGTACGAGAGGATGTTGCCCGGGTCCATCTTGATGGCTTCGTCGAGCTTGCTGATGCTGAGCTCGAGGCCTGCGAAATCGCCAGCGCCGATCGCCTTCTTCGATTCCTGCTGGAGGGTCGCGACGGCCTCGGCCTTCTTCTTCTCGCTCCACCAGTACCAACCACCGCCGCCGCCGATACCGAGGATCAAGACGACGAACAAGAAGATGAACGCGCGGCGCGTCGAGCGTCCCCAGCGCCGGTCCGGCCGCAGATCGAAGTCCGAATCGGGGACGCGTACGCCCGCGACATCGAGCAGGCCGCCGGTGAGCAGCTCGTTGAGATAGTTCTCGCCGACCGCGGCGGACTGACGCAGCGCTTGCGCCGCAGCGTTACGCTCCTTGGACGCCATGATCATGCGCGGACGCACGCCCTCGGGCAGCACCGACGGAGGTGGCACCGCCGCCACCGCACGTGGTGGTGGCTGCGATGGCGCGAGCGAGGTCTGCAGTTGCGATGGATCTTGGCCACCCCACAGCGCCGACTCGGGCTCGGCGGGTGCTGGGGAGATCGCCATCGTGCGCGCGGCCGGTGGCGCCGTCGGCACCGGTGGACTGCTCGGCGCTTGCGCGCGCGGCGGTGGCGGCTTGACTGGTGCCGCCCGCGGCGGTGGCGGACGTTCTTCGACGACGTTGTTATGAGTCTCGCCGCGCGGCGGCACCGGCACGGGCACCGGCGGCGGCGCATCGAGCGCCTGCCCCGTTCGCGCGCGCTTCAACATCGAGAGGATCTGCGGGCTCGTCGGGTCCAGGTTTTGTGCGTGCTGGAGCACGGGGACCGCGCGCTCGAAATCCGATCGACGCAACAACACTTCACCGAGCAGCGCGAAGCCCTGACGGCTCGAGCGGTCGACCTTGACGACGCGGAGCAGCTCGCCCTGCGCCTCTTTCCATTGATGCAGCGATGCGTACGCACGCGCGAGCATCACGCGACCCTCGAGGTTGTTCGGCGCCGCGTTGATGCCGATGTTGCCGATCGAGATCGCATCTTTCGGGCGACCGAGGGCTAGGTACGCCTCACCGAGATCGATGAACGCCGGCGATGACGGATCGCGACGAACTAGATCGATGAGCTCTTCGATTTCTTGAGCCGTGGGCCGGCGATCGTCCACCATCAGCGACACCCCGAGCGTACCCCTGCGAGTCGGGTCGCCGCAAACCCGGCGCCTACTTCACCTACATCCGCGACACCGGGAGAGGTCATTTCGCGGGGCACATGCCGTGAGACGCGAACCGGCGAGCCGGGCACGTGCCGCTGCCATGGAACACCTTGCCATCGCAACCACAGTACGGGCGAGCATCGCGCGTGCAGATTCGCTTGGCTGGCGCGCACGTGCCGGGATGTAGATCGTCGCAGCCCTCGCCTTCGCAGACTCCTGACGTGCAGTCACTATTCGCGATGCACGTACCGCCATCGGGCTTCGGTGCCCCGGACGTCGGCAGAGGAGCCTGCGCGACCGGAGCGGGATCGGCTGGAGGCGCCGGATCGGAGTGCGGCGGCGGCGCCGGATCCGCACGGGGCGGTGGTGGGGGTGGTGGGGGTGCCGTTCCGGCGCAACTCGCAAGGGCGAGCGATACTACTAGGACCCAGGGCCGCAACGTCATCGCCGAAATCGTACACTCGTTCGCGATGGGCAACAGCTTCGGCGCGCTGTTCCGGATCACGACCTTTGGCGAATCCCATGGGCCGGGGCTCGGGGTAGTCGTCGATGGCTGTCCACCTCGCCTGCCGATCGATCTCGGCCAGATCCAGGCCGAGCTCGATCGCCGGCGG
>JANXOP010000286.1 GCA_025357755.1 Kofleriaceae bacterium | reverse complement strand
CTGGAGCAGCACGCAATCATCGAAGACCGTAGCAGAGGCGGCAGACACAAAATGAGCGAGTTCAAAGGGCGTGGCCAAGTCGAAAACGCTCTCGGGAGAACCGTGACTCAAGATGAGCTCCGGGTCGTAGAGACTATCGGCGAGCTGTCGTCGACGCACCTCGCGGTTTTGCAGGTGCTCTCACGTCGCCAGCGACTTGCCGCACTGCTGTATTTGCAGGCGGTCGTTCCGAACGCGCTCAGCGGAGACCTCAACGAGCTGATCAACAACTATGGCGAAGCGGTTCGGTCCCGGGTGACGCCGAACAACGAGCCCCTGCTGAAGCAGCTCATGCCATCCGCAGACGAGAAGTTGATTGTTCGGTTTGACTACGAGTGCATCGTCTATCTGATGTTTCACCCATGTGTGTGCGGTGATGCCACGATTCAAAACGTCCGAATTTCGGCACGGAACGGGCACGTTCTTGCGATCTACGAAGGTGTATGTGCCGTCTGCGGCCGCATGAGACAGGTGGAGTTCGTGATCGGCGGCGACGACCACGCAGCGTCAACGGTGGTTGACGCAGGCCAGTGGCTACTTGCCGCTGAGCAAATGGCACGGCAGGTGCCTGCTGACCTGGCAACGCTCAACGCCGATGAACGACGGGCAGGAGCGCGTTTTCTAGAACGAGCGGTAGTCGCTCTTGAGGAAGCACTCAAGTTTGTCGCGGCGGATACCGACGCGGTTCCTGAGGTAGCGCTTTTTTCGCACGAAGGCCGCGCACTTCGCGCGGGTGAGCCGGGACGATTCCGGGGATCGCGGATCGCGGCAGTGTTAGCGACATACCGCGAAGCGGTTAGTACGCTGCTGCGGTCTTGAGCACACGACCAGCAACCGCGAACGGTGCCAGATCCTTCATCGTCGTGCCGAAGTTCGCGACGTCGGGTCTGGCTTGCGAAACGGACGGCACGTCGTCGTGCGGGCGACGGTCGCGTCCGTCACCCGCGAATCGATCACGTAGATGGGAGGCATTCTAGATCAGCCATTTGACTACCTCGCCGACATGATTCCGCGTGCAGATCGCATGAACCGTCGGCTCGACGAATTGCTGCTGGGCGCGCCCTCGAACCGGCGTAGCCTGCGTCGCTCATCGACGTTACGACCGAACGCCTCGGTCTCACATCGCGCCGATGCCCGCAGCTGAGCAACGCGAATGGCGGATGGCGGGGTCTGACAGGCCGGACCCTCAAGACCAGCACCGGGATGTACTCTTCAACTAGACGAACGACATGATGCTTACCTCATTCGCCGTACACGCCGAGGCGCAGAGATCGTGGTAGCGCGCATCAAAGTCCCCGGACAACTGTTCGAGATCGGACTGCGGCCCGAGGAGGCGGATCGGCTCGCGCTCGAACTGGCGAAGATGGAGCTTGCCGTCTCGACTCCAAAAATGGGCCGGCCGGACCTCGAGGAGGTTCGCGCCGATCGTCGAGCGTGGATCGAAACGGCAATGCCATCACACGCTGTCGATATCGCGGAGTTCGAGATCGACGTGTATCCGGTCACGAATGCGCAGTGGTCGGCGTACGTCGATGTGTACGGTGCGCGGCCAGCGGCGCGTCGCGGCCCTCCGGAAGACTTCGTCACCGGTATCTCGTGGCAGGAAGCGATGCAGTACGCGCTGGATGATGGCGGCGAGTTGCCGACCGAGGCCGAGTGGGAGTGTGCGGCGCGTGTCGATCGCCGGCTGTTCACGTGGGGGGATGCGTACTTCCCCCAGGGCGACGTAGCGTTCACGCCGCCAACTCTCGAGACTTACCAGGTCGGCTCGCGCCCCGCGGCGAATCCGCGAGGGATCCACGATCTGCTCGGCACCTTTGGCGAGTACACGGCGAGCAAGTTCGGGCCGTATCCGGGCGCGAACGTCGCCGCCTTTGAAACGCTGTGGCCGAACTGGGCTGGCCAGCGCGTGCAGCGTGGCGGATACGACATCCGCCAGGACGCGACGACCGTATCTCGGCGCGGAGTGCCCGAAACCGAGCGTCGTGAACACATGAAGTTTCGGGTGCTGCGCCGCACGTCCGCCGCATCACTGACGAAATCGACCGGTCCGCTCACCGGCAAGGCAGCCGAAGACTTCTTCGAAGAGATCCGCGCGCTGAACATCAAGACGCGCGCCGAGTCGCTCGCTCGTGCCAAGGCCAGAGGTGCGTTGTACGGGAAGGAGCCGTTCGACCTCGCGAAGCTCGAAAAGCTCGTCGATACGAGCAGCGAAGGGCGGATGGATTCCGAAGCCGTGCGCCACGCGCGTCTCGAGGAGAAGTACTACGTCGACTATCCGCACGTGAAGACGCTTGCCGAGTGTGCCGAACAGATGAAGGTCCTCAACTCGTGGTCCTGAAATCCCGGAGAGTCGAGCGCCGCGCCGTCAGCGGCGCGGGCCGTTACCGCGATCCCGGCGAAACCATGACCGAACGAGCGTTAGCAGCGTGCTCGATGACACCAAACTTTATGGAGAGCTGCTCGTGGGTTGCAACACGTCCCATCGCGAGTTCGACTTCACGCGATGAATAGCTGGGGCTTTTCAGGTGAGGTTGGTGAATGGCACCGCGAGTTGCAGGTTCCGACCGGTTTGTCGGCGCTCCAGGCGTCGCTCTGGGTGGTCTCGACGATCGAGCGAGCATTGGTAACCCTGCACCAACCACATGGTTTGCAGGTGAGTTGGGGCGAATTCAATGATGCCGGAACAGAGATCGCGTTCCACGACTTGAACGAGTTACCGGCGCTCTCGTGGAATGACGTGACGGATGCGTTGCGAAGCCTCGGGCCTTCGGTGGCGGTGAGTGCCGTCTTCGTGAATCTAGACACGGACGTCATCGATCGTGGCTGGATCCCAGACGCAGGCACGCTCCAGTGGAGTATCGCGCCGCCCGAGACGAGCGTGTCGTCGGTCTACGTGAGCTACTCGACGGCAATTGACGTGTGGCTATCGGCAACATACGACGCGCACGGACACGCACGACTGAACGGGGCGGCCGCGGCGAATCGGCCACGCCTCGAGCGAGTCATCGCGGCGCTTGGCGCGGGTGGCGGAACGTCGCGTCATTATCCATTCGCAATCACGGACGCTGGCTTTGCGGACGTGCGCGACTTGCCGCCGAAGCTATGACCGAATCCGTCTTCGACCCGATCCTGATTCGTCCGCTCGGCGGCGCCGGCGTGGCATGCCGCGCGGGTTCGCGGCAACATGCACGCTCATGTTCGAGGACTGCGCGGTGACGAAGCCCTTTGAAGATCGCGCCTTCTTGATTTCGCAGCTCTCGAGCGAGGACGCGCACGGTCCGCGAGCGCCACGTACAGTCGAGGAACCATGACCGAGCTCGAACAAGCGGCGGAACGATTACTGCTCGCGATACCCGTCGATGGTGACGGCTTCGGGGACTTCATGGCGTTGATTCCAAGACTTTGCGCCGAAATCGCTGACCATAACGACTTTGTCACGCGCACAGCCCCGGTGCTTGCCGACGCTCGCAACGTCGCGAACTGGTTCGAGCCGTGGGCAGCGCGAATCTTCCGCGCCGTTAATTTCGGGGGGGAAGACGCGCTCGTCGGTGCTGTGTCGCGTCGCTCGCAGCTCGAGCTCGCGTACGAGCTGTACCGAGGCACAGCCGCAGAATCCGTGTTCGATGACGAACGCGATCACGACGCCGACGCGCTGATCACGGCACGTGCAGTAGAGCTCGGGATTGATCCTCCCAGGTGCAGTGCGGACGCATCGGTGGTCAAATCGGACCCGTGACCATCGAATCGGCTTCGACTGACCGGGGTCGTATTCGATCTGCTCCTCGGGCGCTGAGGTCAGCGGGGAGCGTGACGCTTTCGCGTTACTATCGCTCGAAGGTCGAGCGCAAAATGCCCAATCGGATCGCCGACGTGTTCGGCAAACGTCGCGTGCTTCTCCCTGTCGTCCATCCGGTCGATCGGGAACGCGCACTCGTCGCTGTCGAGGTGGCGGTCGATGCCGGTGCCGATGGGATCTTCACGATCAATCAGGGCCTCGACGAAGCTGGTGTCGTCGATCTGATCAACGAAATCTATCGCCGCCATCCATCGCTGTGGGTTGGCGTGAACCTCCTGTCACGCTCGCCCGCCGACGCACTCGCGTACGCGCTCGCGGGTTGCGGTCGGATCGACGGCATCTGGTCGGATAATGCTGGCGTCGACGAACGCGCCACCGAGCAGCCGGTCGCGCATCGGTTCATCGAAGCGCGCGCGAAGCTCGGCTGGACCGGCCTGTACTTCGGCGGCGTCGCTTTCAAGTACCAGCGCGAGGTCGCGCGCGAAGACCTCGGGCTCGCCGCCGCGACCGCCGAGAGTTTCGTCGATGTCGTCTGCACGAGCGGCCCGGGGACCGGCTACGCGGCGGACCCGGCGAAGCCGCGCGCCATGCGTGAAGGCGCGAACGTCGCGCTTGCCCTCGCATCTGGGGTGACGACCGCGAATATCGGCGAGTACCTGCCGTACGTCGACGCCTATCTGGTGGGTACGGGCATCGAGCGAGAGCTAGGCGTGCTCGATCCGGTCGAGACGCAACGCCTCGCGACCGCGATCCATGCGTTCACGCCGTGAACGATCGCGATTGCGCCTTTCGTGCTTCCGCCGCATTCTGAAATCATGCCGGACGTGGCGCTCGCACATGCCCTGCGCGCGGCTTATCGACGAGAGCTGGCTCGCATCGTCGTGGTCGCCGGCACCGGCGTCGCGTTCGTGATCTTTGGGCCATTCTGGGTCGCGCCGATCTGCTTCGCGACGGCGACGGTCATGTACTGGCGGCGCGGCTACGCGGTCCTGCTCCGGCTGCGCCGCGCGAACGTTTCACACCCGGTCCTCGACGCGCTGAATGGACCGCCACGAGCAACGGTCGTGTCACCTCTCGACAAATGAGCGGGTCCGCGGACCGGCAAACGCGAGTCGAACGCATCGCACGTGCGAAGGCGGCCGCGCCGAGCGACAAGGAGCCGCTCGATATTAACCGCGTCAAACGAGCGTCACGCACCGGCGCTCTTGGCCGCATGAGCGAGGACGAACTCGCCCTGAAGTTGGAAGAT
Source organism: Kofleriaceae bacterium (assembly GCA_025357755.1). GTDB lineage: Bacteria > Myxococcota_A > Polyangia > Haliangiales > Haliangiaceae > JABFXX01. Next base: position 42,629 of record JANXOP010000286.1, on the reverse strand, counting down.
CTCTATTACGTCGACCACCCGAGCTATCGAACCAATCAGGACCTGATCGATCTGATCGACCTGTTGGGTCAGTACGATTGAGTCCATTCCCGCCTCTCATCGGTGCGGTGCTGGGCGAAGTTGCGCGGGGACTGATAGAATTCACCCGTGGTCATGGGCTTCGTGCCGGCGCAGGCTCCGCGCATCTCGGTCGCGAGCGACGGCACCCTGGCCGCGATCCACGAACCGTCGCGGATCACGGTGCTCGCGCTGCCGAGCTGTACGGCGATCGCGGAGGTCGGCGTCGATCCAGAGGCGGGGGCCAGCGAAGTGGTGTGGCTCGGCTCGCCGCCACGGCTCGCGGTCCTCTCGCGCTTCGCCGCGCACAGCACGGTGCACCTCCTCGATCCGCGCGGGCCGCGGACGATCGCGGAGATCCGGCTCGAATCACCGATGCGGTTGATGGCGTCGGTCGGCATCCACGCGCTCGCGCTCGGCGCACTCGGGGCCGCGGTGCTGACCGCGACCGAGACGCACCTCACACCCTATCAGTTTCCCGCGCGCGCGGTGCCGACGAAGGGCGGGGCGGCGGGACCGCTGTTCGTCGTCGCGGTGCCCGGAGCGATCGAGGAGTGGGATCCGCAGTCGCGGATGCCGAAGCGGCGCTTGAAGCTGCCGAAGCCTGGGGTCATCACCGCACTCGGCGGTAGCGATCGCGTGGTGTGGATGACCACCCAGCAGGATCCCACGCGGCTCGACGTGTTCGCGCTCGTGAATCGTGGCCAGCCGAAGTTCCACGAGCTGCCGGAGCCGATCGGTTATGTGGCGTCGCATCCGCGCAGCGACGTACTCGCGTGCATCGGCACCGATACGGGACGGCTGTACGGTGTCGACCTCGATCGCAAAGCCGCGATCCGCGCGATCGATCTCGAAGGCATCGATCGAGTCGAGGCCGCCGGGCTCGTCATCACGCGGACGAGCGCGGTGCTCGCGGCACAGGCGCGCCGACCGGTCGTATTGGTCGCGCTCGATGGCCGCGAGCTCGAGGCCTCGGTCTCGGTGCCAGCGTCGTTCGCGCCGGAACCGCGCCGAGCCGAACGGCACGACCAAGCTGACGTGCAAGATCCAGGATTTGCCGAGGCTCCTGTTCGGACCTCGACGCTGTACGGCGACGCGTTGCCCGAGCCGGTCGCGCCACCTGCGGTGCTTTCACCATCACCGGTCATGCAAGCGCCTCCTGGAATGGCGCCAGCCATGGTGATCGCGCGGCCGCCCGTCGATCCCGGGCCGCGCGCGCCGATGAAGTCGGTCGCCGTCTCGCTCGCTGATCGCTTCAGCTCCTGGCGCGCGAGCACGTCGTCACTCGCCGCCGCGGTGCCTCGCGCGATCGAGCCGGTCGCACCGCCTCCCGCGCCGCCCTCGATCCACTGGCGCGACGAGCTCGCGATCTGGACCCGCTCGGTGATCGTCGGCACGACAACGCGGCTGCCTCCCAACGTCCTCGCGATCGAGCTGCTCGCGCAGCGGCTCGCGATCGCCGCGCCGCTCCACGCCGGGCTCGCGTTCCTCTACGGTGCCCACCTGTGCGGTGAACCCGGCGTTGCTCCGGTCGACCTCGCGCGGGTGCTCGCGCAGAACTGGGACGAAGCGCTCGGTCGCGGCCAGCTCGCGAGCTCCGAGGTCGCCACGTTCCGCGATTCACGCATCCGCCTCGCGACCTTCGCGCAGCGCATGCTCGATCAGCTGCATCCCGCGACGGGCACGATCGTCGGCACGCCGGGGCCGATCGAGCTGCTCAGCGCGTGCGTGGTCGTCGCGCCCGAAGATCAGCCACTCGGGCTCGTCGCCGAGGCGATGCTGCCGCTGGTCGGCGGTGCGATCCTCGCGGCCGATCCGAACGTCGATCCACGCGAGCTCGTGCTCGAAGCGCGCGCGCACGGTGCGGTCGCGATGGTCCGCGGCGCGACGACCACCGACACCACGATCATCCTCGTCGTTTCGGACGAAGCGCGCGCCGATCAGCTCGAGCTGCCGCGACTCAGCTAGCCGCGCCGACGACTTCGTCGCGCAGGTAGTCTTTCTTCTTGCCGGCGAGCGCGCAGGCGACCTTCGCCGCGCTCCATCCCGAGGCGAGGGCGCCTTCGGTGCCGAGCACGGGCAAGACCTGATCGCCGGTGAGCGTGAGGTTCTTGAGCCCGGTGACGTACGGAAGTGCACCGGTCTCGGCGGTCGCCGCGAGCGAGCCCTTCCACACCGGCATCATCGGCAACGGCAGGTTCCGCGGCACGTCGTAGCTACCGCGGCCACCCGGCACGTGCGGCGGCGTTGCTTCGAATGGCGAGTGTGCGAGCACGAGGTGCTTCTCGAAGAATGGCATAACATCGCCGAGCCGGCGCCACAAGCCGGTGCGCAGCGCCATGCACTTGGCGACCAGGCGATCGGGCTCGATCACGCCCTCGGTCGGCAGCACCGCCGCGATCGTCGCAACCACGCGACCGGCATCGTCGGCCTCGCCGAGGTGCACGGAGAAGGCGACATCACCGACCGGCGCCTTGTCGAGGCTGGAGATCACGGCGACGGTCGGCGCCATGTGCTCCGGCAAGCCGGCCTCGTCGAGCACGATGTTCAGCGTGTAGCGATAGCCGACGATCGACATCGTCGCGGCGAGCTGAGGTAGCTGCTTGGGCGCCTTCTTGCCGAGCAGATCGACGAGTGCCTGCGGCGAGCGGCTCGCGACGACCTGACCGCACCCGATCTCGTCACCATTCGCGAGGATGATGCTCGAGATCTTGGACCACGAGATGTTCACCTCGGCGACCGTGCCGCTGCGAACTTCACCGCCGGCGGTCGTGAGCTTCTCGACGAGCAGCTCGCGGATCGCATCGCCGTCGCCGCGCAGCGCGGGCGGCCCGGCGTACCAGGCATCGAGCGCGCGTGCGATCGCGGCGGGTGGGGCATCGGGATGGCGCAGCGCGATCGCGGCGAGGCCGCGCCACAGCGCCACGCTCGGATCGGTCTCGACATCCTTCCACCAGGTCGCGGCGGTCGCCCCGAGGTGCTCGGCGAGCTTCGCGACTTCGCGCCGTTCGAAGAAGCCGACGCCCGGGAACGCGTGCTCGCTACCGAGCAACGGATCGAACTGGCGCGCGACCTCGGAGCCTTTTTGCCAGCGCGCGAGCGAGGCTTCGCTGGTCGCGCCCAGTTCGCGCGCGAGCTCCGCGGCGATCCGATCGCCACCGAGGTCGACGCGGAAATCCGGGGCGACGATCTGCGCCGCGATCCGCGGCTCGCGAAACTTGCGACGCAGCGCGAGCTCGCCGTGGAGCTCCTTGAGCACGCGCTCGGCGGCGGAGCCGGCGACGGTCGGCCACACCACGGGCTCGATCGGCAGCTTGTGCGGGCCGAGCTGGTAGCGGGCAGGGCGATCGTCGCCGAGGATCAGGGTGCGCATGCCACGGCGTGCGCACAACGTGGCGCACACGAGCGCGGCGAGGTCATCACCGAGGACGACGAGGTCGTAGGAATTACTCGGCACGAGGCGGGCCCGGCGAAGCTAGCACGATCCGACCGTCGGCAATTTCGCGAACGATGCGCGGCAGCAGCACGTGCTCGGCCGCCTGGATCCGCAGGTGGAGTGTCTCCGCGGTGTCGCCCGCCACGACGGGCACCGCGACCTGCGCGAGCACGGGCCCCCCATCGACGCTCGCATCGACGACGTGCACGGTGACGCCACTCTCCTTCGCCCCGGCCGCGATCGCCTGACCCGGTGCATCCATGCCCGGGAACGCGGGCAGGAGCGACGGGTGCGTATTGATCACGCGGCCCGCGAACCGATCGAGAAAGTGTGGCGTCAGCACGCGCATGAAGCCCGCGAGCACGACGAGCTCGACCTCGCGTAAGCCGGCGATCAGCAGATCCTCGAATGCCATCCGCGCGAGGCCGCGGTGATCGATCGCGAGCGCGGGCTTGCCGGCCGCGGTCGCGCGCGCGAGCGCGGCCGCACCGGGATTATTGGAGATCACGATCGCGATCCGCGCAGCGCCGAGCTCGCCGCGCGCCTCGGCGTCGAGCAGCGCTTGCAGATTCGTCCCCGTCCCCGAAACCAGAACGCCGAGGTTCATGGCGCTACGAGACGAAGCGAGAGGCGTCGCCGCCGTCGCGCGGGACGAGCTTGCCGACCACGCGCGCGGAGACTCCAGCGAGCAGCTCGACGGTGCGCTCCGCTTCGCCGACCGGCACGATGATCAGCATGCCGAGCCCCATGTTGAACGTGCGATCCATCTCGGCCTCGGCGATGCCCGCGCTCGCGATCAGCTTGAAGATGCCCGGGACCTCCCAGGTGGAGCGATCGAGCTCGACCGCGAGCGTGTCGTCGGCGAAGATCCGCGGCGGGTTCTCGATCAAGCCACCGCCGGTGATGTGCGCGCCGGCCTTCCAGGCGATGCCGGCCTCCGCGAGCTGGCGAAATGCCGAGGCGTAGATGATCGTGGGGCGCAGCAGCGCATCGGCGACCGAATCACCACCGAGCAGCGCGGGCGTGGCCTCGAGCGGCAGCTTCAGCTCCTCGAGCACGACCTTGCGCGCGAGCGAGTGACCGTTCGAGTGCAGGCCCGCCGAGGGGAGGCCGATCACGATATCGCCAGCGACGAGGTCACGGGTCGGCCGGATCTTCTTCTTGTCGACGACGCCGACGCAGAACCCGGCGAGGTCGTAGTCGCTGCCGTGATACAGGCCCGGCAGCTCCGCGGTCTCGCCACCGACGAGCGCGCAGCCCGCCTGACGACAGCCATCGGCGATGCCCGCGATCACGGTCGCGGCGGTGTCGACCGAGAGCGCGCCGGTCGCGAAGTAGTCGAGAAAGAACAGCGGCTCGGCACCGGTCACGAGCACGTCGTTGATACACATCGCGACGAGGTCGACGCCGATCGTGTCGTGGCGGTTCGCTGCGAAGGCGGTCTTGAGCTTGGTGCCGACGCCATCGGTGCCGCTGACCAGGATCGGCTCTTCGTAGCCGGTCGGAATCCGACACAGTGCGGCAAAGCCGCCGATACCGCCGAGCACCTCGGGGCGCATCGTCGATTTCGCGAGCGGCTTGATTCGATCGACCAGGGCGTTGCCGGCGTCGATGTCGACCCCTGCGTCCTTGTAGGTGAGCGCCATCGAACGCTCGTGTACCACACGCCAAGCGCCCAAAGAGGTCGTATGCTCGGGGTGATTGGTCATCGATGTTGTCGTACCGGCTCGCGATCACGCGGCCACGCTGGCCGCCGTCTTGCGAGCTCTTCCCGCGCGGACCGTGCGCTCGGTCGTCGTCGTCGATCGGGCCTCGCGCGACCGCACCGCCGAGATCGCGCGCGACGCCGGAGCGCTCGTGCTCCGCGAGTACACCGGTGGTTACGGTGCGGCCTGCCAGCGGGCGCAGGCACACTTCTCGTCGCTCCCGCGGGTCCCCGATCTGGTGGTGTTCATCCCTGGTGATCGCCCCGCGGCGGCCGCGCTGCTGCCCGCGCTCGTCGCACCGATCGAGACCCGCGGCCTCGAGCTCGTGCTCGGCACCGATGCGACCAAGCACGCGATCGGCGAGCGCGTGGTGATCGGCCTGATCGACACCGTGTATCGCCATCGCTGGTCCGGCGTGGGCCCGGTCCGCGCCCTCAAGTTCCCCGCGCTCGTCGCGCTCGGCATGCGCGACCGTGGCGCTGGCTGGGATGTCGAGATGCTGGTCCGCGCGACCAAGCTCGGCCTCACGAGCGACGAGGTAGCGCTACCCGCCGAGGAGGGCATCGGTCGCACCAAGGTCGGCTCGCGCGCGTTGCTCCATATTCTGCGCCACGCGACCATGCGATGATTCTCGGGTGAACGACGGGTTGGACAGGTTTGCGCGGGACTTTCCGGCCGGCACCGTGCTGTTCGAAGAGGGCCAGCCGGGGGACTTCATGTACGTCGTCACGACTGGCGAGGTCGAGATCCGCCGGATGGTCGGCGAGAACGAGCGCGTCCTCGCGATCATTCCGCCCGGCGAGTTCTTCGGCGAGATGTCGATCCTCAACTCGCGCCCGCGCAGCGCCACCGCGGTGGTCCGGATCGATTCGCGCCTGCTCGTGATCGAGGGCAAGACGTTCGAGGCGATGCTGCGCGCTCGTCCCGAAATCGCGCTGCGGATCATCAAGTCCCTCGCGCTGCGCCTCGAGAGTGCGAACCAGCAGGTCGAGCTATTGCTGTTGCCGACCGCGAACCATCGTGTCGTGCAGTGCCTTCGCCACCTGGCCGAAGAGCAGATCCTGCTCGCCGGCACGCCGGTCAATATCGGCACCGCGATCCTCGTCCCGAAGCGCGTCGAGGACATCGCGACGCGCGTCGGCCTGCCCGTGCACGAGGTGATCGAGGTCGTCGATCGGCTACGCGCCGCGCGCCTGGTCCTCCTCGCCGAGGACGCGGGGATCGATGGGCACGGCTTCATCGTCCCCGAGGTCGGACGGCTCCTCGAGTTCTTGGAATTTCTGACGCTGAAAGATCGCTTCGGGCCGTAGCCCTAGGCGGCGACCGAGCCGTCGCGAATCGCCATCACCTTGCGCACGAGCGCAGGGAGCTCGTCGCTCCGGCCCTGGATGATGGTCTCGATCTCGGGCGCCATCTGTCGCAGCTGACCGACCAACGCTTGCGCGGTGGTGCCAGTCAGCAACGACGAGACGACGGCGACGATGAACGAGCCACCCCAGATCTCTCGCGTCGCTTCCGACGCTGATCCGGCCTGGACTACTGTGAAACCTTCAGCCTGAAGAGCGCGGACAGTTTCCTCGCGCTCGGTGCTGATCTCGTTGACGACAAGGATCGAAGACATCGCGACCTCACGTATCAGGGGACGCTTACCGCCCGAGTGTCTACCAAGTTCTTGCTGCTGCTGCGAGAGAAAGCCGCTGGAAACGCACGGGATAATAGGCTATCAGGTGCATCCCATGGCCTGGTGGTCACGTACGCAGGGGCTGGCCGAACAGCCCAAAAAGTCCGTTCCGAAGGGGATTTGGACCAAGTGCGAGCGCTGCAATACGACGCTTTACGAGGCCGATCTCGACGCGAATTTGCGGGTTTGCGCGAGCTGCAACCACCACTTCCGGATGCCGACCCAGGGCCGGATCGAGATGGTGATCGATGAAGGCTCGTGGGAAGAGCACGACCTCCAGCTCGAGAGTACCGACCCGTTAGGGTTCCGGGTCGACGGCAAGAAGTACGTCGATCAGATCAAGAGCAGCATGCGCAAGGTCGGCCCCGGTGACGCATATCGCGCGGGCACCGGCGCGGTCGGCGGCATCCCGGTCGAGGCCGGGTTCTTCGTCTTCGAGTTCATGGGCGGTTCGATGGGCTCCGTCGTCGGCGAGAAGATCACGCGCCAGTTCGAGCGCGCGGTCGCCCACAAGCGCCCGGCGATCTTGTTCTCGGCGTCCGGAGGCGCGCGCATGCAGGAAGGCGTGCTGTCGCTGATGCAGATGGCGAAGACCTCCGCCGCTCGCTCGCGGTTGCGCGAGGCGCGCGTGCCGTACATCGCGGTGCTCTTGCACCCGACCACCGGTGGAGTTGCCGCCTCGGTCGCGATGCTCGGTGATCTGACCATCGCGGAGCCCGAGGCGCTGATCGGCTTTGCTGGTCCACGCGTGATCGAGCAGACGATCCGTCAGCAGCTGCCGCCCGGGTTCCAGCGCTCCGAGTTCCTGCTCGAGCACGGCATGGTCGACATGGTCGTCCATCGCAAGGATCTCAAGCGCACACTCGAGCGTTCGCTGCGCTGGTTCCAGCACGGTCGCGATGCGAATCGTCGGACCGGCAGCGTCGGCGACGTCGAGCTCGAGATCCCGCACACCGACTGACCTGATGGAGTATCGCGAGGTACTCGATCGCCTGGTCTCGGCACGCCGGTTCGGCGTCAAGCTCGGGCTCGAGCGGATGACCGAGTTGCTCGCGCGACTCGGCAACCCCGAACGCCGGATGGGGCTCGTGATCCACGTCGGTGGCACGAACGGCAAGGGCTCGGTCGTCGCGATGATCGCCGCGCTGGTGCGAGGCCAGGGCAAGCGCGTCGCGACGTACACGTCGCCGCATCTCTCGACGCTGCGGGAGCGCGTGCAGCTCGATGGGGTGATGGTTTCAGAACCTCAGATCGTCGAGGCCTACGCGCAGGTCGCCGCCGCGGGCGGCGACGAGCTCACGTTCTTCGAACAGATCACGGCCATGGCGTTCGTGATCATCGCTGCCGCGAACGTCGAGATCACGGTGCTCGAGGTCGGGCTCGGCGGCCGGCTGGATGCGACGAACGTGGTCCACGCGCAGGTCGCCGTGGTCACGAACATCGCGATGGATCACGAGGCGATCCTCGGCGACACGATCGAAAAGATCGCGGCGGAGAAGGCCGGCATCTTCAAACCGAACCAGCAGATCATCGTCGGCCAACCCGTGCTGCTGCACTTTGCTCCCGCGGCCCGGCTCGTCGAAGAGCTTGGCCCGGTCTCCGCGCTCGTCGGGACGCACCAGCGGCGCAACGCCGCGCTCGCGATCGCCGCGGTCCAAGCGATCGGCCTGCCGGTCGACACCTCGGCGCTGGCGCGCGTCGTTCACCCCGGTCGGTTCGAACGCTTCGCGGACCTGATCCTCGACGGCGCCCACAATCCTCATGGTGCGCGTGCGCTCGCAGCCACGTTGCAGAGCTTGGATCTGAAGCCCGTGCTCGTCACCGCCATCAGCGCGGATAAGAACGTAGGCGCGATCATCACCGAGCTCGCAGGGCAGGTGAGTGCGATCGTCGCGACGCGCTATCAGCAAGATCGATCGCTCGAGCCCGAGGCGCTCGCCGCGATCTGTGGCACGCCACATCACGCACCGGAACTACCAAGCGCCGTCGCACTCGCGCGCACCCTCGGCTCGCCGATCCTGATCGCTGGCTCGCTGTTCCTCGTCGGTGAAGCGCGCATCGCCTTCCTCGGCGCGCCCGCGGATCCGGTTCCGACTAGCGATCCTCCGGCGAAGCCCAGCTGAGATCGAGCCGAGTCTGCGGATCGCCATCCCACGAGCGCTGGCGAAACTTCGCGTCGATCTGGGTAGCGCCGGCTTGCTCGATCAGCCCCGCGAAGAAGCCCAGCATCTGGAAACACGCGGCTTCCTCGGCGACTCGACTCATGTGAAAGCGCGGCACGAGTTGCGCGGCACCAGGGTGGAGGAGCGGCACGTCGAGAGCGTCGAAATCGAAGAACGTCTGGCGCAGGACGCGAAAGCGATTGATCGATTCGACCGGATCACCCTCGGCGAGCAGCATCGGATACGCGGCGACGAGCTGGATCGCCGAGCGCCGACCCCAGAGCTCGACACTGGCGAGCTCGCTCTTACCGACATACTTGAGTATCGCGTTACCGACGCGCTCGAACGTGGCCATCGGATACCAGGCCGCCGGGTCGATCGTGTCCTCGAAGAAGTAGTGGAGGTCACCCGGATCGAGGACGATGTGCCACTCGACCGCCTTGTTTGCTCGCACCATCCGCACGTAGTCCAGGAAGAGCATTCCCTTGACCTGGTTTGGCACGGAGCGAAGCATAGCGATCCCGTGTGTCCAGTCACACTCAGCCGGGAACGGCCTGGGGTAGCGAACGGATAGCGGAGTCGAAATTTGCCTCCGTGGTCCAGCGTTTGTACGATCCCGCGCATGCGCCTCGCACTGCTGACTGTGCTGCTCACTGGGCCGGTTGCCATCGCGGCGCCCCACAAGAAGAAGGTACCGACGCCTTCACCCGCTTCGGCCGTTCCGACGGCTCGTCCAACCGCGGCGGATTCACCCGAGGATCCAGCGGCGCTCGCGATGTCCAACGGTCCGCACGGCGAGGGCGAGTACGGTGGCGTGAAGCCGGGCGTCCTGCCGCGCGCGGACAATGGCAAGAAGCCGAAACGGATGCCCTCGAAGGGCACGCTGTCGTGGATCGGCTTCGAAGCCAAGGGTGGCGGGGCCGAGGTATTTCTCCAGTCGGTCGCCGCGTTCGAGGTCGTCCAGCACGTCGAAGGCTCGACGCTCGTCGTCGATCTGGGAGGGCTCGACAAGCTCGGTCAGAACACGTGGCGCGATGTCGACACGCGCTTCTTCGAGCAGCCTCTTGCCCGCATCACGGCCAAGCGCGTCGGCGCCGCGCGCGGCAAGAATCCGCATCCGACCGAGGTCGAGGTGCGCATCACGTTCAAGAACCCCAAGGATGCCCAGCAAGGCCAGCTGCGCGCGGCGAGCGAAGCCGACGGGATGTACTACCAGTACCTGTCGTTCGCGGGCACCGGCACGACCGCCGTGCCGAAGACCGCGGACCCCGAGAAGTAGCTACTTCGCGGACGCGAGCGCGTTGGCCAGCGTCGCGGTGTCTTGCTCGCCGGTGAAAGCATCGGTCGCGTGACCATCGCGGCCGAGCACGAGCGTGTACGGCACCGATTCGATCTCGAATGCCTTGCGCAGGCTGCCGTCGTCGAGCAACACCGGACCCGAGAACTTGGTCTGCTCCACGACGTGCTCGGCAGCCTTCGCGTCGCCGCTGACGAAGATCGCGACGAGGTTCGCTCCCTTGTACTGGGCCGCTCCCATCGCGTTGGGGATGGTGGTGAGGCAGTGAACGCACGTCGTGGACACGAACAGGAGCAACGTCGGTTTACCGGTCAGGCTCTGGAGATCGAGCTGATCGCCCGCGATCGACGGGATGGTCAGGGTCGACAGGACATCACCCTCCGGCACCGACGGGCCACGCCGACACGCACCGCTCGCGCCGCTCGCGATGGAGATCGCAAACAGGAATCCCACCCGTAGCCGAACGGACCGGAGCAATGGCATACCCGCCTGATAGCATGACCGAGATGGATCGAGGCCCGAACGACCGAGACGAGCTGGTCGCGCTTACCCGCCAGCTGCGGTCGCAGCTCGCGCGGCACGTCGCCGCGGGTACGTGGGCGGCCCCCGGCCAGGCCACCACGCGTTCGGCGATCCTGCCATTCGATGCGGAGGTCGGTACGCCGGTCGAGGTCTACGACGACCGGGCTCCGCGGATCGGCCGCATGTCGCTCGCGCAGATCCGCGACGAGCTCGGTGAATGTACGCGGTGCAAGCTGTCGACGACCCGCACGTCGATCGTCTTCGGCATCGGTGATCCGAACGCACCGTTGATGTTCGTCGGTGAAGCGCCGGGCGAACAGGAAGACAAGCGCGGCGAACCCTTCGTCGGTCCTGCCGGCGAGCTCCTCGACAAGATGATCGAAGCGATGGGGTGGTCGCGGCGATCGGTCTACATCGCGAACACCACGAAGTGCCGGCCGCCCGGGAATCGCAACCCCGAGCTCGACGAGCTCGAGCAGTGCATGCCCTTTCTCCAGGCCCAGATCGCATCGATCGCGCCGCGGATCATCGTCGCGCTCGGCCGGCCCGCGTCGAACCAGCTGCTCGGTCGCGACGTGCCGATCAGCGCGCTCCGCAACAAGTTTCATGACGTCAACGGAATCAGAGTGATGCCGACGTTCCACCCCGCGTACCTGTTGCGCGAGCCCGATCGCAAGCGGGATGCATGGGCGGATCTCAAGCTGGTGATGCAAGAGCTCGCGCGCTTGGGAATCGCGCCGCCCGGCACGCCCCGTGGCTGAGCTGGACCTGCTCGAGCAAGAGCTCGCCGCCGAGCTGCCCGGGCACATGCGAGCGTTCGCACGCGCGCATGCCGAAGGTCGTGTGCCCCCGCCGGCGCCGCTGATCGCGCGGTTGTCGTCGAGCCTCGACACCGTGCTCGCCGCGTTGCCACACGAGAGGCTCGCCGATCGTGCGGTCGCGCTGCTGCGCTTGCTGGTCCCGCTCGCGATCGAGAGCGATCCGGCCGTCGCCGCGGTGCGCGCCCAGCCCGCGACGTGGGACGGGCTCTCGGCGCTCAGCGCGGCACGCAACTCCGTGAGCCGCGACCGGTTCGGAATGGACGCGATCGCGCTGATCCATCGGCTGCACGGCACGCCGGATCCGGTCGTCGAGATCGATGTTCCGGGCCCGTTGATCGCGGGATGGATGGATCGCGGTCCCGCGATCGACGCGGTGGCGATCGACGATGTCTGGCACGCGATCGCGACGAGGTTCGGGCTGACCGGTTCGGTGCGCATCGATCGCAGCGCGACCGCCTCGCCGCGGACGTTCGTGATCGAGCCACTTCGCGAGGTCATCGTCGTCGTACCACAGGTGATCGATTCGCCAATGACGCGCTACACCGTGCTGCACGAGCTCGGGCACGCCGCGATCGCGCTCGTCCAGCCGCCCGGAATTCCGCGGGTGCTCGACGAAGCCGCGGCCTCGTATATCGCCCGGCTCGCCGAGCCACCGTCGTGGTTGCCACCGCGCTGGGTCAACGAGCTCGCGGTCGAGGCGCGCCTGCGACGGTTCGCGTTGGCCGCGATGCTCGACGACGTGGAGCGCTCGTTGCCCGCGCTGCCGCAGTTACCCGGGCGCATTCCCCCACCCGCGCTGTGGACCGATCCGGGCGCGCAGGCCTCGTATGTCGCGGCCGAGGCGATCGCGGAGCGGCTGCGCAAGGAGCTCGGCGTGAACCCGCCGCGCGGCCAATTTGCCCGAGCGCTCGCCGCGGAGCGCGATCGGATCGATGGCCGGTCGGTGTTCTGACGCCGCGTTTTGCGTGAAGATGCCGGGGTGCGGTTCGCGAAGCTCACCGGCGTCGCCATCTGGGCGCTAGCCAGCTGCGGCGTGCGCGCGCCCGATCCGATCGATGTCGCGGCCCTCGTCGCGCGGCGCGGCGCGGTCGATGCGCGGCGCGACCTCGAGATCCGGATCCTCGCCGAGCCGCGCGATGTCCAGGCCCGGCTCGCGGCCGCCACCCTCGATGGCGAGCTGCACCGCGACGGCGACGCGATCGACGACTACGAGGCGATCGAGAAGCTCGGCGGCCCCCTGGGCACGCGCTGGCACGATGCCGACAAGGCGCGGTTCGCGGCGCTCCTCGTGCGGCGAGGGCAAGCGCGCGTCGCGCGAGGCTCGGGCCACGGACTGTACGATCTCGAGCGCGCGACGCGGCTCGGAGCGGCGGTGCCGGCGGCGAGCTTCGCACGCGCGAAGGAGGTCGCCGCGATCGCGAAGCTACGCCACATCGATGCCGAGGTCCGCGCGAGCGGACGGGCGATGCTCGTCGCGCTCGGCGGCAACGCGGCGTGGGCCGGTGCCGACGCGAAGGCCCCCGCGGCGCAACACGCGGTCTTCGGCGCGTGGCTGTGGGAGCGAGGCGCCAAGCGCGAAGCGTACGAGCAGCTCGCGCGGTGGCACGACAGCGGAGCGCACGACCTCGCGTACGAACGCGCGTTCGCGCTCGCGCTCGCGTGGTGGTCTCCGGACGCGGCGCTCGCAGCGCTCGAGCTTCCTGCCAGCCCGGCACGTGCAACGGATACCGTCGTGCCGTTCGCGACCGGCGACGATCCACGCGCGGCCGCGGCCGCGCTCTACGCGTATACACGCCTCGAAGCGCTCGTCGGGGCAGGGCTCGACGGCGCTGGATCGGCGATGGCGATGGCGCCGGAATTGCCGAGTGAAGCGGAGCTCGCGGTCGTCGCACGGGCCTATCGTCGCGATCCGGCGGTCGCGGAGCGGCTCGCGGGCGAGCTAGTCGGGCGGTCGATCGATCGCGCGATCGGCCAGGCCGCGATCGGCGCGCTGTTCGATGCGCTCGGGGACCCCGGCCGTGCGCGCATGATGTGGCTCGGCGCGAGCGAAGACAGCGATGATGCCGCCCTCGTCGAGGGCTACGCGTGTGCTGCGGCGCGCGCTGGCGACGGCGACGCGACGCTCGTGATCGGCGCGACCGCTGCGGCCGCCTCTGGAGATCCGGCGGTGACGTGGATCTCGATCGGCCACGCGCTCATGCGCGGCAATCGCACGCTCGACGTGATCACCGCGATGCGCAGCGCGCTCGATCTCGCCGGCGCGAACGCGCTCGCCGAGGCGCTCGACCTCGCGATCGAAGCGAGCCGGCGCACCGGTCGCGACGCGCAAGCCGACGGGTTCGCGGCCCTCCGCGCGCAGCTCCAGCCGCCACCGGTCGGTCACGAGGTGCAGCGGGTCGAGCTCGCGGAGCTCGCACTCCACGATCCGAATGCGTCGGTGCTCGCGGCCGCTTGGGTCGCGACCCGCAGCGATCCGGCGGACCTCGTGTTGCGCGCGGCGCTCGTCAGCGCTCTGGAGCGCGGGGATGTGCGGCGCCAGACGATCCTCGACGAGCTCGCGGCGATCGCCGGCGACCGCGATCCCGAGCGGGCGCTGACCGCCGTGCTCGCACTGCCGTAGCGCTCACTTCGCGATCTTGTTCGCGAGCGGCCCTTCGACCCATTGCGCGAGCTGGTGCTTGAGCTCCTTGGCCGTGGCGGCATCCGAGAGGTTCTTGCGCTCGTCCGCATCGGTCGACAAGTCGTAGATCTCGACGCGAGATTCGCTGAGCTTGTTGAACACGTGCGACTTCGCATCGGCCGTGATCATCGACTTGGCCTCGTGCTTCCACTCGTTGGCCTCGAGCATCTCGGCGAATGCCGGCAGGGGCGGCAGGGCCTCGCCGGCGAGTGCGGGCGTCAGCGAGCGCCCCATCCAGCTCTTGCCCGGCGCGACGCCGAACAGCGCGGCGATCGTCGGCGCCATGTCGACGAGCTCGACCACGTCGTCGCGCATCGCGGGCTTGGTGCCCGGGATCCGGAACATCAGCGGGATGTGGAGCAGCTCGTTGTACAGCGACATCCCGTGGAAGTAGCCCGCCTCGCCCGGGTGCACGCCGAAGGCTTCACCGTGATCCGACATCAGGACGATCGTCGTGGTCTTGTCGAGTCCGGTCTTGTCGAGCGCGGCGAGCAGGTCACCGATCTGGGTGTCCTCGAACGCGACCTCGTAGTCGTACTTCTGCATCAGCGCGCCATCCCCGTGCTCGGTGATCGGCGGCATCCCCGGGTGCTCCATGTAGGTCGAGTGCGGCTCGAACAGGTGCACGATCATCGCGAACTTCTGCTTGCTCGCCGCGAGCTCGTCGAGCTTGGCGATCGTCTTCTTGATGATCCGCGGCCCGGCCGAGTCATGGTTCGAGTCGGGAATCGTCTTGGCCTCGGAGTTATCCCAGAGGTCCGCGCCCTGGATGACGTTGGTGTGCATCAGCTTGCCGCCGATGTTCTTCACGTCGCTGCAGGTATCCGGATACTTGTCGTGATCGCAGAAATAGAAGTGGCTCGATTCGCCGATCGTAGTGAACCCGGCGGGCTTCAAGACCTCGAACAGTGTCTCTGCTTCGTCGTCGATCGTCGCGTAGTCCTTCTTCGGATCATCGACCTTGATCTGCGACGGGTAGCGCGACGTCAGGAAGGAGGGCACCGAGCGCGGCGTGTTCGGCGCTTGGGAGTACGCGTGAGTGAACACGACGGACTGCTTCGCGAGCTCGTCGAGCTTCGGCGTCAGCGACTTGCCATCGCGCTTGTAACCGGAGACGCCGAGGTGGTCGTAGCGGAGCGTATCGACGAATACCACGATGACATTCTGCCCACCCGAGACCGAGGGCTGCGCGGGCTGCGCCGTGACCGGCGGCGGGTTACCCGACGGCAGCGCCTTCGCCTTCTGGAGGTGCGCGTCGCCATCCATGCAGTTCTCGTCGATGCCGTTGTCCGGAATGTCGGTCGCGTGCGGATTGATGTTCGCATCGTGGTCGTTGCAGTCCGGCCCCCCGAAGAACGCCGAGTACCCATCGTGATCGGCGTCGGAGAACTTCCGCATCACGTCGATCAAGCGCTTGCCGATATACGAGTGCTCGTACACCGCATCGACCGTGGCTTCGCTCGGCTTGCCGCGCAGGCCAACCACCGGAAGCGCGGTGGCGATGACGAGCCCGACGAGTACGGCGGTGCCACGCAGAGGGATGCGCTCGCGCACGGACGCCGCGGGACCGTAGAACACGATCGCGAGCACGAGTGCGATCACGGGCAAGAGCACCGCGACCGCGATGCCGAGATCGAGGGCGCGGTAATCGAGCCGGTGGGTGACGATCCAGTAGCCCGCGGCCACGAGCGCGACGACCGCCCCGAGGACGAGCACGACGACGCGTGGAATCGGCCCGATCGCCGGCACGATCGCGGTGAGCTGGCGCGCCACCCGAAAGATCGGCAGCGCGGCGAGCGCGAGCACCGGCACGAGGCCGACGACGACCACGCCTAGCAACAACCCGCCGACGCCCTTGCGCTGGACATCACCGACGAGCAGGACCGAGGCCTTCGCGACCACGAGTGCGAGTACGGCTCCGACCACGACCGCCGCGATCAGGATCGCGGAGACGGCGACGTCGAGATCGCGATCATCGCGCAGGCGCGCGAACAGGCCGCGCACCCAGCCGGTGCCCCACGTCGCGTTGCCGGCGGCGAGCACGAGTCCGGTCCCGATCGCCATCGGCAAGGCGAGCAGGGCCCACAGCCCGAACAGCGCGATGCCGCCACCGTGTGCATGCACCCGATCGACGATCGCGAGGATGGCTCCCGCGACGAGGAACAAGCCAATTCCAGTCGCGAGCCCGGAGCGATAGGGAGGGGGATTCGCGTCGGCCATCCCGAACGTCGTTACCACGCCGGAGGTGCGAACGCGACGTCAGGGATCTTGGCTGTTCGCCACGTTTCGGCGCTAAAAATCAGCTGCGCTGCACTTGGACGAGGAGGCCCTCGACGAAGCGCGGATCGATCTCGGTGTCGCGCACCGCGCCGAGGATGCGCTCCAGATCGTCGAGCCAGCCATCGACGAGCTTCGCCAAGATCACGCCAGACGCGGCGAGCTGTGCGGCACCGAGGCGGGTCGCGATCGCGGAATGACCGAGCTGGCGGGCGGCCGGGGTGAGCCGGGCCTCGGTGAAGCACGCGCGCAGGCGGCCGAGGTCGGCTTGCGAGAGAGCGCTGCTCGTGAGCTCGCCACCCGCGATCGCGCGCGCGACCGCCGTGCGCAGATGATCGTCGAGCTCCGGGCGCGGCTCGGGCGCTTGCCCCATCGCGAGCACGTCGACCCCGAAGCCCTCGACGAGCGCGATCCGGATCGTCAGCCCGGTGAGAAGCTCGCCCGCGCGACGCAGATCACTCTGCGCCTCGAACGGACGCATGCCCGGCATCGGCGGCACATCTGCGGCGTTCGCGAACAACGGGCGCGGCGAGCACAGCGCGGCGACCAGCTCCTTGGCGGGCGAACCCGCGGTCAGCGAGCGTGGGGCGAGCGCGGTCGCGAGCTTCGCGAGGCGCAGCGTCACCGTGTAGCCGACCCGGAACAGCCGGGTGAGCGCGACCGATTGCAGTGCCTGCGTTGCCTTCGCGAGATCACCGCGCGCGATCGTCTCGAGCCCAAGCGACAGGGTCGCGGTCGCGTACAGCGCGCCGCGCCGCACGACCTCGGTCTGCCCCGGCTTGGCGCGCCCGGCGGCGAGCACCTTGTTGACGAGCACCATCACGGCTGTCTCGAGCCGCTCGGCCTCGGTCGTTTCGCTGATCGCGGCGATCGCGCGCGCGAGGAAGCTGCGGCCGAGGACCTCCTCGGCGACGACCACGGGCAACCGCGTGACATCATCGCTGCCGACGATCTTCTCCTGCGAGTCCTCGCCGATCGCGACCTGTTCGGGGAGGAGAGGGCGGAACAGCTCGAGTGCCTCGTAGAAATCGACGTAGCCGAGATCCGCGAGCCGGCCCGAACGCCAGCGGTAGCTCTGCTCTTGTAGATCCGCTTCGGGCTCGCTGCGCGCCGCCATGATCGTGTGGCGCGCGAGGTCCGCGTCGCCGCGATACAGATCTTCGACGAGGTGCTGGATCATGCGCGACGTGTCGTCGTCGCCGTTGAGCTGGAGCATGAAGAAGCCATCTGGCGTCGTCATGATCGGCTCGTCGTTATCGTCCTCGGGACCTTCGTTCTGGGTCGTATCCCAGATCACGGTCTGCTTCTGGAGCACGAGCGCGCGGAACTCGGCATCGAGCTCGGCCCACACCTCGGTCACCTTCTCGAAGCCGGTCTCCATCAGCGATGCGAGCCACGGCTTCATCGCCGCGAGCTGGGGTTCGTCGCGATTCCAGACATCGAGATCGAAGCAGCCGCGAAATTGTTCGGGCGTCGCGTACTCGAGCAGCGGCTGTGCGTCTTCGAAGCCGACCTCGTGGACGCGCTCGAAGATCTCGTTGGGCGCGAGTGCGGCGATCGCACCGGCGGCATCGTCGAGCGCGAGCAGCGCATCGATGCGCTTGTAGCCACGGGGCTGGGCGAGCTGAGAGCGGAGGCGGCCGAGCGGTCAGCTCGGTGGTTCGTCACGAGATGGCATATACAGCGGGGAGGCCATGGGTACCACGAGGCAGCGTGATGCTGTAGGCACGCTGCGCGCAGCGGTCAACGCTGCGATCGGGGAGGTCGGCCCGGGGTTGTACGGCGTCGCGTGCTCGGGTGGCGTCGATTCGATGGCCCTCGCCGATGCCGCGATCGCGGTCGCGGGTCCCATGCATACCGTCGTGGTAACGGTCGATCACGGGCTGCAACCGACGAGCGCGTTCGTCGCAGATGGCGTCGCGACCTGGGCCAAGCAGCAGGGCGCCACACCCGTGATCCGGCGGGTGATCGTCGAGGACCGGGCTTCGGTCGAGGCCGCAGCACGGACCGCGCGCTATGGCGCGCTCGAGGCCGTCATCGAGGAGCTCGGACTCACCGCGATGATGCTCGCGCACACGCATCGCGATCAAGCCGAGACCGTCCTGATGAGGATCGTGCGAGGTACGGGGCCCGCGGGGCTCGCCGGCATGGCGGTGCGGCGCGGCGCGTTCGTGCGACCGCTGCTCGATGTCACGCGCGCCGAGACCGAGGCGTATGTCCGCGCGCGCCACCTGCCGGTCTGGGACGACCCGATGAACCGCGATCCGGCGGTCACGCGGGTACGGGTGCGGGATGGTCTCCTACCGCAGGTCCGAGCCGAGAACCCCGCGATCGACGATGCGCTCGTGCGGCTCGCGTCTGCCAGTCGCGAGTGGCTGCACGTGATCGACACCTATGCCGCGCCGTTCGGGCAGTTCCCGATCGTGTGCACTGCTCTCGCGAAGGAGCCGCCAGCCGTGCGCAAGCGCGCGATCGCGTTGGCGCTCGAGCGAGCCAGCCTCGGCTACGACGCGGCCCACCTCGAGGCGATCGATCGGATCGTGCTCCTGCCAGACCACGGGGAGGTCGCGATCGACCTTCCAGGCGCGCGAGTCGTGCGGAGCTACGCTCGGCTCGATGTCCGGTACGAGCCAGCGGCTCCCCGAGACGCGTTCACCGCGCCGCCCGGGCCCTACGTGATCCGGCTCTATGCGGCAGGTGACCGCATGCGTCCCGCGCGGCTCAAGGGTCGGTCACGCAAGCTCTCTGACCTCTACATCGATCTGAAGGTCCCGCGCGAAAACCGCGCGCGTGCACACGTGATGGTGAGGACCACCGATCACGCGATCGTCTGGGCGGAGCATGTCGGAAGTGCGTACGGTGAGGCACCGGATCTCGGGCCGTACCCGGCTGAATAGGCGGGAGTTTTTGACAACATTCGCCTTTGCAAGCGACGATCAAAGCCCCATGCTATGGAGCAGATAGCTCTTCTGTAGCGTCGAAACGGATCACCGTGCGCCAATCCCATAAGACCATCCTGATCTGGGCCATCCTGATCCTCATGTTCGTGAGCATCTACTCGATGTTCACCGACGGCGGCAGCAAAGAACACGACCTCCCTGGTGGAGCGACCGCGTTCCGGGCCGACCTCAAGGACAAGGACAAGGCCAACAACATCCAAGACATTCGCATCGTGCCGCGTGGTCACGACGATGCGACATACGTCATCACGTACAAGACCAAGACGGACAAAGACATCGTCAATGCCGAGTTCCCCGGCAAACTCACGGATCAGATCGCCGAAGCCGGCATCTCGTATCAGGTGAAGTCGAAGGACGAGTCGAGCATCTGGCCGCAGGTCCTCGTCTGGTGGCTGCCGATGCTGCTCTTGATCGGCATCTTCTTTTTGTTCATGCGCCAGCTCCAGTCGGGCGGCGGCAAGGCGATGAGCTTCGGCAAATCGAAGGCGAAGCTGCTCAGCGATCATCAGAACCGCGTCACGTTCAAGGACGTCGCCGGCGTTGAAGAAGCGAAGGACGAGGTCGAGGAGATCATCGCGTTCCTCAAGGACCCCAAGAAGTTCACGCGCCTCGGTGGTCGTATCCCGAAGGGCGTCCTGATGATGGGCGCTCCCGGCACTGGCAAGACGCTGCTCGCTCGCGCGATCGCGGGTGAAGCCGGCGTGCCGTTCTTCTCGATCAGCGGCTCGGACTTCGTCGAGATGTTCGTCGGCGTCGGCGCGAGCCGCGTCCGCGACCTGTTCGAGCAAGGCAAAAAGAACGCGCCTTGCATCATCTTCATCGACGAGATCGATGCGGTCGGTCGTCACCGCGGCGCCGGCCTCGGCGGCGGTCACGACGAGCGCGAGCAGACCCTCAACCAGCTCCTGGTCGAGATGGACGGCTTCGAATCGAACGACGGCGTGATCATCATCGCCGCCACGAACCGTCCCGACGTCCTCGATCCGGCGCTGCTGCGTCCGGGTCGCTTCGATCGCCGCATCGTCGTGCCGCGCCCAGATCTCCGTGGTCGTGTCGGCATCCTCGCCGTACACACCCGCAAGGTGCCGCTCTCGGCCGGCGTCGATCTCGAAGTCATCGCGCGAGGGACGCCTGGCTTCTCCGGCGCGGACCTCGAGTTCCTCGTCAACGAAGCCGCGCTGATCGCAGCGCGCAAGGACAAGGACAAGGTCGAGGCCGACGACTTCGAAGAGGCGAAGGACAAGGTCCTCATGGGCGCCGAGCGTCGCTCGATGTTCATCTCCGAGAAGGAGAAGCGGAGCACGGCGATCCACGAGGCTGGCCACGCGTTGATCACACGGTTCGTCGGAGTCGAAGCGGATCCGGTGCACAAGGTCACGATCATCCCGCGTGGTCGCGCGCTCGGTCTCACCCAGCAGCTGCCGCCTGAAGACCGCCTGAACATGACGCGCGAATTCGCGCAGAACCAGATCGCGATCCTCATGGGGGGCCGCGTCGCCGAAGAGATCGTGTTCGGTCAGAAGACCACGGGCGCTGGCAACGATATCGAGCGAGCCACCGAGCTCGCTCGTTCGATGGTCACCGAGTGGGGCATGAGCGACGAGTTCGGCCCGCTGAACTTCGCGGGCGGTAAGCACGAGGTGTTCCTTGGCCGCGACTTCAATCAGGGTCAGGTCAACCTGAGCGAAGACACCGCACGCCGCATCGATGCCGAGATCCGCAACATCGTGTTCAAGCAGCACGCGCGTGCGGTCGGCATCCTCACCGAGCACCGCAAAGAGCTCGAGGCGATCGGCGAGGCGCTGCTCGAGCACGAGACCATCGACGGCGCAGATATCGATACGATCCTGCGAGGCGGCACGATCGCTCGCATGCCCGCCCTCGCGAAGCGCAAGGCAGACGCGGCCGCGAAGGATGCGGCCGACGAAGAGAGCAAGGCGAAGCGCCCTTCGATCTTGCCGCCGATCAGTAAGAAAGATCCTACGCCAGAGCCGGCGTGAGCTTCTTCATCCGGCACCGTTTCGGCGGTCAGGACCGCGACCCCGCGGTCGAGGTCTTTCCGGCGCTGCTCGACGAGCTGGCGTACGGTGATCCAGAGCACCCCGAGGTCGCGCTCGTCGATGATACCGGGCTCGCGCTGAGCGTGTTCGCTAGCGAGCTGGTCGTGCTCCAGAATGTCGAGACCAATGTCCCAGGCGCACGGCACCTGCGGTGCGCTGATCGAGATCACGTCCTGCGCCTGCTGATCGCGCTTGCGAACCAGCGCTACGCCGAGCTCGAAGCCGAGGCGTGGACGCCCGGGTACGGCTGACAGCCGAACGTGAACGGAGCCGCGAACCGACCAGGACACACGCTCGTGATGGGCGTGGTGAATGTCACGCCCGATTCCTTCTCCGATGGGGGCCGGTTCTTCGGCAGCGCGGCCGCTGTCACGCACGGGCTGCAGCTCCTCCGCGACGGCGCAGATGTCCTGGATGTCGGCGGCGAGGCGACGAACCCCAAGGCCAGTCCGATCACCGCGGAGGTCGAGCTCGCGCGGGTCATCCCGGTGATCGAGCAGCTCGTCGCTGCAGGCGCGAACGTCTCGATCGATACGACGAAGGCGGTGGTCGCGACCGCCGCGGTCGCCGCGGGCGCGCGATGGATCAACGATGTCTCGGGTGGCCTCTTCGATCCCGCGATGGCGGCGTCGGTCCCTCAAGGCGTGACCTACATCTGTGGTCACCTTCGCGGCCGAACGCTGGCCGAGGTGTTCGCCTCCGAGCAGGGCACGATCACGTGGCGCGAGGTCGCGGACGAGCTCGTCGAGCGGCTCGCAGCGTTCCCGTCCCATGTGAGAGCGACCGCGTGGCTCGACCCTGGCCTTGGTTTCGGTAAGGGCGCAGACGCGGTGACGAACATCGAGCTACTTCGCCACACCGGTGACCTCGAGGTGGTGGTCGGTCGACCGGTGATGGTCGGTCCAAGTCGGAAGCGCTTTCTGCGACGCTGGCGTGGGGCCAGCGAGATGAACGAAGCCGAGCTCGATCAGGCGACGGTCGAGGCGTGTTTCGAAGCTATTGCTTCGGGCGCGAAGATGTTACGGGTCCACAACGTTGCCTTGCTGAACACGGCACTGACCGCGTACAACAATAGCTAGAGCGCACGCTTCGTAGGTTCTGGGTGCCTCGTCGGTATGGCTGCGTCGATCCAACGCTTCCTCGACGGTCTGACCGTCGCATCCGTCGCCACCACGGTGGTCGACGTCGCGCTGGTCTATTACCTGATCTATCGCCTGTTGCTCACGATCCGCGGCACGCGCGCCGCCCAGATGATCGTCGGTATCGTGCTGATCGGCGCGGCGTTCTTCGTCGCGCAACGGATCGAACTCACGACCGTGTCGTGGTTGCTCGACAACTTCATCAGCTATTTCATCATCCTCATCATCGTCGTCTTCCAGCAGGACATCCGACGTGCGCTCGGTCGGATCGGGTCGGGCGTCTTGCCGTTCGGCCGACGCCAGGAGGCGACCCACACCGTGGATGAGGTCGTCGCCGCATGTGCACAGCTCGCACGCGCGCGGATGGGCGCGATCGTCGTATTCGAGCGCGACGCGGCGCTCGAAGAATTCGTCGATGACGCCACGCGGATCGATGCCGCGCTGTCGCGCCAGCTGTTGGTCTCGCTGTTCGTACCGGCGAAGGACAACGAGCTCCACGACGGCGCCGTCGTGATCAACAAGAACCATCGGATCGAGCTTGCACGCGCGCTGTTGCCGCTCTCGCGCGCGACCGACCTCGGCCCAGAGTTCGGGACGCGTCACCGCGCCGCGCTCGGCATCACCGAAGATACGGATGCGGTGGTGGTGGTGGTCTCCGAGGAGCGCGGCGAGATCTCGCTCTGCTTCAAAGGATCGATCGCTCGCGACCTCGAGCCCGTGATGCTGCGCCGTGCGCTCGTCGGTTTGTTCGCAGGTGGGCGGGCCGAGACCATGGCCGAGGAAGCCGCCGCCGCGGCCGAAGTGGGCAAGGCGATCGCGAGCATGGGTATCGGCGATAGTGGTCCGGGTCCCTCGGCCACCGCGATCGCGACCACGATGTCCGGCTCGGTGGAGGCTCCGTAATGCGCACCCGGAGTGAAACCCTCGGCTCGCTCGGCCGCGCACCCGCACGAACCTCGCGCGCACCGCTCGACGCGCCATCGCCGCCAAGCGGCGAGCCCCAGCACGATCGCGGCTCGGTCCGCCGGTGGTTACGCGGCGCGTTCCTCGACAACATCGGGCTCAAGTTTCTCTCGCTCGTGCTCGCGGCGACGGTGTTCCTGTTGGTCAACACCGACAAGGATCGCGAGATCAGCGCGCGCGTCGGCGTGTCGTACGCGATGCCAGATGACAAGGTCCTGGTCTCGGAGCGGCTCGACGAGATTCGCGTCACGATCAAGGGGCCTTGGCAGCGGCTCCGCAAGTTCGACGAGCGCGAGGTCGAGCGCATCAACATCGACCTCCGGCACGCGCCCTCAGGCGACGTCGTGATCACGCCCGACATGATCCATCTGCCGTCGGGCCTCAACGTCACCTCGATCAGCCCGCGCACCGTGCACGTCGCGTTCGACAAGCGGATCGAGAAGGTCGTCGAGGTGAGCCCGCAAGTCGCGGGCCGCCCCGAGCATGGCTTCGTCGTGAGCGAGGTCAAGCCCGTGCCGGCCACCATGAGGGTTCGCGGCGCCGAGAGCACGTTGCGCGCGCTCTCCTCGATCCACACGCGCGAATTCTCGTTCGACGGGCGCGCCGAAACCTTCGTCGCCGAGACCGAGGCCGTGCCACCCGATGGCGTCGAGATCGAAGGCAGCCCCGGCGTGGTCGTCCACGTCACCGTCGATGAAGAGCTCGTCACCCGCAGGCTCCCGGGGCTCACGGTCAGCGTGAAAGGCGACGGCATCGATCCCGCGAAGTGGCAGGCAACCCCAGCCCAGGTCGAAATCACGTTGACCGGTACGCTGCTCGCGGTCGAGAAGGCCAAGGCGGCGATCGTGCCGGTCGCGAAGATCACCGGCGGTGATGGCAAGCCGCGCGAGGTCGATCTCTCGATGGAAGGCCTGCCGCCCGGCATCGGCGTGAAGGTCTCTCCAGAACGCGTCAAGGTGAGGCCGGCGAAACCTGGACCGGCCCAGCCGTCGCCGTAGTGTGATACGTCATCGAGCGATGACACGCACCTTGTTCGGCACCGACGGAATGCGTGGCGTCGCGAACGTCGAGCCGATGACCGGCGAGACCGTGATGCGCCTCGGCATGGCCATCGCCGCGCGCCTCAAGCAGCCCGGCCGCCACACCCGCATCGCGATCGGAAAAGATACCCGCCTCTCGGGCTACATGTTCGAGTCGGCGCTCGCCGCGGGCATCGTCTCGATGGGCGCCGATGTCTGGCTGACCGGCCCGCTCCCGACACCCGGTATCGCGTTCATCACCTCGTCCATGCGGTGCGACGCCGGCGTCGTGATCTCGGCGTCGCACAACCCGTTCGCCGACAACGGCATCAAGGTGTTCGCGCGCGATGGCTACAAGCTCCCCGATACCGTCGAGGCCGAGATCGAGGCGCTGATGCGCTCGCCCGAGCTCGACGGGCAGCGCGCCGCTCCCGGCGACGTCGGCTACAACCGCCGGCTCGAGGATGCACGCGGTCGCTACGTCGTGTTTTGCAAGTCGACGTTCCCCGCGACCGCCACCCTCGATGGTCTCCGGGTCGTCGTCGACGGAGCGCACGGAGCCGCGTACCGCGTGGCGCCCGCCGTGTTCGAGGAGCTCGGCGCGAAGGTCATCGCGATCCATACGAACCCGAACGGCAAGAACATCAATGCTCGTGCCGGAGCGCTGTACCCCGAGGCGATGTGCGAGGCCGTGCGCGTCCACGATGCGCACCTCGGGGTCGCGCTCGATGGTGACGGTGATCGCTGCGTATTGTGCGACGAGCACGGCAACGTGATCGATGGCGACGCGTTGATGGCGCTGTGTGCGACCCGGATGATCACCGCGGGCACGCTGGCGCGGAACACCCTGGTCGCGACCGTGATGTCGAACATCGGCCTCGAGCGCGCGATCAAGGCGCACGGCGGCACCGTCGTACGAACGCAGGTCGGCGATCGCTACGTCGTCGAGGAGATGCGGCGCGAGGGCTACAACTTCGGAGGCGAGCAATCGGGCCACCTCGTGTTCCTCGATCACGCCACCACGGGCGACGGCATCGTCGCGGCGCTCCGCGTGCTCGCGATCATGCAGGCCGAGCAGAAGCCACTCTCGGAGCTCGCGAAGGTCATGACCCGGATGCCGCAGGTCCTGGTCAACCTCCAGGTCGAGCGCAAGGTCCCGCTCGATCAGCTGCCGGCCGTGATGAAGGCGATCACCGATGTCGAGCAAAAGCTCGCCGGCGATGGGCGCGTGCTCGTCCGCTACAGCGGCACCGAGAGCAAGGCGCGCGTGATGATCGAAGGTAGCGACGAGACCCTGATCAAGGCGTGGGCCGACGAGATCGCGGCCGTGCTCGCGACCTCGACCAAGGCCTGAACACAAACGCAGGTCGAGGATCAAACGAACCGGGCTAAATTTAGTAGACGCGAACGCTGAGCGTCGCGAGCGCGCGCAGCTCGTACGATCCGACGGCCCATTGCTCGAGTCTCGCGCCGAGCTCGATCGGCGACGCACGCGTTCCAACCGCGACGCCGAGGCTGCCGCCGAGCACGATGCGATCCCTGTCACGAGTGGACGTGGCGAAGCGCACGCCACCTCGGATCCCGCCGCCAATCCCGAGCATGAACATGGGGCCCACTCGCTCGTGCCGCCAGGACTCGAGAGCGACGGTCGCGGTTGCATTTCGTTCGAGCGCGACGCTGGATTCGACCGAGGTCAGCCGGGGCTCGCTTGCGGGGATCAGGCAAGATCGACGTCGACGTCCGAACGTGTGACGGAGAAAGCCACCGATCGTGAACACCGACTCGCCCTGCAACGATGCGCCACCGGCAAGCATCAGGCCGCCCTGCCATAGCCGCCGAGACTCGTCCCGATCGTGCGCTGACGGTGCATTTTCGTGAACGTCACCATCAGCCAGCACGTGTTCGGGGTCTCGAGTCTCCTCCATCGCATCGATCTGGATGCGCTCGCGATGCGAGCGATCACCGCTCCGAGCGAGCGTGAGCTCGAGCTCGTCGGCGAGCGCGGGCTCGATCGCTGCCAGCTGCAGCAGCACACGGTGAATCGCCTGGTCGTTGCCGACGCCGGATGCAAGCTTGATCTCCGCACGCAGTGCTTCGATGTCGCCGAGGTTCAGCTCGAGCAAGCGATGCGTGATCTGATAGAGCTCCACGCAGTTCAGCCACCGTTCGTCGTGACAATCCTGCCAGCGATGGTTCTCGGCCTCGGGAGGCGGTGCGGCTGCGAGCGCCCGGTGGTACGCCCACTGCTCGGCAGCCACGTCGTTCGCGTCGCGATCGAGGTGGCCGATCGCAAGCCAGATACGAGCTCGAAAGTCAGTAGTTTGGTGAGCCGGCAGGTGACTGGCTCGCAGGTACAACTCGAGTGCACCCCTGGCGTCGCCCCTGAGCTCGTGCAGTTGGGCGCGCACGGCGAGGGCTGCAGCCGATTCGCCAACTGCGTGGTCGAACGATACCATCGGACACGATCCACGAGCGACCTGCGCGATCGCTGCGCGCGACTCGCCGTCGAATGGGTCGTACTCGATCGACGCGTCGAGCAAACACGTGTCAACCGGCGCGCGAGCTCGTTGGACCGGTACGGCGCAGCCCGCGAGCGCGATAGACGCGATGAGTAACCGGAGCATCGAAGGCAGGACAGCCTGGAAGGGCGAGGGTTGCGGCTCTGCTAGGCTGCAGTTTCCATGATGCCCGTCGTCACCGCGAACGAGATGCGTGCCTTGGATCAGGCGACGATCGAGGACGTCGGCATCCCGGCGCTGACCTTGATGGAGACCGCAGGTCGTGCGGTCGCCAACGTGGCGCGAGAGATGACGAACGGCGGCAGGGTCGCGGTGGTCTGCGGGCCGGGCAACAACGGCGGAGATGGCTTCGTCGTCGCGCGGGTCTTGCGAGCACACCACCTCGAAGCGGTCGTCTATCTCGCCGTGCCGCGCTCGAAGATCATCGGCGATGCGGCGGCGCACCTCGCGATCCTCGAGCGTGCAGGTGGCGTGGTACGGATGATCGATACGGCCACGGAGCTCGCCGAGCTCGCGGACGAGATCATGCATGCCGCGGTCGTGGTCGATGCGCTGTTCGGCGTCGGGCTCGCGCGACCGATCGAAGGCCATTATGCCGACATCGTCGAGGTGATCAATCGGGGCGCGCAGCGGCTCGCCCTCGACATCCCGTCGGGGCTACATGCGGACACAGGAAAGGTCCTCGGCGTGGCAGTCAAGGCGGACCGTACGGTGACGATGGCGGCGCACAAGATCGCGCTCGTGACCTCGCCGGGCTTCGCGTACTGCGGACAGGTCACCGTGTGCGATATCGGCGTGCCGCCGGGCCTGCTCGCGACGCAGGGCGTCCGGGCAGGGCTCGTCGAGGAGAGCGATATCTCGGGCTGGTTGCCGCGGATCACCCCGCTCGATCACAAGGGCACGCGCGGACACGTCCTGGTCGTCGGTGGTTCGCCCGGCATGCGCGGCGCCGGGAGGCTCTCGGCGATGGCGGCGCTACGTGCAGGCGCCGGGCTCGTCACGCTCGCCGCCGAGGGCGAGCTGACGGCCGACGATTCGATCATGACGCGACAGATCACCGAGAGCTCGGACTCGATCGTGAAGCTGCTCGAGGGCAAAGCCGCGGTAGTGATCGGACCGGGCCTCGGCAAGAGCGAGCGCGCGGCACGCTGGGTGGCCGACGTCCTCGCGGTCGGCGTGCCGGCGGTGCTCGATGCCGATGCGTTGAACCTGATCGCGGGCGTGACCGGTGCCCTCGCGAAGGCGCACGGACCGATCGTGATCACGCCACACCCGGGTGAAGCAGCCCGCTTGCTCGGCAGCACGATCAGGGAGGTCGAAGCCGATCGCCTGGCCGCGGCACGCACGCTGGCAACGCAGACTCGTGCGGTCGTCGTGCTCAAGGGTGCGCGCACGATCGTATGCGACGGCACGCTGGCGGACGACTACTGCTCGATCAACTCGAGCGGCGGTCCGGCGCTCGGCACGGCGGGGAGTGGCGACGTGCTCGCGGGGGTGATCGGTGCGCTGCTGGCGCAGGGCCTCTCGGCGAGTGACGCTGCGCGTGCCGGCGTGTACGTACACGGCCGCGCTGGAGATGTGCTGGCGGTCCTACATGGAGACCGCGGCGTGATCTCGTCGGACCTTCCCGTGGCGGTTGCGGGAATACTCGCGAAGATCCCGCGTCTGGGTTGAGACACACGCCGTGTCCAGGCACCCGCGATCGATCGTAACGCCATTGTTTATAGGTACTTACTCGTGGCACGTCGCCTGCTTAACAGGCTTGCATGTCGCGCACTTCGGCCAAGCCCAGCATCCCCACTTCGTCTCGTCTCGTTCGCTCGCAAGTAACTGCGCCGCGATCGGTGCGCGCGGAAGGCTCGAGCAAGACCGTGATGAAGGCCGACCCGCACGCGGCATTCACGCTCGCGTGCATGCCGCACCAGGCCGAGCTCTACGGCGTCGCGATGCGGATCTGCCGCGACCCTGACATGGCAAAGGACCTCGTGCAGGAGACGCTGATGCGTGCGATGTGCGCGTGGGCGAGCTTCGAGCCGGGCTCGAACCTGCGGGCGTGGTTGTTCCGCATCCTGACCAACTCGTTCATCAATGGCTATCGCAAGCGCCGTCGTCATCAGAAGTTCGCGATCGAGCGGCCGGGCGATGCGCTGATCGCTCTCTACGGTCGCGATCAAGATCGTACCGACGATGTCGAAGAGGCGCTCGTCGAAGACGCGCTCTCGGATGAAGTGCACGACGCCCTCGGTCACCTCGGTGCCGACTATCGCGACGTCGTCGAGCGCGCGGATCTCAAGGGCGAGAAGTACAAGGACATCGCCGATGCGTTGCACGTCCCGATCGGTACCGTGATGTCGCGTCTGTTCCGCGCGCGTCGCGTGCTCGAGACCGAGCTCTCCGGGTTTGCGGCGCGCGACTACGGCATCAAGCGCGCTGCGTGAATCAAAACACCGTCCAGCCGACGGGATGTTGTTACCGCCGTGGACGGTTCTTCACGGTCAATACTCGGACTCGCGGCTCGCCGACCACACGTTGCCCGGGCCGATGTTCGGTGGCATGTGCTCGCTCGTGAGCTCGCCGCGCGCGTCGGTGTAGCTCGCCCACACGACACCGTCGTCGCCGTGCACGAAGAACGGCTCCTGGCGGACGCGCGCATCGTCGGCGCCGACATCGACGACGTAGAGGTTGCGCCACTCGCTGCGCGCGACCGGCGCCGGCGCCTTCGCGAGGTCCGCCTGAACCCGCGCCTTCCGATCCGGATCGGTTTCGGCCTTCGCCGCAGCCTCGAGGGCCGCGGTGATCGCCGGCTTCGGTGCGCCCGCCGCGAGGCGCGCGAGGCCATCGGCCGCCGCTGCGCGAACGTGCGGGCTCGTATCGTCGAGCAGCTGGATCAGTGTCCTGGCGGCTTCGTCGTCGCCGGTCAGGCTCGAGAGCGCGAGCGCGACATTGATCCGCACGAGCCGGGACTTGTGGAATGCGAGCTTGACGAGGTTCGCGCGCTGGCTGGTGCGCACCTCGCGCGGCACGGCCCACAGCGTCCGTGCGAGGGCGGCACTGCCGTCGATCGCGGTGGCCCAGCCGCCCTTGCTCGCGAGGAACGTGAACCGTTCGAACAGCTTCGCAACCTCGATCTTGGTCGGTGCATTCGCGGCGATCTCACCGAGCGACCACGCAGCATCGCCGACGAGGCGATCGTCATGAATGCCGAGCACGTCGAGCAGCGTCGCGATCGAGCCGGTGTCGTGGAGCTCGCCGAGTGCCCAGGCGGCCGCACGCCTACGATCGGCCGCCGCTTCGACGACCAGCGAGCGTAAGAACGGCGCATCGCTGATATCACCCGCAGCAGCGAGCCCGGCGATCGCGGCGCCCGCGACCTTCGCGTTCGCGTCCTGTGCGAGCATGCGCAGCGTCTTGCGACCGTTCGGATCCGGATGTCCGCGCAGCGTACCGCCGAGTGCGCGCACGACTTCGTGGCGCGTCGGCCCGCGGTCGGTCTCGGCGAGGCTGATCAGCGCGCTGATCGCGCTCGGATCCGAGCTCCGCGCGAGCGCCGCGGACGCCGCGAGGTGGAGCTCGGTCGGGCCTTCGCGTAACACGTCGACCAGCAGCTTCGCTGCCGCGGGCGAGGGATGCGTCGCCCCGATCTCGCCGATCGCGTCGATCGAAGCGAGCCTCAGGCGGGCGGGGTTGCCGGGACCGGCGAGGCCGATCAGCGTCGGCGCCGCAGTCGCGATCTGCAGCGTGCCGAGGTACTCAGCTGCGAGGATCCGCACTTCGAGATCGTCGTCGCCGAGGCGCTCGATCAGCACGTCGCCGGCACGTGCATCGTTGCCGAGCAACGGGCGCAGCGCTTCCATCGCCGCGATCCGGATCGCGGCATCCTTGTTCGAGACCGCGCCGAGCACGGGCACGAGCGCGTCCGGATCGTGGGTCGCACCGAGCGCCTTCAACACGAGCGGCATTGCGACGCGGCCGCGCTCGAGCTCTGCGGTCAGCGCGGCGGTCGCACGGGCATCACCATTGTCGGCGAGCAGGATCACCGCCGAGGTCGGATCACCTTTGATCCGCCCACCGAGATGCGCGACCAGCGCGGGCACCGCCGCCTTGCCCGCGACGCGCAGCGCTTCCTTGGCCTGGTTGCGGCTCTGCGCGAAGGCGAGGCTCTCGACCAGCACGCGCATCGCATCTTCGCCGGGCTTGCCGGCCCCGGGTGACGCCGCGATCTGACCGAGCGCGTATGCGACCTTGCCGCGGAACGTATCCATCACGCCGGCGCCGAGCTGTTCGGTCAGCGCATCGATCGCCTCGACCGCGCCGAGCTGACCCAGCGATCCGACCGCACCCGTGCGGACATTCTCGTCGGTATCATTCATCAACCGGATCAGCGCGGGCACCGCCGAGCGATCGCCGAGCCTGCCGACCGCACGCACCGCGGCCTTCACGACATCGCGCGACGTATCGTTGAATCGCGAGACCAGTGGGATCACCGCGCGCTTGTCGCCGAGTTGCTCGAGTTGGTCGACGGTCTCGCGCCGGACATCGGCCTTGTCGTCCTCGAGGCGCGGGATCAGCGCCGCGACGACCGCGGCATTGCCGCGCATCCCGATCTTGCCGAGGGCCTTCACGGCGCGCTGGCGGACCGCGGGATCCGCGTCGCCCAGCGTCCGGGTCAGGGCCTGGGTCGCTTGCGGGCCGCCGATCTCACCGAGTGCCTCCGCCGCGATCGCACGGACGCGCGCGTCGGAATCTGCGAGCCACTCGATCATCGCGGGCACGGCCGCGGTCGCGGCACCGAGTCCGAGCGCCTTGGCAGCTTCGCTGCGCACCGCGAGATCTTTGTCGGCGAGCGCCACGAGCAGGAATGGTTGGCTCAGATGGATGTCGTCCATCGCGAGCAGCCGAACCGCATCGATCCGTTTCTTGTCGTCGGCGGACGAGAGGTCGGCCGCGTCGACTTCGACCTGGCCTTCCCAATTGAACTTGTCGGCGTGGGCGGTGCCGCCGAGCAGCAGGAGGCCGAGGGCGACGCGCAACCGGATCATCGCGCCGAGTATGTCACGGGGTTAGCGGAGGTGCCGCTGGTTCGGGGGCGGGCGCGGTGCCTGCGCGAGGGAGCGCGAGCTGATCGAGCGCCCAGCTGACCTTGGTGCGAAGCCGCTCCGGGAGGTCGAGCTGGAGCATCGCCTCGTACTCGGCCTTCGTCGCTGCGACCTCGTGCGAGCAATCGCGCCCCGGCTGCTTGAAACAATGCCCGGCGAGCTTCCAGCGCAGCGCCGCGATCGCGAGCCGCGGGCGCCAATCGGTCTTCGCGAGCGCGACCGCGTGATCGAGCGCGATGATCGCACCGGGCGAGTCGCCCTCGTGCTCGCGGACCACGCCGAGGTCGTGCCACGGTGCGGGGTCGTTCGGGTAGGCGGCGACCGAGGCCTCGAGCTGCGTGAGCGCGGCTTTGTAATCGCCCCAGGTCGCGAGCGTCTCGCCGTAGCGACCTCGTGCGTAGCCCGCGGACTCGGGATCCTTGGCATCGGTGATGGCGCGTTCGTACTTCGTGCGGGCGACGTCGTGCTGCCGCGCTTTCTCGGCGGTCTCGGCATCGCGCACTTCGCCACGAACGTCTGGCGCGGGCTCCGCTGGATGCTGCGTACTCGCGCAGCTCGCGACCACGCAAGCGACCACGATCCAGCTGGAAGATCTCATTCGGTCGGCGGCTTCTTCTTCGCGATACCGATCGGAATCGCGCCGGTGCGTCGTGCCGAAGGTGCGATCTCGATCGCGGCCTCGATGTCCTCTTCGCGAATCTCGGAGGTCGGGTAGGGGCCGCGACGCGTGAACTCGAGCTCCTCGGACGAGCGCCGAGCAATCGGGCTGCGCTGCAGCTTCTCGATCTCTTCGATCGATTGCTGGCGCGTCGCATCGGGGACCACGTCGCTACTCGCCTGAAGCTCGCCGCGGGTCGGCGGTCGCGCGGGCGTGTCCTGACTGAACTCGTCGCCGCTCGCATCGATCCGCGCAGCGAGCCCGCGCGCCCACGTGGTCGGCCCTTCGCTCGTCGCGTGCTCGGGGCGCTTGTCGGCTCGCACATCGATCCGCTGATCGGGGCGCGACGGCGGTGGCGTGATGAGGTCGCCGAGATCGATCGACGGATCGGACATCGACGGCGCCGGTAGTGGGAGCTGGAGAGCGGGGCGCGTATCTTCACCGGACTCGGGCTCGGCAGCGTGTGGCATCGCGGGCTGCGTGGTCGAGCTGTCGAATTCGAGAGCCGGCTGCTTGGGATGCGGCTTCGTCACCGCGGCATCACTGCGCGAGCGGTTGAAGTCGCTCACGGCCGCGAGGTTCGCGGGATCGACCACGGGCATCGAGGGCATCGTCGTCGCGGCATCGTCGTCGCGCGCGAGCTTTGCCGGAGCACGCAGCTCGGGCGCGCCGCCGAACAGCGTCTTGCCGAGCGCCCGCTCGAGATCTGGAGGTGGCGCAGTCGGCGGCCGCGACAAGGGCTGCGCGGTCGGCGCGCGACGCGGCGACTGCACGCTCGGCGGCCGCAGCAGCTCGGGGGTCGGCGGAATCGTCGCGGCGCGCTTGCGGATCGCTGGGGCCGAGCTCTCGGTGCGCACGCGTTCCGGCGCGAGGACGGGCGGGAGCACGTCGAGATCCGGCGCCGCGATCGCGAGCGCACGTACCGCTTCGGCCGCGAACTGATCCGATTCCTGGCTCGAGTCCGACGCGAGAGAAGCCTTGCGATGCCTGCCCGTATCCTCGGAGCCGAGCGGCTGCATCACCATCTGATCGACGAAATCGCCCGACGAGCGGCGGCTGTTCGGTTCGTTCGTGCGCTTGTTCGCACGTGACCGCGTGTCGCCCGTCGCTTCATCGCCGTCGCTCGGCTTCGCCTTCGGCGGACGTGCCGAGCCATCGCGCGACGCCATCGGATCCGATCGCGTGGGCGGCTCGATCGCTGGATCACTGTCGGCATTATCGCGATCGAACTGCTTGGTGAGGTTGCCCGAATCACGCGAGGCACCGGGCTAGATCGCGTAGCGCTGCGCCATCGCCAAGCGATCCGCCTCGCGGCGCGAATCACGCGAGCTCCGGCTCTCGTCACCTTCGGCTGCCAGCGTCGCGCCGAGGTCCGGCTGCGACGCGCGCGTCACGCGGCCGGTGGCGGCGATCTCCCGCGCCGAATCGCGCGTCAGAGCCGCACCCCCGACAAGCGCTGCGGCATCGAGCGGCTGCGTCGATTCGCGCCCCGTCACGTGGTCTCGTTTCTTCTCGAGCAGCGGGATGGGTGAGGTCGCGCTGTTCGCGAGCTCGTTGTTCAGCGTCGCCTGCGGTCCGGTGATCCGCGGTTGCGGCCCGGTGACGTTGGCAGGCTCGCCGGCCGGCATACGACGCAACTTCGGCGTCGCGCCGAGGCCCTCGGTGTCTCCGGTCGCTCCGGTGTCTGCGGTCGCTTCGATCTCTTCGACGATCTTCGCTTCGCTCTTTGCAGATCGGATCGCATCGGGCGTGCCCGAACGATCGAGCGAGTCGAGCGGTGGTGCCGAGCTCGCGGTCGCGAACTGCGCCGGCGCATCGCCTCGGCCCTGGTTCGCGTGCTTGAGGGTCTCTCGGAGCGACTCGGTGATCTGGCGGAGATCAGCCATGGCCAGGCCCGATTCGTCGAGCTGGCCGAGATCGAGCTTGCCGTACACGATGCGCTGGACGAGCACATCGATCGCACTCGGCGCGTTCGGGTCCGCCTTCTTGATCGTGCGCGACGCCGCTTCGACCGCATCGCAGATCGCGAGGATCGCAGTCTCGCGGGTCTGGGGCGGTACGCCGGGATAGCGGAATGCCTCGACCGTGAGGCGCTTCGGATTGCCCTCGACCTGGCACTTGCCCCAAAAGTATTCGAGCACCCCGTTGCCGTGGTGCATGTGCATGAAGTCGATCACGCGCTCGTGCAAGCCGGCCTTGCGCGCGGCCACGATGCCTTCGGTGACGTGCGCGAAGATCGCGTCGCACGAGGCCTCGGGCGCGAGCTTGTCGTGTGGCGAGGTCTCGCCGGGCTCGAGGTTCTCGAAGAAGTACTTCGGTGCGAGCGACTTGCCGAGGTCGTGATAGTACGCGCCGACGCGGACGAGGCGACCGTTCGCGCCGATCGAGTTCGCCGCGAGCTCCGCCATGTTTGCCATCATCAGGCTGTGTTGCCACGAGCCCGGGGCCTTCTCGGCGATCTGCTTGAGCAGCGGCTGCGACAGATCCTCGAGCTCGATCAGCTTGCGCTCCGTGATCTCGCCAACGAGCAACTGATAGAGGGGCACGAGCACGCCCGCGAGCACGGTCGCGAACACCGGCCCGAGCGTCGTGGCGACCCAGGCCGAGCGCGTCGGCTCCGCGAGCTCGCCGAACGGCACGTGACCGGACGTGAGGTACTGGAGCACCGGATAGGTCAGCGCGGTGAGCACGGTTGCCGCACCGCCGGCGACGAGCAAGGACTTCAGCCGACGCTTCGGACGCTCCGCGATCATCAAGCCTGCGATCGCGGCCTGGACGAGCAACAACAGCGCGACGCCGACATCGAACGGCACGCACAGCGCGACGAGCAGCGCCGCGAGCGTGCCCGTCGCGAGCCCGACGATCCGATCCACGACCAAGGTCGGGACCAGCGCGAGCACCGCGACCGGGACGACCAGGATGTTCGAGGGGGTTACCAACATCGCGATCTTCACGACCACGACGAGGATCGCGACGAGCGCGAGGTTCACGATCTGGACGCGCAGCAGCCGACCGCGCGGGGTGCGACGAACGTGATGCGAGAACAAGCCGGCGAATATCGCGATCACGAGGAACAACGCGACGTAGGGCAGGGCACCGCCAGGGGTGCTCGCCGCGAGCTGCTCGGCGCGCGCGACATCATCGCCGCGCGCGACATCGCCACGCGCGATCAGCACGCTGCTCGGTTGCCACTCGTG
The DNA here is from genome assembly GCA_025357755.1 of Kofleriaceae bacterium. Lineage (GTDB taxonomy): Bacteria > Myxococcota_A > Polyangia > Haliangiales > Haliangiaceae > JABFXX01. The sequence goes on along the minus strand of JANXOP010000286.1, from coordinate 6,379 downwards.
ATGCGCGATCTCGCCAACCTCGGCGTCGCCGCCGAAGAATGGCGGCACGCGTACGGTGATCGGCGCCGGCTCGCCCTTCGAGATGCGGGCGCCGCCGAGCGCCGCGATCCAACGGTCGGCGGTGAGCACTGGCAAGGTCACGAGCGCGAAGCCGACCGCCATGAGCAGCGAAGCCCACCACACCACGTGCGGCCGCCGTGCGATCACGTGGGCGAGCACAGCTCGCGGAGCACCGGAGGCGACCGGCGCGCTCACAGGTTGATGTCGAACTCGGCGCGCGTGCGCGGGCCGTGGATCGTCGGGAAGTTCATGCCTCGCATCTGGCGACTGATGCAGTTGTAGAGCGCGCCAGAGGCCTGGTTGTTGACCTTCACGAACGTGACGTGTCCCGAGGGACCATCGATGATGATCGCGATGTTCGCCGCCGAGGATCCGGTCGACTGCAAGCATCCGCCGAGCTGCGCGCCATGCGAGGAGTACACCGCGTAGACCTTGTCCATGCCGAGCGTCTCGGTCTCGTCCGAATCATCCGAGAGATCGAGCGCGAGGTTCTCGCCGGCATTCGCGCCACCTGGTCCACCGCCGCCGCCGTGATGACCACCGCCGCCGGCCTTGTGCTTCGTCGCAGGCGGTACCTTGGGCATCGAGACCGTGACGTTGAGCTTGGCGCCATCGAGCTTCGAGACGCCCGCGACGAGCTTGCTCTTGTCGTCGCCGCGCATCGCATTGAAGATGAAGTAGGCAGCGACGCCGGCGCCGATCACGCCGACCGCGATGATCGCGTAGAGCAGCGCGCTGCGAGTCTTCTCTTTGCCCTGAACTTTAACCTCGGCCTGTGCGCGCCGCTGATCATCGAGCCGCGCCTTTGCCGCATCGACCATCGGGCCGAGCAGCGGGTGCGAACCGACGTCGCTGCGCGCGCCGGTGTCCTTGTCCATGATGATGTTGCCGGCGACGATGTCGCCCTTGTCGATCTGCTTGACGACCTCGGCCAGTGAGAACGGCCCGTAATCGAGGCGGCCCTTCGAGATCAGCCACTTCTCGGCGGTGTCGCTGAGCGCGGCCGCGAGCGCGCGATCGACGACGAGGTTGCCGGAGGCCGCGGGTCCAGGCTCGCCGGCAGCTTCCGCGAGCGCGCCGACCGGAATCGCGCCACTCGCGAGCGGCGAGAGCCCATCGGCCAGCGACGACGTGCGCGCGACGTGTTGTTCGAGCGTGAGCCCGCGCTCGAGCGTGGGCACCGCGGTGGTCTGCATCGCGCCGCCTTTGCCAAGCGCTTCGCTCACGACCTCGCCGAGCACGTCGACGCGACCGAACCGCTTGTCGCGATCCTTGTGGCACGCGCGCGCCACGATCTCGTCGATCTGGGTATTCGTACCGGGTACGACATCGCTCGGGCGCGGCCCCCCACGTTCGAGCGAGCTGCCGACGAGCGCTTCGTAGAGCAGCGCGCCGACCGCGTAGACATCGGCGTAGCTATCGAGTGCCCCGCCACCCTGGATCTCCGGCGCGACGGAGTTTTGCCAGGCCACGTGACCCGCGCGCATCGCCGCGATCGTGCCTGCACCGAGCGCGAGATCCGCGACTCGCACGCGACCGTTGCGGCTGACCACGACGCTCTCCGACGACAGCGCCCCGTGCTGGATCTCGCCGAGCGCCTGACTCACGCCGGTCACGAGGTTGCCCGTGCCGCGCGCCCCGAAGCCCGCCGTGCCGGCCTGGCGCTTCTTGACGAGCATGTCGCGCACGAGCGAGCCGTCGACTTCCTCGGTCGCGATCCACAGGATATCGCCGGTGAGACCTGCCGCGAGCGTGCGCACGAGGTGCTTGTGCTCGGGCAGCGCCGCCGCGATGCGCGTACCGGCGATGATCTGATCACGCACCACCGGATCGGCCGCGATCGCTGCGTGGATCACGTAGACGGTCGACGCCCCCTTGGGGCCGTTGGCTCGATATGCATCGGCGATCCGTAGCGGCCACAACGGCTGGCCGAGGACGTACTCACCGAGTTGCACACCGGCGCTGAGCCGCGGCGCAAATTGCGCCTGATTTCCCGAGGCTGCGGCCGTCATGTTGGACCGCTAGCTTACGGGGCGATCCGCGCGAGTTCAATCGACTGGGCAGCTCGCGGAACGCATCCGTTGAATCGCGACCGGGTTGCGCGCCAGCTCCCGTAAGTACTTGCATCCGTGGTCGAGATCGCCTTCGGCGAGCAGGCCGTCGGCCAGGAGCAGGACCGCCCGCACGTTCTTCGGATCGAGGAGGACTGCCGCGTGGGCCTGCGTGACCTGGGTCAGGTGGTTGCCCTTCTTCTGGGCGGCGAGCGCGGCGGTGATGTGCTGCTCGATCTCGGGGTTCACTTCGGGCCTGGGCTTGGCCACGTGCAGGACGACCGGCCGTTGGGCGGCGACAGCGACCGCGGCGTCGACGACGATCCCCGCATCGACCGGCTGCACGGGCTGCTCGGGCTGCTGGACCGCGATCTGCGCCGCATCGGTCACGGGTTTGCCGCCAAGCGCGGAGGGCGAGCGGTTCGTCGCGAGCACGATCACGACGATGATCGAGGCCGCGATCGCGAGTGCACCGACGACGAGCCACCGTCCGCGTCCGGCCGGCACGGGGAGCTCGTCGGTCTCGGTCGTGCTCGGTTCGGGTGCGGGCGCCGCGAGCGCGGGGATAAAGCTCGACGGAGAGAACGTGCCCGCGAGCTTTGCAGGCGCGGGCCGTGGCGCTTCGAGCCCGGTGGTCACTCGATGCGGCTCGACTGCCTCCCCCCGCTCGATCGCTTCGATCTCACGGATCAAGGCATCCGCATCCTGCGGGCGGTGCTCCGGCTTCTTCGCGAAGCAACGCTGCAGTAACGCGTCGAGCTCGGCGTGTGTGGCGAGCTCCGGTTTGCCATCGCTGAGATGCGGCGGCGGCTGGCGGGCGTGCGCGGTCAACCACTCGATCGCACTGCCGGCCTGATACATCCCGCAGCCGGTGAGCATCGCGAACATCGTCGCGGCGAGCGAGTAGATATCGCTGCGCGGATCGAGCGGCTGACCACACGCCTGCTCGGGCGACATGAACTCCGGCGTCCCGAACACCATCCCGGCCTGCGTCAGCGACAACGCGGAGCGTGACGACTTGGCCGCACCCTCCATCAACTTCGCGACGCCAAAATCGAGGACCTTGGTGTAGTCGGCGTCGGCGCCGACCTTCATCAGCAGCAAGTTGTCGGGCTTGATGTCGCGATGGATCAAGCCCGTGCGATGAGCGGCGCCGAGCGCGTGCAGCGCCTGCTTCACGATGTGCAGCACGCGCTCGGGCGTGAACGCCCCGTCGATGTCCAGCTCGCGCTGCACGGTCCGCCCGTCGAGGTACTCGAGGACCATGTAGTAATCGTCATGCGGCGTGACGCCGAAATCGAGCACCTTGACCGCGTGCTCCGACTCGACCTTCATGGTCGAGCGCGCTTCGCGGGCGAACCGCTCGAGGGCCATGTGATCCTGGGTCAGGTGCGGCTTGAGGAGCTTGACCGCGACCTTGCGATCCATCGCGAGGTGGTGGGCTCGAAACACCGCGCCCATGCCGCCTTCGCCGAGCAGGGCGTCGAGCCGGTAGCGTCCGTCGAGGACGACTCCGACCAGGCCTGCTGCGAAACTTTCCGTCACCTCGCCGACAGTATCGCTAGAAGCGCATGCCGTTCTTCATCCGGAACGAGAACCAGTCCCAGGCCAGGTAGGCCGCGCCGACGAGGCCTAACGCGCCGATGACGGGTGCCCCTGCGACGATCACGGCAGCTCCAACGGCGCCGGTGGCAGCTGCCATCGCACCTTTCCGCTTGGAAACGACCTTGTTCCGCTGAACAAGCGAGCTCACGCAGCGAGGCTAGCACGGGAAATAAGCTCCGGCCCCTGAGCGTGATAAGAAGAGAACAGATGGCGCAAGGCACTCGAGTCAAGCAACGCGGCACCGTCCTCATGGGTTGCGCAGGTGGCATGCTCGTCGCCGCGGGGGGGCTCGCCGCCGCGTACTACGCGATCTCGACCCGCAGCGTCGCGGGTGCAGCCACGCTCCCTGCCGCGACGCAGACCGAAGGCGCCAAGGTCACGACCGGCGGCAAGGCGCTCGCGGCCTATCTCGCCACACCGATCGCGATCACCCTCGGGGGCAAGACCGCGGTCACCACTCGAACCCTCGCCGAGCTCGGCGTCGAGGTCGATCCCGAGGAGGTCGGGCGAGGCGGTCCCGCCGACACCGCGGCCGAGATCGTCGTGCTCGCCAAGAAGGGCTCGATCCCGGTCCGCATCGATCGCGACAAGGCGGCGAAGGCGCTCGGCGATCTCAAGCAGCACTTCGACATGGCCGCGCTCGACGCCTTCCTCGATCTCGAAGCGCACGAGATCCACGCCGACACCCCGGGCAAGGCGATCGATCTGTGGGCTTCCATGGGTCACATCGAGGCTGCCGCGCGCGAAGGCTCCACCGCCGTCGAGCTCGCGACCGTTGGCGTGCCGGCGCGCGTGACCAAGGCCGGTATCGGCATCGACGATATCTCGCAGGTCATGGGTCACTACGTGACTCACTTCTCGGTCGGCGATCGCGATCGCAACTTCAACCTGAAGCTCGCAGCCTCGAAGGTCAACGGCACCGTGTTGAAGCCACACGAGGAGTGGTCGTTCAACCAGCACGTCGGCGAGCGCTCTGAAAAAGAGGGTTACAAGATCGCCCACGTGATCAACGCGGGCGAGATGGTCGACGGCCTCGCGGGTGGCACGTGCCAGATCTCGACGACGCTGTTCGGGGCCGCCTTCTTCGCGGGCCTCGATATTCCGAAGACCACGAACCACTCGCGCCCGAGCACCTATACGCCGCTCGGCTTCGACGCGACGGTCGTGTGGCCCGACACCGACCTGGTGCTCAAGAACCCGTACGACTTCCCGGTCGCGCTCGCGTATCGCGTCGCGAATGGTGAGGCGGTCGTCGAGGTCCTCGGCAAGCAGCGCCCGTTCGACAAGATCACGTTCGCGCGCGAGATCCTCGAGGAGACCCCGTTCAACACCGAAGAGCGCATCGACGACGAGATGCCCGATGGCCTGACCTCGCTCGATCAGGGCGGCTTCGATGGTTACAAGATGATGCGCTACCGCCGGTTCTACGTCGGCGGTAAGCAGGTCCGCGAGCAGAAGTGGACCGTGACCTACAAGCCGGTGACCGAGTACGTCCGCCGGGGCACGAACAAGGATCCGAACGCGAAGGCGCCGCCGGTCAAAGAGCTCCACGGGCCGAAGCCGCCGGGCGTGGTCGGCGACAAGTTCGAGATCAGCCAGTAGCTCTAGCAGCCGTACGGATCGGCGATGTCGGCCGGGTCCGACGTCGGGGCCGCAGGGCTCGAGGCGTTGCCGCAGTTCGGATTCGAGGTCGAGCCGGACGTGGTCACGCCCTGCGAACCGTTGATCTTCACGCTCTGATCGCTGCCCCACGACATCGTGCTGCCGGCATGGATCTCGATGCTCTGCTTGGCTTCGAGCGCGATCGACTTCGCGATGATCGTCATGTCGCCCTTCGGCGATTGAAAGCACACGTCGCCTTCGAGCGACTCGATCGTGATCTTGTTGTTCTTGGTGTCGAGCGTGATCCGGCCCTTGCCGCTGCCATCCTCGAGCACGATATTCGGGTTCGGACCGTCGTCGAACGAGACCTTCGAACCGGCGCGCGACTTGATCATGCGGCCGTCGTTCTTGCCGTTCTTGTTGTCGCCGGGCGGGCCGTCCTTGCCATTCCACAACGAGCCGATCACGAGAGGGCGATTGAGATCTCCATGCTCGAACACCACGAGGACTTCGTCATCGGGCTCGGGAATGAAGAACCAGCCGCGGTTCTTGCCGGCACCGACCATCACGATCGGAGCCCAGTTGGTGGCGTCCTGCTCGGACAGGATCGGCAACTTGACCTTCACGCGCCCGAGCTTGGAAGGGTCCTTGTTGTCGGTGACCACGCCGATCAACGCCTCGTAGACCTTGCTCGACTCCGCTCCGGCAGTCTGAATCTGCTCGGAGAACATGCTTTCGAGCCCGTAGACGGGTCGGGTCCGGTTCATACGTCGATCTTACCTCAGTTCGTTTTACGGCCCCGACGAACCCGAGCTTCCCGAGCTTTGGGAGTTGGAGGGGCCCTCGGCGAGCGGCAAGGTACCGAGAACCATCAGGTTCGGGTCGTTCGCGGGGGCCGCTCCGGTGGCTGGGGCCTTCGCGCCGGTGCCGTCGCTGGCGACCAGGCCGACCGCGATCGCTCCTTTCCAACTCGCCGGGATGGTCATCGAGAAGTGCTCGCGAACGAACTCGTGCTCGCGCCAGCGATCGCTGGCGAAGAAGCCGTCGCCGGTCGCGCGGAG
>JANXOP010000066.1 GCA_025357755.1 Kofleriaceae bacterium | reverse complement strand
GCGCGCGCGCGCGCGGCGACGTCCGCGACCTAGCCCCCACCACGGCTACCGACCGCGATCAAGACGTGATCCCGGCGCGGTCCACCGGACGCTCACCCGCCAGGCGCGCTCTTCATCGTGGTCGTGAAGCCCGGCGCTCTTCTCGCAGGTCGGGCAGGTCGAGCTGTTCGGCTTGTCATGCTTGGCCCACGCATCGACTCACGTCGAGCTCGACGCGGGTCCACGGTCCACGGCTTCTCTCTTCGCGCGCGCCCCCCGAAAAGTCCCAGAAGCTGCCGGTACAAATCGGTGTCACGCACGAGCCGAGCGTAGCGCTGTCTCAGGCCGCGAGCCGCACTTCACGCCCTCCTCGGAGAGACACCCGTTTCCCGGAAGTCCCTTTAAGTTGGAGCGCCTTGGGTCTTAGGGGCGTTAAGAATCGGCGTGGACTTGTTGTCGTCTTCGGGTCGAGTTTTCGCCGGCGGAACCACCGGAGTGAATTCTACTGGAGGAATTCCCAGGAGTGCGTCGAGGCGCCCAACAGCACCCGTTGAACTAGTATCCGTGATGTCTTTCGCGTCCGCAGCTGCGTTCGCGATGCATCGAATTTCCAACTCGGTTCGATAGAGTAGAGTCGCAGCATCGAGGTCCGCAGGTTTGACCTTACCGTGCATCTCACGGAAATATTCCGTATTGAAGGCGGCAGTCAAATCGCCAATTTCCTTGGGGGACAGAGCACCTGGATGCTTACTCTGTAGCGACTCAAGGAAGCGACCAACATCGGCAGCACCGGTACCAGTAGGCGCCCCGTCCTTGCCGATACTCCATTTCATGGAACCGACGTCGATCATCTGGAGCTTTCCATCCTTGCCCACGACGAAGTTACCGACATTGGCGTCCCCGTGATAGTTGGTTGCGGGGACCTCAGCGTCCAGGTATTTCGGAACCACGCTCATATTCATCGCATTCTTAATTCTCGAATAGTGGGCGTCTCCGAGCTTTCCCCTGATCTCATCGAGCTTTCCGAAGATGTAGTCGATGTCCGTATTTTTCTGCGCGGATGATTGATTCTTTCCGTCCGCGAACGCGGCATGCATCTCGGACAGCCCGCGCGCGACTTTGACGCACGCTTGGCGCAGTTGCTCAATCGCTGCCGCTCTGGGGTTTCCTTCGACAGGCATATTCTTGATCATTCCGTCCACTGATGTGCCATCAGCAGTCGACATCAGAAGGCCAGTCTTGGTCTTGCCATCACCGGTTACGTCGATCGTTCCCTTTTCACCGACGACCTGCATATCCGGAATCTTGCTTTGCTTCGCGGCGATCCGCTTGAGCATCGCAACTTCGGTCTTCGCTTCTCCTGAGTCGCCAAAGATTTTCAGGTAGCCGAGTTCCTCGACGCCCACCCGTACGTGAAATACCGGAGTTCCGGATTTCCCATCCGTAATCGGGTCGGCTTTGATCCGCCCCGGGTCGATACCCATTTCACCGCCAAGGAACGTCGCTACCTGTACGGGCCAGTTGGCCTCCTCACCCGGTTTGAGTTCGATCGTACGTAGTGTCCCCTCAAGCATGAAGTGTCGGACCGCGAGAACGTCGTTCGCCGCCGTGATGTTTCGCGCCGAGTTGGCAATCGAGGGCGCAACACCGTTGGAATTGGCCGGGAGCTCACGCGACTCACTCGCGAGCTTCTTGACGAAGGCAGCTTGTTCCTCAAGCAAAACGTACTTGGCCATTTTTGGATCAGCGAATGCAGAGCCCATCAGACGGAGCGCTCCGGGTGGGGCAACGCTTTCTAGTCCGACAAGTCGTCCTTCCCCGTCGAGGATCATCTTGAATTTAATCTCTCCTATCAGTGAGCCGACAGCTCCTGGTGCAGCTTGTTCTTGCCCCTGCGAGACGACGAGCTGATCAGCGGTGTGGAGCTCGCCATTGATGTGGACCCTGACCTGCTTGACCGGCTTACCGTCAGCGTCAGTCTCAACCGACTCGATGTTGGTGATGCTTCCAACCTGACGTTTGATTTTCTCTTTAGCTAGCTTGCTGTCGAAAGCTTCTTCCACGTTCCGCGGAAGGCGCGCGCGTGCAAAAGCCGCGATGTCCTTCTTTTGGAGCTCGAGTTGCTTTCGCATTGCTTCGGGGATGTCCTGCTTCGCCAACTCTTTGTCGATGGCATCGATTTCAGGCTGAACCTCGGGTGGAACCGCTTTGCCCGATTCCCGCGCTACCCATAAGACGTCGCATCCCTGCTTCGCGAAAAACTCCGCCATTGCGGCGCCGTTTCCGGAACCGCCGGAAACGATCACCCTCTTCGCGCCTACCGCTACTTTGGTCGGGGATTGGTCACCGTACGTAACTCGATCATCACTGATCATTCTCTGATAGCCGGCGCTGGCCTTTCCGCCAGCGACCATCGCGTCAGGCAACTCGGCAGAAGGCCCCGGTCCTGTCGCCAGGTCGATGGAGTCTGCGTAGAAGTAACGACCGCCCACTTTGACCCGAAGAGCCTTCGATGACGCCCAATCTGCCTGTCCACTACGTGGCTCAACGGATCCCTCGGCGTGGCCCTGGTAGATCGCCATACCCGACTGATATTTGCCGACGAGAATTGCGGCGGCGAGCCCCTTGGGATCCGCGTAGTCGTGCTGGTCAGCATGCATCTTGTGCGGGTCGAGACCCGGTCCGATTAGCTCGCCAGGGGTCTGGTTGACTGGACCCCGATCCTTCCAGACCTCCGGCTTGTCTGAGATCGTCAGGAATTCGGGCTTTGCAGGTTTGGGCGTACCGGCGGGAGGAGCGCCACGGCCTTCGTTACCCATCGAGGATTGATTGAAGAGGCCGGCGACATCGCCACCGACTTGGATTCGATGAAATTCGGCAACCTTGAGCCCATCAATGAGAGTTTTCCATGCGCCGATCGCATCAGTGTACGCAACACGAACTGCGTCCGCCTTGGCGCGGTTTTCCGCTGCCTGCTCAGCTGATGGCCCCTTCTCGCCGAGTTGCGGCGACTGAGCGATTAGATTCTCTTTGGCCGAGATTCGCTCAAGCATCCTGAAGGTCTCACCCTTCGTGATGACTTCGAAGCCTTTGGCCCCGGTGACCGGATCCGTGACGAGGTGTGTGACTTTTGAACCGTCTTGGTGTTCGTAGAAGTCCAACGCTTCCTCGAACTTCTCACCACGCTCGACCCACCGAATTCGGCCACTGCCTTCCGTATTCGCAACTACACGCGCTGCCTTCAGGGCTGCGACGTTCGCGTCGTGCTGCGACCGGAGCTCCACGAGCTCTTTAGCCGTGTCACCCGTAAGTCCCGCTTTCTTTGCATTGTTGGGATCAGCGGTGATCTTTTCGAGTTTCTGAAGCGCTTCTTCTTCAGCGACGAGCAATTCTCGTTGCTTCGCGAGCAGGTCCTTGCCTCGCGCAACGTCTGCCCCTTTCGAGGTCAGGATATCGCTCGAAATCGCTTTGAGCTCGGTCTTCAGACCGCGGGCTTTTACCAGCGCGACGCCGGCCTCGCCGTTGAGCTTGAGACCCTCGAGCCCCGGCTTACCTGCGTAAGAAGCAAAACCCACAGCGATCGTCATCAGTACGTTCTGCTTACTGATGTCGATGATTTCGTCCGAGGATAGGTGTTTCCCAGTCTTCAGATATTTACGCGCGTCCGCCTCCACGAGTGCCGCGACGTTCATCGTCACGAATTGGGCGGCCATTATTTCTGCCTTACCGGCAAACGTCGCCGCTTCCGCGCCGAGCGACTTCGCATACGCGGTGCCGAAGCCCTTCAAAGCACCGAACATCAGCACGTTCTTGCCCAGTTCGAGGAAGAATCCACTCACGCTGGGGTCCTTCTCCACAAGCAAGTACGACATGCTCGTGAACGCCGCCGCTTCAGCACCCGTCGTTACAGCGAACGTAGCCAACGATGACGCTCCCCAGACGGCCCCGGCGGCTCCTTCCACGTACGCACCAACACCGGCAGTTAGGAGAGCGATGCCAACCATCACACCGAAAGTGACCCATTTATTTTTGGTCTCGTTGTGTTTGATCAGTTTCTCGATGTCAGTGAGCAGTTGCGCGAACACTGGCCTTTTCGCGTCCAGTGCCTTTTTGGCCCCAGCTTTATCTCCAGACTTGTACTGGAGATAGATATGGTTCCACTCGATACTGAGTTTGTTGAGCGACGCCATCTTCGCAGAGTCGTCGCTATTCGCTCCAGTGATAACACCGACGACGGAGAGGTCGTCGTGGAGTGCCTTCCAGGCGATATCCATCTGATCCATGTCAGCAACCATCGAAACTTCGTTCTGAAGATCGATGAGCTCGGCCATCAGCTTGTCCAGCTCGGCGCCCGCGAGCTTGGGATTTTGAAGCATCTGGTCGCGAACTCGGGCGAGCCCGGCTTGGAGCTTAGCCTCCCGGTGAGCGTGCGCCTCGTTGTCCGTCACTGCATCATGATCTGCATCCGACTGCACATCTTTGCCCGCTTTGCTGCCTTTATCGGCGCGAATGACACGGCGAATCTGCGCAAGAAGCGTCTCCATCAAGGTGATTGGAAATAGCTGTGACTGCTGGTCTGCGTGCGCGAGCTTATCGGCTGCGGGCTGTCTCTGTTCGGAGAGGCAAGCGACCTGCAGGTACTCCCAACCAAGATATTGCGTTACGTTGCTCGCGCTCGGCCAAGCCTTGAACCTTTCGAGTACCTCGCCGGCCTTGCTGACTCCGTTGAGAGCAGCGAGAAGGTGTTCATTTTGAGACTGGGATTGCCCGTCCCACTTCATAACCTCCGCAATTGGAGTTGCAGGGTCATTGAGCTTTCTAGAACGGTCGTCGAGCCGCTGCTCTGCCGTCACGAGCAGCGTTGAATAGCCTCCCGCAGGAAGCTTCTGCACTTTCAGCTGTTCGAACAACTGAAGTCCACCACGCATTCGCTCGACGATCAGCTTGCGACCGTCTTCGTTCGCTTGCACCGCGCTCGGCTGAACTTCGGCTGCCTCTCGTACCAGCACTTCATCGGCTAGCGCCCCGCCCTTTTGCATCTGCTGCTCGGTTTCCGAGATGTCATCGTCGTCGCCTTGAGTTGGCTGTTTCTTAGCCTTCTCTGCATGAGCCATGTAGTCCTGACGTACAGGCTCCGTGAAGTCATTCGTGTTGGAGAAGCCAAAGAGCGGCGCAGCGTCAGTCAGCGAGTGGGCATACGTCGGGTCGCCATACAAGGTATGCGCCACATCCTCTTTGGAAGCGTTCGCGGGCGAGGTAACACGAATCCAATTCCAGGCGCCGGTATCATGTTGCCAAGCAAACTGGACATTCTTCAATGCCCCGAGCTTCGACACATCTTCTGCCGCGGTCTGATCCGGATGTGCTGCACGGAACGCCTTCACATCGAATGCAATGTGACCTTGCAGAGCGTCGATCACGTATTCGTCGATAGGATGCGATGGAACAACTTCGCCTTTACGCGGATCGCGGTCAGGCTGTTTGCCGCCCTCTGCGGCTAGGGCTAGCTGATTTCGGACGATCAACCATCGCGGCATGATCCGTGCGAGCGACTCAAAAATTCGTTTGGTGAGGATCTTTCCAATTTCGATCACGACGCCGCCGCGGAAGTCCGAGGTTCCGGACGTGGCGATTTCTCTGCCGTCGGGAGCGAGTTTGTATTCGCCATTCGCGACGTCACGACCTGAGTTGATCAGGCGGTCAATCGGGTCCGGCTCGATCGCGCGGCTGACGTTCAAATAGATGAATCCAGGTTTGAGTCCAATTGGTTGCCACAAAGCAGTCGCGAATGCAGACGACCCCGCTTTCCAATGGCTAAACGGGCTGGGCATCGCGATTGCTGCCCCTGCGAGCCAGGTCGACATCTGGTCGCTGAATTGCGAAGCGTTCTTTCTCAACCACGCCTGCGCGTTGATCCCTTTCTCGTCCGTGCTGTCGCCCGAGCTGGCAATGAACTTCTCAGGTTCGGACTTTCGCTGAACCGTAGCGCTCCTCGCATCACTGCGCGTAGGGCCCATCGTGTCGAGTAGGCTCTCGGCCGAGTCTGCGCGCACCACCTTGTCAGCGACCGCATCGGCGTGCTGCTCGTACGGATCGCCCTTGCCGCCGTCGATACCGCCCTTGAGTTGGACACCGGCCTGTTGTTGAACGACG
>JANXOP010000065.1 GCA_025357755.1 Kofleriaceae bacterium | reverse complement strand
TGGATCCGATCCGGGTGAACCTTCCCGGCGAGCTTGTTGACCCCGGTCGACTGCTCCGAGTAGCCGGTGCCGGTCCGTGCAAGCTCGAGGATCGTTTCTCGAATGAAGTCATCGTAGGCGCGCTGCTCTGCCTGGGCTGCGGTCTCGCCGGCGTGTTTGGCGCCGCCGAAGGTGGTCTGGACCAAGCCCTCGATGATCACGTAGGCGCCGTCGAACGGCGTCTCCGGGGTTGCCGACAATGCAGTGCGGCATGCCTCTTCGGCGACGAACTCGGCCGCGCGGGTGAAGGCGGCACGATCCTCGCTTGATGCACGATCGTCGTTGGCGCGCATGCGCAGCGCCTCGACCTGCCTGCGCGCCTCGCCTGCGATCCGGATCGCATCACCTGCCTTGGCGCGGTGCGCGATGCGATCGCCCTCGGTCTCGTGCACCAGCTCGGCGCGGTACTTCGCCGACGCCAGCTCCGGAAGCCCGGCGATCTGTTCGAGCAGCGGCTGCCACGACCGACTGGCGGGTTCGCCACGCGCCACCGCTGCACGCTGCCGATACACCTCGGCGGGAACAACGGCCATGAAGTGGCTATGAAGCTCGATCCCCGGGTGGGCCTTCTCGCCGCCGAGACCCTTGTGCATCTGGTCGCGGCGCGGCGCATCCGCGAGCACCTCCATCTGAACTTCTGCAGCGCGCCGGCGCGCTTCGACCTCTGCGCCTTCGCCCACGATCTTCAGCACTCTCTCGCTTTGCTCGATGCGTCGAGAAAGCTCGCCTGCCGTTGCCACGCCTTCGGGCCCTGCCGCGCGCGCCACCGAGAGTTGCTTTCGCAGCGTCGCGATCTCCGCGATGAGCTTACGGTCCGCATCGGAGAACCGGACAGAGGGCTCGGCATGATCGACCGTTCGGGGTCCCGCCACTTCGCGTTCGCGAAGCTCGACCGTACGATCCGCGACGCGATACCGGTGTACGCCCGCCGGCGCATCTGCGATCGGCTCGGGATCGAACCCTGCGACGCGGAGCGCCTCGATCGCTTGGTCGATTTCCCTCTTGGTACCGATGTACGCACGGCCCTCGACGACGGTCTCGAGATGCGCGAGCGTGACCTCGACGGACTCGACCTTACCGGGATGCCCTTTGGAGGACGAGCCTGGAACGGCCGATGCTGTGATCTCGCCGCTGCCGTCGAGTTGCCCCTCGACCGGGTGTGACTCCGAGGACTGTCGTGCACGCAATGTCGCTGCGCGTTTGCGGATCGCATGAATCCCGACGTGCGAAGCGAACAAGAACATGCTGTTGCTCGCGAATGCCTTGTTCCACTCGGCGATCGTGCGCTCGCGGATCGCGGCGGCGGCCTTGTCGACGTCGGCGCGGCGCTGCGCGAGCAGCGGGTCGCTGGGGTTGGTCGTCTTCTCGAGCTCGAGCAACGCACGGTACGTCTCGGCGAGTGCGGCGAGGTCCATCTCTTGGATCTCCGCGATCGACTGCTTGGTCGCCTCGGTCATCACCAGCAGCTGCGCGGCGTGCGAGGCGATCTCGAGTCCGAACAGTCCCGCGCCCGGGCGGATCTCGATCGCGCCGTGCGCGAACGGCAGGACGTTCATGCCGATATCGGCGAGATCGATCGCCGCGCTCGAGAACGTCAGCGTGCCATTCGTTCTGCGCGCGATGAGGTCGTCGACGCTCGGGAGTGAATTATTAACCGCGAGCGCCGCCATGATGACCGGTGCGAGCTCTGGCTGGAACACCATCACCGCGGTCGCCGCGAGGTTGATCGCGAGCTGTACGAGCGGATTCGACGTGCGCTCTTTGATCCGCTTCCACGTCGTCGTGGTGGCGAGCTCGAAGCCGAGCACACGGCCGTTCTGGCGCGTGCCGTTGCGATCGACGACAAGCTCCTGCGCCATGATCCCGAGCCTTCCCTCGGGGTAGGCCTTGCAGAGATCGACGAACGCATCCTCGAGCGCGATCTCGAACGTCGCACCGCGACCGATGAACGCGAAGTTGTTCGGGCTGAACCGTTGCGATTGGTCGCGGATCTGGACCTCGACCCACGCTGGAGTCATCTGCGCGGTGTGACGGCGTACCGTTCCGTAGAGATCGAGTGGGCCGCTGGGAATCTCGACGCGGCTGAGATAGGTCCCGCGCAGCTCGAACGGCGTCCAACCCTCGCCTACGTCACTAGCGATCTCGTGATCGGATGCGACGAGATGGTCCAGTCGCTCCTTTGCGACCTTGATCGCCATTTCGTTGTCCGCCCGACGCTCGTGCTCGAGGTACTCGATCAGCTTGCGGGTCTGCTCGATCTCCTTGGTGCGCAGGCTCGCCCGCTCCTGCGGCGTGCGCGCCGCGAAGTTGGCCGGTTGCCAGCCTCGGGTCACGGTACCGGTCGCATCGAGATCGCGGCCTATCGAGAGGGCACCAGCCGCACTCTTGGCGCCGCGGAGGGCAAGGTCGACGACTCCGATGTCAAACGTGTGGCTGGCGACCTCCGCATGATCCGGCGCGATTCCCGAGTACGCTTCGCGGCGCAGCGTTTCGAGCCGAACCTCTTCAGGTTCGACCTCGACGGCCGCCGTGATGTGTTGCGGTGCGAAGGCCGAGGTGTGCACGAACGCGTGCACCAGCCAGGTGCCGCGGCGCTCGCCATGACCGAGCGTGAATGTGTGCTCGAGATCGAGTGTGTCGGAGGTGTATTCTTGCCGGACGACCTCGGGCTTCACGATCGGCTCGCCGACCGCCTTCGGCGGCCCGGCCACATCCGTGCGCTCGAATACCCATTCGACGATCGCGCGCCACTTGATGTTGGCGAGCGCGTAACGACCGCTCGATAGTCCGACCTGGCTCCAGTCGATCGCGATGAGGAACTTCGTCGGCCTGTCCGGAACGATCAGGCTGCGCTCGACGAGCCGCATCGGCAGGTCGGCGTGTGATGCCACGTCGGTCTCGTGCCCCGGCGCGACGGGATCGAAGAGTCCGAGCCGTGCACGCTCGAGCTCGATCTTAGCTCGCTCGATCACGGAGCGCAGCACGATCACGTCGACGGCTCGTTGCGGGCGCGCGAGCAACAAGATCCGAGCCCGTTCCGCGATCGCGGGATCGCGCTCGAGCTCGTCGATCAGCTCGACCAGCTCGTGCGGCGCGTACGCTGGCGTGGGCAACCCAGCGGTCGAACACCAACGCTGGATCCGCGCGCGTTCTTCGCGGCTCAGTGCGCTGGGAACCCCTCGCTTCGCCGCCGGCGCGGGCTCGTGATGTGGGTGAGCCGCGGGCTGGCGACCGAACATCTGGTCGAGCAACTGCGGACCGACCGCGAGCAGCAGAGTACCGCCGCGCGGCCCCTCGCCGGAGCTCACACTCTGGAGCTGCGCGCTCAGCAGGATCTTTGTCTGGAGTTGCAGCCCGGTCGCGTGGCTGAGTGCCTCGTAGACCACATCGAGCTGATCCGGTGCGAGGTCGACGTAGCCACTCGGACCCGCGGCCACGTTGGGCACGCGAATCGCCACGACGTACGCCTGACCGACACGTTCGACGACAGGCTGCGCATCCTTCGCCAGGCCGATGATCGCGAGCGCCGCGACATCGAGCGTGTAGCGCACGACGTTCGCGCCCTCGCTGGCGAGCGGGGACGACCTGCCGGCGAGTCGCTCGAGGTCCGCATCGGTTGCGTGGGCGATCGCTGGGTTCACGGCACGCATCGCCTTGAACATCGTGAGGTAGTGCTCGAACGGCTTCGCTCTCAGCCAGTCGCGACGCACGCGCGCAGAGACACCGTCGGCGAGCACCTCGAAGTCGATGCCCGGCGCGAGCTCCGCGTTGACCGTCGGTCGAGTCTCCGCGGTCGTGCTCTTTCGTTGGACGACCGTTCCGCACCCCGATGAAGATGACGTCGTGCTCGGCTGGAGCCCGAGTAGGTCCTCGACCGATTCGCCTCGCACGACCGCGTCCGCGACGCGATCCGCGTGCTGCTCGAATGCATCCGAGCCGGTATCGACGCCGTTCGGCAGCACTACCCCGTGCTGCTGTTGAATGACGTGGGCCGC
Source organism: Kofleriaceae bacterium (assembly GCA_025357755.1). Classification (GTDB taxonomy): domain Bacteria; phylum Myxococcota_A; class Polyangia; order Haliangiales; family Haliangiaceae; genus JABFXX01. Next base: position 442 of record JANXOP010000065.1, on the reverse strand, counting down.
CTCGTGCGCCGCCGTGTGCAGATCGGGCTGCGCTGCAAACGCGATGCGCGATCCAGAGGTGTACGCGTGAGCACCGATGGCACGCGCGGCGTCGGCCGCGGCGCCACCGACATGTGCATGAACCGAGCGAACATCGTGCCGCCCAAAGCTCCTCTGGATGATCGCCAGGTGCGGCAGCTCCTGCGACGGGCCTGCAAATCCAACATCCACGGTCACGCGCGCCGAATCTTCGCGTTCGGCTGCGGTCTCCGCGACTTCTGAACCGAGCAGCGCATCGAGCAAGCGCTGACGCACCCCGCGATCGAGACGCACGTAGCGCGCTCCGAGTGGATCGCCACTGCCGGGTCGATAGCCTTCGAGTTGGCGAGCCATCGCCCGACGCTTCGTGCCGTCGATCGTCGCGAGCGCGTCGAGATCAGGCGTACGCGCGTCGATCATCTGG
>JANXOP010000255.1 GCA_025357755.1 Kofleriaceae bacterium | reverse complement strand
CCGGCGTCGGCACCGGCGGCTGCGAAGGTGCCGGCGCGACCGCAGGCACCTGTGCAGGAGATGGACCAACCGTCGACTTGGTTCCACTCAACGCCGCCACCACGCCAATGACGGCCGCGGCTGCGCCGATACCGAGGACCGCTGGCGACCGCCAGAGTGGTCGTAGGGGCAACAAACGCTGCGCAGCAGTGACCACGCCACTCGCACCCCGCAACGTCGTCGGGGTCGAAGTTCCCCGCGGTTGCATCGAATGCGGCCCGCTTTGCACGAGGGTGCTCGAGCCACGGAGGACTCGAGTCACCGCGCGTGCGAGGTCTGGTCCCCCAGCCTCGGCAAAGGGCGCGAGTGCGGCGGCGAGCTCGGCGAGATCCTGAAATCGCCGCGCCGGATCTTTTTCGAGGCAACGCGCGATCACCGCTTCGAACGGCCCGAGGTTCTCGAGCCGCGGGATCGGATCCATCGCAACGCGCAGCGCGAGCTCGGTGATCGATTCGCCGTCCCACGGCGGGCGCCCCGACACGAGCTCGTAGAGCACGATGCCGAGCGACCAGATGTCGCTGCGTGCATCGACCTCCTTCGAGGACTTGAGCTGTTCGGGCGACATGTAGCCCGGCGAGCCGATGATGTTCGAGGTCTGGGTCAGGCTGAAGTTCACGCTATCGGGCGCCGCCTTCGCGACGCCGAAATCGAGCACCTTGATCAAGGTGGTGCCATCGGGGCGCTGGGTCCACATCAAGTTGCCAGGCTTGAGATCGCGATGGACGATCTTGGCGGCATGCGCCTCGGCGACCCCGATGCACGCCTGCAGGATGTACTCGGCGACGATCGAGACCGGCATCGGTCCGTTGCTACGGAGCAGGGTTTGAAGATCCTGGCCGACCAGCATCTCCATCACGATGTACGGCACACCGCCCTCGAGCAGGCCGACATCGGAGACCTTGCACACGTTCTCGCTGCGCAACTGAGCGGACGCACGCGCCTCGTGCATGAAGCGATCGATGACCGTGCCCTTCGCCATGTCGGCGCGCAGGATCTTCAACGCGACCTGCGTCCCGAGGTGGAGGTGGGTGGCCGCGAGCACGGTGCCCATGCCGCCTTGGCCGAGCTGAAAATCGACGCGGTATTTACCCGCGAGGATCTGGCCCGCCTCGTACATCGCGCGATCGTAAGCTGGCGCAGCTACCGCTGCAATCGTTGCGGGTCGGCTGTTAGCCAGTGTTTCCCGACGGTGTAGGACGTGTCCTACTTTGTAGTTGCGGCACGGCGCAGCGACTGCGCCATGTCGCGATATCGACCGAGGCGAGCTTGAACACGCGCGAGGCCGGAGGCGACACGCGCCTCGAAGCCGGGCGTCTTTGCCGCCGCGTTGAACGCATCCTCAGCGCCGAAGAAGTCGCCACCCATCACGCAAACATCGCCGAGCGTGGCGTACAGCGCCGCCGCGGTGATCGGCGAGGTCGCGCGAGGAATGCCCGCCCGCAGAACGGCCGCGGCACGCGGTGCATCTCCGGCCTTCGCGAGTGCAACCGCGTACGCACAACGCGCATTGTTGAACCCCGGCGCGAGATCGAGCGCCGCACGCAGCGACTCCTGCGCAGTCTCGAGATCGTTGGTCCCGAGCGCCGCGACGCCGCGCTCGTAGTAGCGACGCGCGACCGCGGACACTTAGTCGAGCTCCAGCAGCGAGAACCGCGCGGATGCATCGTCGCCGCCGCCCTCGGGCTTCTTCTCTTCAGGTGCAGCCGGTGCGACCGGCGCCGGCGTAGCGTCGGGCGCTGGGCGCGGCGCTTCACCACCGGTCGGCGCACCGCGCACCGAGAGCCCCGCACGTGGCGGCGGTGCGGCCGCGGCGGCCGACGAAGTGGCGGCCGCTCGTGTACTCGGCGCAGGAATCTGGCCTGCGGGTCGAGCGGGCAAGCCCCCCGGCTGGGTCGACGGATTGGTGGGCCCCGGGGCCCGCGGCTGTTGGGCGAGCGTGGTCTCGACCACCCGGACTCCGGGCTGCGGGCGCGTATCGATTAACCCGGCTGCGGCTGGCAGCCCGGCTGGCAAGCCACCAGCTGCGATTCGCGGTGCGAGCAACGGCTGCACGACACCACCAATCCGCACGCCGACCTGCTCGCCATCGACGACGAACATCGCGAGCTCGGGAAAATCGAAGCGCGTCTGCAGCGAGGTGATCAGCTGCGCGAACGAGATGTTCTTCAGATCCGCGAGAGTCTCGGCCTGGTGCACGAGCATCGGCGGCGGCCCTTCGACCACGTACTCCTTGACCACGAACGTGAGGATCTCGAGGAGCGCCTCGCGATCCATCTCGGAGAAGGCCTCCTTCACGTTGCTCGCAATCTCGCGTAGGTCGGGACGGCTTGGCATGGTGACTCCTAGAACGTAGCTCCATCGACATCGGCACCGTGGGTCTCGCAACCCACGAACCGAGCGCCGATCAGATCGGCATTACACAGATTGACGCCGCGCAGATCGCAACGCACGAACGACGCATTGCGCAGCACCGCGCCGTACATGTTGGCGCGCTTGAAATCGACCTCGAACACCGATGCACCGGTCCAATCAGTCCGCGACAGCGACACCGTCGCGCCGTCGTAGCCGTCGAACTCGCACTTGATCAGCACCGCATTGGCGAAGTCCGCCGAGTACAACTCGCTACCGACGAACTTCGTGTGCTGGATCCGCGCGCGATGAAACTTCACGCGTGCCATGCGCACCGGCCCGAGCTCGCAGCGCAGCAGCTGCGCGTCGGTGAAATCCAGCTCGGTCAGATCACAATCCTTCGCCGTGACCCGATGCCAGAGCGCGCCCTTCCACTGCGAGGTGCGCAGGTCGGACAGCTTGAGCTCGGAGCGCTCGAGCCGGCTGTCGTCACCGTCGGCGCCTTGCAGATCGAGCGAATCGATCGTGACGCCGTCGAGATCGACCGAGCGCATGCCCATGCCGGTCGCGGCGAACCCCGCGATCGTGCGGCCCGCGAGCTCGTTCGTGGCGATCAGCCGTTCGAGCTGGACGCGCGATTGAACGACGCCGGCGTCGGCGCTCGAGTCACTCATCCCCCGCAGGATAGCAAGCTTACGCGCGCTATGCGCGGCGCGAGCTGCCGTTGCGGTGAAACTGATCGCGCGCTGTATCGCCCAGCATATCGAGCACCCGCTTCTTGATCAGCTCGATGGTCTCTTCGAGCTTTGCCTGCGCCCGCATACGCGCCTGACCGAGCATCGCGGCCTCGTTGGTATCGTGCGCCTGGGGACCGACGCCGCCCCCGAGCTCTTCGTGCAGCACCGCCTGCTCGACGAGGTCAGCCTCGGTCTCGTGCTCGGCAGCAAACGGCATCGCATCTTCGAATGCGGCCTTGCGATGGAGACCACCACCGGCGTGCTTGGCCTGCTGGGCGACGTGCGTCAGCTCGTGGGCGAGGAGGGCCTGGCCCGAGGCGCTGCCGAGCGACTTCTCGGCGGAGTTACCGAGCATGACGATGCCGGTCGCGCCTACGGTCACGGCGTGCGCATTGCGCTGCCGGTTGAACTCTTCGGCGAACTCGCCGGTGTGGATACGGACGTGCCCGAGGTCGACGCCGAGGCGTTTTTCGTACTTCGCGCGAACGCTGTGCTCGAGCGATTCACCACGACCAGCACGCTTGCTGATCATCCGGATCATGCGCTCGGGGTCGTACTTGCGCGCGAGCTCGTCGGTGAGGTCTTCGACCCGATCGACCGGCCTGTCGCCCGGCGGAGCTTCGCTGTCGCGGCGCTCGCGCTCTTCGCGCTCTTGCCGCTCGCGCTCCTGGTCGTCCTCCCTACTCATGGTCGCCTACTTCTACGAGCTTACTCGTCTTTACCTTCCCCGGAGCCCTGGTAGGTCGACGTGTAACCCTCTGATCCTTCATAGAATTCGGAGGTCTTCTCTTGCTCGACGATCGCGGCATCGCCGCCGAGCGCCTGATCGAGGAACTTGGTCGCGTCGAAGCAGCTGCCGCCCTTCACACCCTTGACCTGGTACGTGACCTCGCCCTTGGCGTTGATGACGATCTCGATATCTTGTTTGTGCATGGTGGTTACTCCGAGACCCATTTGCGAACGACGAGGCGGATCGAGCCGTCCTCCTCGTTGACCTCTTCCTCGACGGCGTAGCCCTTCTCCTCGCAGGCCTGTTTGACGTTGTGATACTGGTACTTCTGGGCGAGCTGGTCCTGGAACTCGGCCTCGGAGACGCCCTTGGTCGTCTCGACGCCCCACCAATCGGCGGTCACGCCGAAGGTGCCATCTTCGTTCTGGATCACGCCGATGTCGTAGCGGCCCATGTCGATCGACATCGCCGCTTGCAGCTTGTCGCCGCGATAGCCGCGCACGCTCACCGACTGGCCTTCCTCGGCCTCGGTGAACTTGAGCTGCATATCCTCGAGCGCCTTCTTGATGGCGGCGAGGTTCGTCATCTTCAGCGCGCACTTGGTGAAATGCGACATGAGCTACCCGTTATACCCTTCTTTAGAGCTCGAGCTTCCGTCCATCGTCGTCGGGCTCTGGACCTTTGTCTCCGAGGTTTGCTGTGGGCGCACCGTACCGCGCCATCCAGCCAGCAGGTTTCGTATTGCCCTTGCTGCGCGACGAGGCCATGCGAGCGCGGGTGCGCGCCCACTCGCGCATGTTGTCGATCATCTCGCGCATGGTGATCGCGAGCGGCACGATCTCGTTCATCGTTTTTTGGAGACCCTCGGTCGTGAGGTCACCCCCGGTATCGAAGGCATCGTAGAGCGCGGCGATCACCGCTTGCTCGAGCTCGGCACCCGAGTAGTCGATCGTCGCGTCGACCAGCTTGTCGAGATCGAACTGTCCCGGGTCACGCTTCTTCTTGCGGAGGTGGATGTCGATGAACTGGCGACGGTCTTCGCGATCCGGGAGATCGCAGAAAAAGATCTCGTCGAAGCGACCTTTACGGAGCAGCTCCGGGGGCAACGCGCTCACGTTGTTCGCGGTCGCGATCACGAACACCGGTGAGGTCTTCTCCTGGAGCCAGGTGATGAACGTACCGAACACGCGCGAGGTCGTGCCGCCGTCGGTCGAGCCCGACGACTGCGTGCCCGAGAAGCCCTTCTCGAGCTCGTCGATCCACAAGATCGCGGGAGCGATCGCTTCGGCGGTCTTGATCACCGAGCGCACGTTCTCCTCGGAGCTGCCGACGAGGCCGGCGAAGATCTTACCGACGTCGAGGCGCAAGAGCGGCATCTGCCACAGCGCGCCAACCGCCTTCGCGGTGAGCGACTTACCGGTGCCTGGCACGCCGATCAACAAGATGCCCTTGGGGAGTGGTAGTCCGAAATCCTTCGCGCGCGATCCGAAGGCGGCCCGCCGCTTCACGAGCCAGTCCTTGAGGATCTCCATGCCGCCGACATCGGAGAACTCTTCGCGATGCTCGTAGTACTCGAGCAGACCCGACTTGCGGATGATCTGTTTTTTCTCTTCGAGGATCGTCTCGAGATCGAACGTGTGCGTGCGGACCGCAGACTTCGCGAAGACGTTCTCGGCTTCGACGAGCGTGAGCCCGAGCGCCGATTCGACGACGCGCTCCATGAAGGTCGGATCGCTCTCGATCACCTGCTGGGTCGCGGCCGGCAAGTTCGGCATCACCTTGCGCGCGGCTTGCTCGATCTCCATGCGGTTCGGCAGATCCCAGTCGAGCACCGCCGAGATGCTCTTCTCGAGCTCTGGCGGGATCTTGGTGATCGGCGAGAGCACGAGCAGGCTCTTCTTGGTCTTGCGCAGCTCGTGCGCCGCGTCGCGCAGGCGCCGGACCACGGCCGGCTCCTTGAGGAACGGATGGAAGTCGCGGAGCACGAACAGCGCCCGCCCCTCGGCGCGGATCACGTGATCGATCGCCTTCATCGGGTCCTTCACGTCGCGCGTGCCCTGCCCGTTGGCGACCGTCTTGAAGCCCTCGGTGATCGACCACACCTCGAGGCGCATCTCGCGCTCGACGCACAGCTTGCGCAGCGACTCCTCGACGCGGGTCTCCTCGGGCGAGGTGATCCAGATGAGCGAGTAGCGGGCCTTGATCAGGTCCTCGATCTCGCTCTTGCTGCTGCGCTTGTGCTCGGTGGCCATGGTTATGCTTTCTGTGAGCTAGCCCTGGGCTAGGTCCTTCAATCCGCGCAGCGCACCCTTCGCGGTCTCCGCGTTGTCGACGAGCGCCTCGACCGCGTCCGCGACCGCTTGCAGGTGCGCGCCGGAGAGGCCCGGCAGCTCGCCCTGGACGAGCACCACGTTGTTGCGCATCTCCGACAGGATATCGTTGATCGCGTCGTAGACCTCGTTCGCCGTGGCCTTGAGTGCAGCGGCTTCGGCGGTCGGCACGCTCGCCACGCCGTTGCCGTCGACCATCACGACGTCGGCCGCGCTCGCCGCGGAGGCCTTGGCGCGAGCCGCCTCGGCGCGGGCCGCGAGCGCATCGGTCTTGGCCGCGTCGATCTCCGCCTGCATCGACTTCACGGAGCGCTCGGCCGCGGCGGCCGTGTCGAGGGCCGCGCGCAGGCTGCGCTCGGACTGCTCGCGCTCGCGCTGGACCTCGGCCGGATCGACGCCGGACGTGGCGCCGGCGGCCTTCAGCTTGCCGTCGAGGTCCGCGATCTTGCGGCGCAGGCGATCGGTCTCGCGGCGGGCGTCGTCGCCGCCCGTGGAGGCCTGCTCGCGGGCCTGGGCGAGCTTGAGCGCCTCCTCCGCCGCGCGGTGGCGCGCGACCTCGGCCTTCGCGAGCGCGTCCTGCGCGACGTTCCGCGCGCTCTCGGCGGCCATGCGCGCGTGCGTGGTCTCCTGGAGCTCGACCTCGACCTGCGCGAGCCTCGCCTCGAGCTTGTCGCGATCGCGGTCGGCCTGCTCGTACTGCTCGCTCAGGCGATCGCGATCCGCCTCGAGCTTCTTGTGCTCGACGCGCGAGTCCTTGAGGTCGCTCTGGATCCGCAGCATGTGATCGCCGCCGGCGACGCGGCCCGAGTCGGTCTGCGCCTCGACGACCATGCGCCCGAGCCGCTTGTTCTCTTCTTCGAGCGCCACGACCTGCGCGCTCTGGCGCGAGGCGTTCGTCGCCGCTTCGTCGCGCTCGGCGCGCAGCTGCGCGAGGAGCTTGAGCGTGCGCTCCTTGTCGGCGCGGAGCTCCTTGATCACCTCCTCCTGCGAGATGAGGCCCACGCGCCGCTCCTCGAGCATGCGCTCCTGCTCGTTGATGACCTCGCGGAGGTGCTCGATCTCGGTGAGCTGGTCGTTCAGCTTCTTCCAGCCCTCGTCCTTCGTCCGCGACAGCTCCATGAGCTGGCGGTTGAGATCCTCCATGTCCTCGCGGATCTTCGCGGTCTCCTCGTGGGCGCGCGCTGCCTGCCGCTCGCGCGCGAGCATGTTCTCGCCGATCTCGCCGACCTCGTTGCGGACGCGGCCGAGCTCGGTGCGGGTCTGCTGCAGCTCGTCGCGCAGCTCGTCGGCGACGCGGTCGTGCGCGGCCGCCTGCTCCTCGCGATCCTTGACCTGGCTCTTCAGCTCGTCGATGCGATCGCGGAGCGTGGCGGACTCGGCGCGCACGCGCTTGCCGTCGGCCACCTCGCGCTCGTAGCTCGCGTTCGCCTTCTCGAGGTCGGCCCGCAGCGCCTTGATCTCGCCGTCCTGCTTCTGCGGATCGTGCTCGAGGCCGAGCTCGATCATCACCCTCTTCTCCGCCTCGGCCTCCGGCGTCGCGGTCGCGCGCGCATTCCCGCCGGCCTTGATCGGGCCGCCGCGGCCGAACATGCTCGGATCTGACGGGCGCGGCGA
>JANXOP010000236.1 GCA_025357755.1 Kofleriaceae bacterium | reverse complement strand
GATGTCCTGCCCGCCGATGTCGCAGATGACATCGACGGCGGGGAACCAGCGCTTCGCGCTCATCATGTGCGCGACGGTCTCGACGATGTTCGCGTCGGCACCGAGCGACTTCTCGAGGACATCGCCGGCGTAGCCGGTGACGCCGAAGCCGGTGACCTCGAGCTTCGCACCCTGGTCCGTGGCCCACTGGCGCATGTCCTTGAACATGTCCTTCATGTCCTGGATCGGGTTGCCCTTCGAGAGCGTGTACACCTTCTTCAAGATGTTCTCGTTCTCGTCGATGAACACGCACTTCGAAGAGGTCGAGCCGCCGTCGAGCCCGATCACGCCGCGGTAGGTCTTGCCGGCCTCGAGGAGGGTGTCCTCGTAGTCCGGGGTCTTGTACTTCTCCATGAACGCATCGCGCTCGGTCGGCGCTTCGACGAGGCCGGGACCGGCCGATTCGCCGAGCTTGCTCTTGCGACCGTGAGCGATGAACTCGTCGAGCGGCTCGAGGCCGCGATACGCGCCGACGGTCTCGGTCTCGTAGAGACCGAACAGCACCGCGCCGTACGCGGCATAGAGGTCGGAGTTCTTCGGAACGAAGATCAGCTCCTCGATCGGCACGGTCTTGTCGTACTCGTAGCCGCGCTCGGCCCACGCCTCGGGGATGCGGAGGCGCCAGCATTCCTGGAGGAATGGCAGGTACGTGTTGGGACCGCCGAGCAGGAGGACCTTGCTCTTGAGCGTGTTGCCGCGCGTGAGCACGGCGAGGTTCTGCGAGACGATGGCATCGGCGAGCGAGTTCATGATCTCGTTGCGCGGGATGCCGCTCTTGACGAGGTTCACGATGTCGGTCTCGGCGAACACGCCGCACTTCGCGGCGACGTGGTGGAGCTTGGTCGGATCGAACTTGAGGCCCGGAACTTCTTCCCGGGGCATGCCGACCTTCATGACGCACTTGTCGATCGTGGCGCCGGTACCCGACGCGCACTTGTCGTTCATCGACGTCTGCGCGGTCTTGTCACCGGTCTCTTCGTTCTTCTTGAACATGATGATCTTGGCGTCCTGGCCGCCAAGCTCGATCACGCTGCCGACGTCGGGGTGGAGCTTCTCCACCGCCATGGTCACCGCGTTGACCTCTTGCACGAACTTCGAGCCGAGGTGCGGCGCGATCGGCGACCCACCAGACCCGGTGATGAAGGTGCGAAACTGATCCTTGCGCAGCGTCGGGAACGCGGCGTGGATTTCGCGCAGCATCTCGCGCGTCATTTCAGGCTGGCGGGTCTCGTGGCGCAGGTACTTGCTCCACAAGATTTCGCGCGTCGTGGGATCGACGACCACCATCTTCACGGTGGTGGATCCGACGTCGATGCCGATGACGACTTTGTCCGGTGTATTGCTCATGCTTGATAAACCTCGCTACTAGACTGACGCGTCAGTCTGGTGGCGTGAGTATAGATAGACTGACGTGTCAGTCCAGTCTTAAATACCGGCAACCCCAGGTGTATCCCTTAGATCCCGTGTGGCAATCCGTTACGCAGGCGCGTAACGGATCGCGCACCCCGTCGAAAACGCGCTTACACGCAGCTCGCGATACCCTCTGACCGTGCTCAGATCGTGGATCGTGGTCCTGGGGGCCTGCGGACGGGTCGGCTTCGATCCTCATTCTCCACCACCCGATGCGGGCGCGACGATCGAACCAAGCGGGAGCCGGCTCAAGCACGAGTGGTACGAGCTCGCGGGTGGCGGGCGCCAAGCATCCGGCATCTACGACCGGCTGCGTGGCGAGGAGTGCACCCTCTTGCCCTGGAGCGATGGCGCGATCTACTGCGTCCCAGCCGGTGGCATCGCGAATTACACCGACGCGACGTGCTCGGGCGACCCCGTCGGCGTAGCGCTCGACACGTGTGGGCCGAGTCCAGCGTACTTCGTGACCCATGACGGCTGCGTCAACTTCTTCACGAGCGTGCGTGCGGTCGGGGGCGCCTCGACCGCGAGCGCCTTCTACGTCGCCAATCCGACGAGTTGCGTCGGCCCGATCAGCGCGCTTCCCGGCGAGGTGCTCGACCTCGGGCCGGCGATCACGACGAGCGAGTTCGCCCCAGCGACGATCGTCCAGGGCGCGACGAGCGGTCGCTTTGCAGCGCGCGCGTATCACAGCGCCGATGGGTTCGTGATCGCAACCGATCCATACGACACCGTGCTCGGCTCGGTCTGTCGACCCGCGACCGACGAGGCCGGAGCGATCAACTGCCGGCCGGAGAACCTCTCGATCTCCGACAGCTTCGCTGATCTGAGCTGCACCACGCGCGTCGTGGAAGCCTTGCCCGGCTGCGCAGCACCGCTGTACGCGGCGCACCACGAGTTCGGTGCCTGCTCGCTGACGTTCACCACGGTCGGCGACGCGCTGTCACTCGCCACCACGTATTTCGCGAGCGGCGATCAATGCATCGAACAGCCGGGCGGCCTCGGGAACTTCGATCACTACGCGGAAGGGTCGACCGTGGTCACGCTCCCGACTCTCGCTCGAGCGCCCGCTATCACGACGAGCGATCGGTTCGCGCCGATCGAGATCACCTCGAGTGACGGCTTCACCTCCGTCGATCAAGTCGTGTTCGACACCGCGCTCGGTGCCGAGTGCAGCGTCGCGCGCGCCGGCGATGGCCAGCTCCGCTGCGTGCCGGTGGTGCGCTCCGAGGTCCAGCACTTCTTCGCCGATGCCGACGCGACCCAACCCATCGCGGTCACGATCGTGACCTCCTCAGCCGACTGCGCCCTGCCCTCGCCGCCGCCGTTCGCGTCCGAGACGACGGGATGCAACGTCGACACCTACAGGGTCGGGACCGAGGTCACCACGACCCTCTACACCGCTCCGCAAACACCGGTCAGCGCGAACGCGCACGAGCGCTTTTTCGCCGTCGGTGTGCTCGTCGATCCGAGTACGCTCGGCGCCGCGACGCTGACGGTGGACCCGTGATCAGCCGCGTAGAACCGCGCGGGTGACCGCACTACGCCAGCACGCCGCGCAGTGCGACGAACAGGATCTCGTCGACGACGCTCTCGACCGTGGGGGGCTGTGGATGCGTGATGATGTGCTCGACGACGCCGCGGATCATGCCCAGGAACGCGGCCGCGAGCAGCTCGGGCTGGACCTTGCGGAGCAGCTTGATCTCCTGACCGGACTCGAAGGCGCGACGCAACAGGTCGCGCACTTCGCCGAAGAACTGATCGAGGCGCTCGGCGGCCTCGGCATCGGGAGTGTGGCCTGCGGACAGCAGGAGCATCGCTAGTGCGCGATCTTGTACGACGAACTCGAGCGCCCCGACGATCTGCTGACGGAGCTGGACCTGCGGCGGCGCGGCGTTCGGATCGTCGACATCGATGCGATGCATGAGGCGACGCAGGCTCTCCATCGCCTCGTCGAGGATCGACGAGAACACCGCCGACTTGGATTCGAAGTAGAGATAGAACGTACCGCGCGCGATATCGGCGCGATCGATGATCGCGTGGATCGAAGCACCGTGATAGCCGGAGTCCGCGAACACGTGCTTGGCCGCATCGAGGATCTGGCGACGTCGCTCGCGCTTCTGAGGATCGAGAACAACGACCTGTGACGCCATGGGAGGATCAGCCGCCCCGACGCGACTGATACGCCACGATCGCGCGCTCGAGCCCGGAGTACATTCGACGCCAGCGGAGCCGCGAATCGACGATCAAGCCATCGGTGCAGTGGCTCTCGATCTCGTCCTCGAGGGCGACCGCGAACGGCGCACAGTCGGCGTAGAGGTTGATCTCGTCGTAGACGCCATGCGACAGCGACGTGAAGTTCGCCGAGCCGACATCGACCCACCGATGATCGATGACGACGACCTTCGAGTGGACCATCCGTGGCAACAGGATGATCGTGAGGTTCTGCGGACCGCCGCTGGTGCGCATCAGGGCATCGCACACCGAGCGGTTCGTCGCGCCGAGCACGTCGGCGTGATCGGCGGTGACGAGCTTGACGTGCACGCCGCGCTGGACCGCGCGCGACAAGGCCGCGGTGAAGCGGTTGTCGCCCAGGTACGCCATCTCGATCGTGAGCGACTCTTGCGCCGCATCGATCAGCGCGAGCCGATGCGAGATCATCGGGCAGCTCTTCTTGCGATGGGCTTCGCGACTGTGGACGAGGAAGTCGAGGCCGCGCGAGGGATCGAACTCGTCGAGGCCCGCCATACGCTCGCGCAGGCGCTGCACGTGTTGCTCGCCTTCGGCTTCGATCATGACGTCGAGCCACTCGTGCCGATGGTTGTCGCCGATGCCCATCGAACCGAGCGCGAGATAGTGATCGTCGACGATGTAGATCTTGGAGTGATCGAAGCGCTTGCGCATGTGCTCGACCGTGATCCTCTCGTGCGAGAGGATCCGTTCGGCGAGCGGATTCGGGCGCTGCTTGAACGACCCCGGGGCGCGATACACCGCGCCGAGGAACCACGCCTGGATGCCACGCACCACGTCGACGCGCTTGTGAAAGAAGCTCTGCTTGTTGCCGCCGGTGTACTCGTACACCGCGGCGATCCGATCCTTGTGGATGGTGACTTGCGCGCCGCGATCCGCGGCGGCGAGGACCGCCGCACCGAGCAAGTTGCCGGCCTCGTCATCGCGCCACAGGAACGCGCGAATCTCGACTGACTTCTTCGCACCGCGAATGCGCTCGAGGATCGCCTGGAACGCCGCTTCGCCCGAGCCGAGCACCCGGAGCGTGCCGCCCTCGACCGGCGTCGACACGCTATCGAGTGGGGCGTCGATGCCCGCCGAGTTCATCTGTTTGACGCGGCGCGCACGCCTGCGGCCAAACGAGCGACGAGGGACTGCGGGTCGCGTCATGTAGACTGCATACGGTTAACCGAACTCAGCCGATCGGTCAATTACTGGTCTTCGACTGGTCTTCGACTGGTCTTCGACCAGCACCGCCCTAATTGCGCGAATTTAGGGCCTCGTGTTCCGACGGCCCTGGCCGCACCGCCGGTGGGCCGGGATGATGCGTTCAGCAACAGCCTGCCCGGTCGATCTCGGGACCGCGTTTCCAAAGTGGACGCTGCTCGCCGAGCGGGCATGAACCGATGCCCTAAACCCGGTTCGCATGTGGCGTGAAGGTTGCTCTCGCGCGGTGGCATGTGTGACGTCGAGTTGACCAAGATCCGTAAGGTCTACGAGGGCCAGACGCGGCCGGTCATCCCGGACCTCGATCTGGTGATTCCGGCCCATCAGATGGTCGTGCTGGTCGGCCCGAGCGGTTGCGGAAAATCGACGACGCTCCGCATGGTCGCGGGTCTCGAAGAACCGACCTCCGGGATGATCACGATCGACGGCCGCGACGTCACGAACCTGCCGCCGGCCGAGCGCGACATCGCGATGGTGTTTCAGGGCTACGCGCTCTACCCGCACATGAGCGTGTACGAGAACATGGCGTTCAGCCTGCGCATCGCGCACCTGTCCGAGAGCGAGATCGACAAGCGCGTGCGCGCGACCGCGGTCAGCCTCGGGCTCGAGACATACCTCGATCGCCGGCCGAAGGCGCTCTCGGGCGGGCAGCGCCAGCGCGTCGCGATCGGGCGCGCGGTCGTGCGCCAACCGAAGGTGTTCTTGTTCGACGAGCCGCTCTCCAACCTCGACGCGAAGTTGCGCGGTGACATGCGGCGCGAGATCGCGCGCATCCACAAGGAGTCCAACGCGACCGGCATGTACGTCACCCACGATCAGATCGAAGCGATGACGCTCGGCGATCAGATCGTCGTGTTGAAGGATGGCGTCGTCCAGCAGACCGGCACGCCGGTCGAGATCTACGAGAAGCCGGCGAACCGCTTCGTTGCCGGGTTCTTCGGCACGCCGACGATGAACTTCTTGTCCGCGGATCTCGCGCAGACCGGCGAGCGCCAGAGCGCGCGGGGACCGGGGTTCGAGATTCCACTCGATCGCGCGCCCGAGCTACGGCCGGCCAAGACCACCGTCGATCGGATCGTCGTCGGGATCCGCCCGGAGCGGCTGTCGCTCACCAAGGGCACCGACGAGGTCTCGTTGTCGGGCGAAGTCGCGATGCGCGAGGTGCTCGGCGCCGAGGTCGTCCTCCACCTCGAATCGGCGGCCGGCCCGCTCACGGTGCGCACCGCGGCCGGTTCGGCGCCGCGGCCGGGTGACACGGTGCAGGTCTGGCTCGATCCACGCGCGATCCATCTGTTCGACGGCGCGACGGAGATCCGGCTATGAAGCTCGCTGCGCTGACCGCTACGATCGTCTGTTTGGCGGCGGCCGCTTGCAGCGACCGGCACGGCATCGTGCTGTGGCACTCGTATCAGGGCGACGAGCGCATCGCGCTCGAGTCGGCCGCGCAGGTCTGGAACAAGGCGCACCCCGATCAGCCCCTCGATCTCGTGATGGTTCCGTATGACGCGTTCGGCGACAAGCTGTCCTCGGCGATCCCGCGCGGCAATGGTCCCGACCTGTTCATCTACCCGCAGGACCGGATCGGTGATTGGGCGGACTCCAACGTGATCGAGCCGATCGAGTTCTGGGTCGACGACGCGCGCGCCGAGCGGTTCACGCCGGATTCGTTCAGCGCGATGGCGTATCGCGGCTCGCTGTGGGGCTTGCCGATGGCGGTCAAGTCCCTCGCGCTCTACTACCGCAGTGACTTGATGCCGGTCGCGCCGAAGACCACCGACGAGATGGTCGCGATCGTGCCGGCGATGAAGGCCAAGCACGGCTACGCGCTCGCGTACGCGAACGTCGATCTCTACGGCCACGCGGCGTGGCTGCACGGCTTCGGTGGTCGCGTGATGGACGATGCTGGCAACCTCACGATCGCGACGCCCGCCGCGGCCAAGGCGATGACGTTCGCCGCGCAGCTCGTCCAGACCGGCGCCGCGCCGAACGATGCCCAGGCGCCGCTCGTCACCTCGCTGTTCAACGAAGGCCGCGCCGCGATGGTGATGTCGGGCCCGTGGTTCCGTGCGGACATCCGGGCGGGCGTGCCGTGGCACGTCGCCGAGCTCCCGATCATCAGCGCGACCGGCATGCCGGCCGCTCCGTTTCGCACGGCCGAAGCCCTGCTGATGTCCGCGCGCGCGAAAGATAAGGACGAGGCGTTCGCGGTGATGGACTTCATGTCCGGCGACGAATCGGCCGCGATCCGCGCGAAGCGCGCCCACCAGGTCGTCCCGAATCCCGCGGCGTACGACGATCCCGAGGTCGCCAAGGACGAAGCGCTCGCGACGTTCCGCAACCAGCTCGCACACACGGTGCCGCTGCCGACCTCGCCGACGATGCGCGTCGTGTGGACGCCGTATCGCACCGCACTCGGCGAGGTGCTCGCCGGTCGCGCCGAGCCCGGCGAGCGCTTGCTCGCCGTCGAGCGCGAGGTCAAGGACTATATCAAGCGATGAGCGTTCCGCCGATGAGTGGGCTGCTGCAACGTCAGCTGCGCGACTTCGCCGTCGCTGCCGGCCTCGCGGTCGTGATCGCGAGCGTCGCATTTGTCGCCGCGCGCAACCACGACGTGATCGATCGCCAGCTCGCGCTCGCGGAACGCTCGGTCGCCGCGCTCGCGGCCGATAACGAGGTCTTGCCGACGGTGCACGGCGCGTTGATCGGGCCAGCGATCAGCTCGCCGAAGCATCCCGAGCTCCGCCATCGCAACCTCCGCGATCACGGCGCGTGGCGCCTGCTCGCCGGTGGCAATCCCCTCCACCCCGACGACAAATTGTTCTATGACGCGGCGGCGCGCTTCGATCGCGAGCACCAACCGTTCGTCGAGCTCCTCCGCGATGGCTCTGGTCGTGCGATGGCCGCCACCGCGCATGGTAGCGGCGAGATCGCCGTCGCGATCACCGAGCCCGCGTCGCCCGCCGGGTATCCCCTGCTCGTGATGATCGGCGTGCTCGGCCTCGGGGGTGCGCTGAGCGCTGCGGGCGCGCTCGTCAGCGGTCGGGGCGGTCGCGGTGCGCGCGTAGGCGCGTTCGCCGGCATCGCCGTGCTTGCGATCCCCGCGCTGCTCTGGCAATCGTGGTTCGCGGCGCTCGTGATCGTCGCGATCGCAGGCGGGACCGCGATGCTCCAGCGCGCGGGCCTCACCGACAAGCTCGCGCATGGCCTCGTGCGCAATCGCGTCGCGGTCAGCTTCCTCGCACCGGCCGGCCTGTCGATGCTTGCGCTGGTCGCCGCACCATTCGTCCTCGGCATCGGCCTCGGGTTCTACGATCATCATCAAGGCACGTGGTCGTTCGTAGGGCTCCACAACTTCATCGAGATCCTCTCGGGCAATGGCCGCGCGCTCGACGATCCGTTGAACTTCTGGTTCATCCTCGGAGTCACCGTCCTGTGGACGATCTGTAACGTGCTCTTGCACGTCACGATCGGGGTCGCGCTCGCGCTCCTGCTGTCGCGCAAGTGGCTGCGCGGCAAGGGCGTGTTTCGGATGCTGCTGATCCTGCCGTGGGCGATCCCGAACTACATCACCGCGCTGATGTGGCACGGCATGTTCGATGGCCAGTACGGCGCCGTGAACTCGATCCTTCACGGCCTCGGGATGGATGGCGTGTCGTGGTTCACGTCGTGGACCGCCGCGTTCTCCGCGAACGTCATCACGAACACGTGGCTCGGCTTCCCGTTCATGATGGTCGTCGCGCTCGGCGCGCTCGAGACGATTCCCAAGGAGCTCTACGAAGCCGCGGCGGTCGACGGGGCCACGCCGTGGCAACGGTTCCGCCACATCACGTTGCCGCACTTGCGCCCGGCGCTCGGGCCGGCGGTCGCGCTCGGCTCGATCTGGACCTTCAACATGTTCAACGTGATCTTCCTCGTGTCGGGCGGCAAGCCGGGCGACTCGACGAACATCCTCGTCACCGATGCTTATCGCTGGGCGTTCGAGCGAGGTGATCGCTACGGGATGGCGGCAGCGTACGGCACGATCATCTTCTTGATCCTGCTGCTGTGGAACGTGTTCGGGGCGCGCATCGTGCGTAGCAAGGGAGATGACGACTCGTGACGCGGCAACCCAAGCTCCTCACGCGCGTGCTCGCGCACCTCGCGCTGCTCGTGCTCGTCGCGGTCGTGCTCTATCCCGTGATGCTCGTGTGCAAGAAGGCCTTCGAGCCGGGCCGCGACTTCGCGCTCTCGGCCTCGCCGATTCCGCACGAGCTCACGCTCGATCACTTCCGGTCGCTGTTCGGATCGCGGGGCAGCAACGGCGAACACCTGTTCGTGCGCCAGGCGCTCAACTCGATCGTGATCGCGCTCGCGACCACGGTCGTCGGGGTCTTCATCTCGTGCACCGCGGCGTACGCGCTGTCGCGGTTCCGGTTCCCCGGTCGCAAGGCCGGCCTGACCACGTTCGTCGTCGTTCAGATGTTCCCGGCGACCCTCCTGATCATGCCGCTCTACGTCGTGCTCGACAAGCTCGGCCTCCTCAACTCGATGACCGGCCTCGTGCTCGTCTACTCGACGTAGAGCGGCATGATCAGGAGGGTCGCCGGGAACATCTGAACGACGACGAACGTGGTCAGGCCGGCCTTGCGACCGGGGAAC
>JANXOP010000217.1 GCA_025357755.1 Kofleriaceae bacterium | reverse complement strand
CGCGCTCTACGATCGTAAACACCTCGCGCAGGTCGTCGCGATCAAGCGGCTGCAGACCGCCGGTCGCAGCCTCGCCGAGATCCAGGCGCTGTGGCCGACGCTCGACGATCAGAGCCTGGATCTCGGCGAGGCTGCGACCGGCGGTCTGCAGCCGCTTGATCGCGACGACCTGCGCGAGGTGTTTACGATCGTAGAGCGCGGTGCGGCCGCGCATCGCGCTCGGCCGATCGAGCAACCCGATCGTGCCGTAGTAGCGAATCGTGCGTTCGTCCGGAACGGCGCGGATCTGTCCGTTCGTCGGCGCAGGCAAAGACGCGATCGCGGTGGCCGCTTGCTCGACGAGGTCGCTGAGGGTCCACGAGACGTCCACGAGCTCAAGCTAACACTGTCATATAACACTGTCAAATAGGAGTGTAACCAAGCGAGACTGCTGGGCGTAACGTCTCGTTACTGTCACGACCTGCAGTTCTCGCGATCTCGATGGGTTGCGCTGGCACGAGGCGTGGAACTCTCGTCCAGGTGGCTCGCATCCTGATCGTCGACGACGACCGTTCGATCCGGCGGACGCTCGAGAAGTTCCTGATCGGCGAGGGCTACGAGGTCACCACCGCCCAGGATGCAGCCGGCGCGATCGAGGGCGCGACCGGTCCCGATCTGATGCTGCTCGATCTCGGCCTACCCGGCGGATCGGGCTTCGACGTGCTCGCCGCGCTCGCCGATCACCCTCTCCGTCCGACCGTCGTGGTCGTGACCGCGCGCGACGACATGCAGTCGACCGTCAAGGCGATCCAGCTCGGCGCGTACGAGTACCTCGTCAAGCCGATCGATATCGATCGCTTGCGCGCGGTGGTCCGAGCCGCGCTCGCGAGCCGAGAATCACGTGCGCAGCTGGTCGAGCTCGCGGCGCGCGACACGAACGCGGGCGAGATCCTCGGCAAAAGCTCGGCGATCCGCGACATCTGGAAGCAGATCGGTTCGGTCTCGACCACGCGCGCACCGGTGTTGATCTCGGGCGAGTCGGGCACCGGCAAGGAGCTGGTCGCGCGCGCCGTTCACAATGCCTCGTATCAGGAGGATCGGCCGTTCGTCGCGGTGAGCTGCACGGCGCTCGCGTCGGGCGTGCTCGAGAGCGAGCTGTTCGGTCACGTCAAGGGTGCGTTCACGGGCGCGATCGCGGATCGCCCTGGCCGGTTCGAGATGGCCGGCAAGGGCACGCTGTTCCTCGACGAGATCGGGGAGATTCCGCTCGAGCTCCAGGCCAAGCTGCTGCGCGTGCTGCAGGAGCGCACGTTCGAGCGCGTCGGCGATGCCCGGACGCACTCGCTCGAGGCCCGCGTGATCGCCGCGAGCCACCGCGACCTCGGTCAGATGGTCGCGAAGGGCACGTTTCGCGAGGACCTCTACTACCGGCTGCGCGTGGTCGAGATCCACGTCCCGCCGCTCCGCGATCGAGCGGGTGATATCGGCGTGCTCGTCGAGGGCCTGCTCGCGAAGATCACGACCGATCTCGCGAAGCCGATCCGCTTCGTCACGCCCGCAGCGCTCGCACGGCTCACGTCCTACGCGTGGCCCGGCAATGTCCGAGAGCTCGAGAACACGCTCACCCGCGCCATCGTACTCGCGAAGACCGATGTGCTCGACGAGACCTTGCTCCAGCTCGGTCAGGTCAATCCTTCGACCGAAGCTCACGCGACCCAACCGGCCCACACGCCCCCCACGAACCACGAGCTGATCACGCTGCGCGAGCTCGAGCGGCGCCACATCATCCGCGTGCTCGCGAGCACCGATGGCAACAAGCGCCGCGCGTGCGCGGTCCTCGATATCAGTCGGCCCACGCTCGATCGCAAGATCGAGGAGTTCGGCCTGCGATCCGACAAGAAGGACGACGCGTGATCGGCGGCGCGATCGCGCTGATGATCGCCGCGATCGGTGCGGCGTACGCGGGACTGGTGATCCGCGCGGCTCCCCATCGTCGAGATAACCTGATGTTCGGTGCGCTCGCGGCCCTCGACGCGAGCATGACGATGTGGCGCGGCGTCAACGTGCTCTCGGGCGAGAGCGTCGCCGATGCGACGTCGACGATTCCATGTGCGTTCGGCACCATCGCCCTCGCCCTCGTCTCGGTCGAGTTCATCGTGAGCTTCCCGCGCCGTCCCGCGATGGCGTGGAGGTGGCGGCTCGTGCTCTGGGCGTGGGCGGTGTTCGCGGTCTTTCGAGTCATCGATCACCCGAGCGTCGACCGGCTCGACTATCTCGATGCCGAGTTCACGTTCTTCCTCCCGATCACGATCCTGATCATGGTGCTCGGCGTTCGTACGCTAGCGCGTACCGCCGAAGCCCCGGCGCGGATCGTGATCATCGCGCTCGGCTTTCGCTGGCTGTTCGGATTTTCGGCGTACTTCTTCGGCCCGCTCCTGCACATCTTCGAAGCGGCGGTGTGGGCCGAGACCACGTTCGCGACGCTCGTCAGCTTCTTCGTGATCGGCACCGCGATGATGCGCAGCGATCTGTTCTCGCTCCGCTCGACGGCCGCCGAGGTCGTCACGATCGCGACGATCGGCTTTGGCGTCGCACTCGGCGGCGTGTTCGGCATCGTCGGGATCTTGCGCTGGACCGAGTCCGGCAACTTGCAAGAGGCGATGCTCGCCGGTGCGACCTTCGTTCCACTCGCGCTGTACGGCGTCGGGCGCGCACTGTATCCGCGCATCGAGAAGTCCGTGATCTCGAACCTCGACGAGCGGCGCGCCCGCCGCCTCGCCATGCAGGACGAGCCGCTCGCGAGCGAACCGACCAGCGCGATCGCCGAAGCGCTGCGCCGGATCACCGCGATGAGCGATGGCGCGGCCGTGTGCTGGGTCCCGTTCGCACAGCTCTCGCCGGAGCTCGCCGAACAGCTGCGCTCCGGCGATCCCGTGGAACCGGCCCGACCCGACGACGTGCGCTTCGTGGTGCCCGCGATCGGTGGCGATGGAGCGCTCGTCGGTGCATTCACGATCGCGAATCCGACAGGTACCAGCGAGACCACCGCGACCATCGATCGCGATACATATGTCGTCACGCGCGACCTCGCGGCGCGCGTCGCGATCGCGGTCGAGCGGCACGCCGCGGTCAGCGAGCTCGAAGATGCGCGCAGGCTCGCAGCACTCGGCCAGTTCGCGGCCGCGATCGCGCACGATATCCGCACGCCGCTCACGAGCATCTCGCTCAACGTCCAGATCCTGCGCCAGAAGCTCGCGCTTCCCGACGACGATCGCGAGCACCTCGACATCGCGCTCGAGGAGCTCGGCCGGCTCGATCGATCGGTCGCCGAGATCCTCGATTTTGCCAAGCCGGTGAGGCTCGTCGCCCAGACCATCGATGTCGGGGAGTTGCTGGAGACCACGACACGCGGCCTGTCGCAGGTCTTCTCCGAGAAGGGCCTCGCGCTCCACTACGAGCCGAGCGCGGCACTACCTACCGTGCAAGGCGATCCCCAACGCTTGCGTCAGGTCCTGATGAACCTCGTCGACAACGCGGCGGATGCGTCGAGCCGCGGCGCGCGGGTCACCGTGCGCGCGAAGACCGCCGACGCGCGCATCGCGATCGAGGTCGAGGATCACGGTCGCGGCATCGGCGCCGAAGATCTGCCTCGTATCTTCGAGCCGTTCTTCACGACCCGGCCCGATGGCACGGGCCTCGGCCTCGCGATCTGTCACAAGGTCGTGCGCGCTCACGGTGGCGATATCCAGGTCCGCTCGACCCACGGTGGTGGATCGACCTTCACGGTGCTGTTGCCCCAGTCGTCGCCGCTGACCGTCACGGCCTGACACGCCTCCTCGAACGCCGGCGCGGCACCCTTGACGACTTCTTCGAGCGTCGCTGCGTACGATTGGTAGCGCTTCGCGCCACGTAACGTCCCTTTCCGCGCGTAACGAGTCGTTACCGCTCCGACCCGCGACGGACCACGCAAGTGCGCGCAACCAGCCACCTAGGAGCTGGTACGCGACGTGCTGTAGAGGCCTGCCATGTGGACTCTCGCGCGCAAGCTGCTCTTGCACGACCGACTGCGCTTCGCGGTGGCGATCGCAGGTGTGTCGGTCTCCGTGATGTTGGTGTTGGTCCAGGTCGGCTTGTACTTCGGCTTCATGGACACCGCGTCGGCCGTGATCGATGCGAGCAGCGCCGATATCTGGGTCGGCAAGGCAGGTAGCGAGTCCTTCGAGTTCGCCTCGCCGTTCGACGAGCGCGCGTATTACAAGATCGCTTCGGTGCCCGGCGTGGAGCGCGCCGAGCGAGTGCTGATCAACTTCGCGCAGGCCAAGCTGCCGACCGGCGGCGATCTCGGCGTGCAGATCGTCGGTATCGAGCACGTTCGTGGTGGTGGCGCCGGGATCCAGCCCCTGCTCGCTCCGTGGAACGTGGTCGCGGGTGATGCGCAGCGCTTGAGCGAGGCCGGCGCGATCGTGATCGACAAGACCGAGTACGCGAAGCTCCAGATCGATCGGGTCGGGACCCAGACCGAGATCAGCGGTGTCCACGCACAAGTGGTCGCGATGACGAGCGGCATCCGCTCGTTCACCACCTCGCCGATCGTGTTCACCGATCTGCTTTCGGCGCGCAGCTACCTGCGTGGACTCGGTGATGACGCGGTGACCTACGTGCTCGTCAAGGCCGCGCCCGGCATGGTCGAGCAGGTGAAGCGAACCATCAACGCGATCCCTCACCTCGCCGCGTTCACCACGAGCGACATGTCGCAACGCACGCGCACGTACTGGTCGACGCGTACGGGTGTCGGCGCCGGGTTCTTCACGACCGCGGTGCTCGGCATCATCGTCGGCTTCGTCGTCGTCGGTCAGATCCTCTATAGCGGCACGCTCCAGTACATCCGCGAGTACGGCACGCTCAAAGCGATGGGCGCGAAGAACTCGATGGTGGTTCGCGTGATCCTCTCGCAAGCCATGATCTCGGCCGCGCTCGGCTTCGTGATCGGTAGCGGCCTCGCGGTGGTGATGCAATGGGCCATGGCGCACGCGAACCTCTCGGTCGCGCTGTTCCCCGGGCTCTACGTCGCGACGCTGTTCATCACGATCCTGATGTGCTCGCTCGCTTCACTGCTATCGATCGTCAAGGTCCTCCGGCTCGATCCCGCGTCGGTCTTCAAAGGATAATCATCATGGACACCGCCCTCGCATTCTCCGACAACGTCACGCTCGGGAGCCTCGGTGGCGCGCCCGCCTCGCGCGTGCTCGCGCGCCTGGTCGGCATCGGCAAGAACTACGGCAGCGGCGAGACCGCGGTCGCCGCGCTCGCCAACGCCTCGCTCGATGTTCGCGCCGGCGAGGTCACGCTGATCGAAGGCCCCTCCGGTTCGGGCAAGACCACGCTGATCTCGATCCTCGGCCTGCTCCTCAAGCCGACCTCCGGTGAGGTCTGGCTCGAAGGTAAGAACGTCGCTGGCTTGGGCGAGCGCGATCTCCCGCCGCTGCGCGCACGCAACTTCGGCTTCGTGTTTCAGGGCTTCAACCTGTTCCCCGCGCTGACCGCGCTCGAGAATGTGGCGATCGCTATTCAGATGAAGGATCCGAGTCGCAAGGATCCGCGAGGTGAAGCAAAGCGCTTGCTCGAGCTCGTCGATCTCGGACCACGCCTCCATCACCTGCCCGCGGATCTGTCGGGCGGCCAGAAGCAACGTGTCGCGATCGCACGGGCGCTCGGTGGCAATCCCCCGATCATCATCGGTGACGAGCCCACCGCGGCCCTCGATACCAAGACCGCCCTGTCCGTGATGGACCTGTTGCGCGAGCTCGCGAGCGTGCACGGCCGCGCGGTGGTCGTGGTCACCCACGATCCGCGGCTCGAGCGCTTTGCCGACCGCGTCGTCCGCGTCGAGGACGGTCAGATTTCTGCGATCGATTCTGCCAACGCTTCGAAGGAGCACGTATGAACAAGAAGAAGATCCTCGTCCTCGCCCTGCCCGTCGCGATCGCGGGTGGGTGGATCGCGATCGGCCACCAGCCGACGGTGGCATCGGCGAACACCGAGCCAGGCAAGCCCGTCGTGATCGTCGCGCCCGCGCGCGTCGAGCCGATCCGCGATCCTGTCGCGCTGGCCTTCGAGACGAATGGTCGGATCGTCGCGATCGAGGTCGATGAAGGAGACGCGGTGAAGGCCGGCCAGGTCGTCGCGCACCTCGACGATCGGCTCGCGAAGGCCCGCGTTGCCGGCGCCGAAGCAGCCCTCGCACAGGCGAAGGCTCGCTACGACCTGGCGCGCCGCGGTCCGCGTCGCGAGGATCTCGACGCGGCGCGCGCCGAGGCCCTGGCCGCCACGGCCGAAGCCGATCATCGCAGCGCCGAGCAGGTCCGGAGCGAGAAGCTCGGTCAGGTCGGTGCGATCGCGAGCTCGTCGGTCGATACCGACAGCGCCGCGGCACGGGTGTCGACCGCGACCGCCGCGGCTGCGAGCGCACGCTACCAGGCGCTCGCACACGGCAGCCGGATCGAGCAGGTTGCCGAGGCGAACGCGGCCGTCGAAGCGGCGACCGCGGACCTCGCGGCGACTCAGGTCGCGCTCGATCAGACGCTGTTGAAAGCACCGCACGATGGCGTGGTGCTCCGTCGCCTCGTGGAGGTGGGCACGCTCGTAGGGACGCTCACGCCGCTCCCCGTGATCTCGATCGCCGATCTCTCGGTCCTCGAGCTCCGCGCCGAGATCGACGAAGCGGACGTCGCCGCGATCAAGCTCGGCAAGGCGGCGTACGCGACCGCGGATGCGTATGGCGACGAGAAGTTCCCGATCCACGTCAGCCGGATCACTCGCGAGCTCGGCCGCAAGACCGTGCGGGACGACGACCCGCGCGCGAAGGTCGATACCCGCGTGCTCGAGGTGGTCGGTCGGTTCGATGGTACGCCGGGCGAGCCGTTGCCACTGGGTCTACGCATGTACGTTCACGTCGAACGCTAGTACGCTCTGCGGTGATGCTTCGTGCTGCTGTCCTCGCGCTCGCGCTGATCGCGTGTACCCAGAAGTCCGAACTACCACCGGCCCCTCCGGCGAAACCAGCCGCACCCGCAGGCGTGGTGCACCAGCAGCTCCCCGTCGTCACGAACGAGCTCGCCGCGCAGCTCGGCAATTTCGGTTTCGGGCTCGCGCTCGACTTCACGAAGCTCGATCGCGAGCTGCTCGCGAACCTCCTGCCTCCAACACCAGCCGTGATGCGGTCCGCCGTCCGTACCGCGAAGCTCGGTGTCGTGGCGCAGACCGGCGACCACTGGCGTGGCTACATCACCGGGGTCGCCGAGGCGGACCTGCGCGAGTGTCTCGCGCTGTTCGCGCCTGGACTCGCGCTCGCGATGCAGGGTGAGACGGCGGTCATCGGCACGGGGAGCGATGCCGGTGCGCTGTCGGCGACGATCGTCGAGCTGCTGCACCTGGTGCCCGCCGACGCAGTCGGCTGGGCGGCCTCGAGTGGCCTACCGACGCTCGAGATCCGGACGCTGGTCGGGTGGCTGCAGACCTCGCCCATCACCTGGACGTTCACGATCCGGATCGAGGCCAAGGATCAGGCAACCGCGACCAAGATCGTCGACGGATTCGCGGTGACCTTTGCCGAGGCGCTCGGCCACGATCACACCATCGCGGTCGATCGGTCGTGGTTCAAGACCTCTGCTACGCCGACTTCGACGGCTGTGCTTGTTGCATCGATTCCGCTGGCTGCACTGGCTCCGCGATAGCAGGCACGCGCGCGAGATGGCGGCCGAACCGCCACATCACGAAGCGATGCACGAGCGCTTGCGAGTAGCGATAGATCGACCACGGCAGGCTCGGCGCGAAGTCGTGGATCGCGGTCAGCAAGTGCTCGCCATCGGGGGTCACGCGAAATTCCAGCCGGCCCTTGCTCTGCTTTGCCGAGAGCCGACCGCCCGTGACGTAGAACAGCTGTCGATCTTTTGCGCTGCGATCGCGCGCGAAGTCGAGCTCGAGCAAGGCAGCCTTGAACGGGCGCAAGTAAAAGCGGGTGAGGTGATGTTCGTCGTCGACCTCGACTCGCATCGGCCAGGCGCCGTGCGGCAGCCAACGCATGTACTCGTGCGCTGCCCACTCGGCATCTCGGCCTGCGGGGAGCGGAACCCGCTGGACCGAGCGCACGCCAGTCAGCGGTGCGGCCGGGGCTGGCTTGTACGCCTGCGGTTTCTTGCCGTCGCTCGCATCCGCCACGGCGATGCTCGCGTGCACGGCCTCGCGAAACGCGAGACCCGGGAGCCCGACCGCTTCTTGGAGCCGGCGATCGCCGCACACCATGTCGTGATGCAGGCTCTCGATCAGCGGCGTGACGAGCGACGGTGGCGCACCGGTGATCATCGAGACCCACCAGCGAGAGATACCGGGGCTCACGAACGGCACGCGGATCTGCCGGCGGTTGACACCCTTCTCGACGGCGACGACGTCGAGCATCTCGCGATAGCGCAAGACGTCCGGGCCGCCGATGTCGTAGGTCTGGTCGTAGTGGGCGCGCGCCCCGGTCACGGTATCGACGAGCGCCGCGACGGTGCCGAGATCGATCGGCTGGCAATGGCGCTCGGTCCAGCTCGGCAAGATCATCGCCGGCAATCGTTTCACCAGCCGGGTCATCATCTCGAACGACGAACCATGTGGACCGATCACCATGCCTGCACGCAGCGTGGTCACCGCGACGCCGTGCGCGCCGAGGGCTTGCTCGACCTCGCGCCGGCTCTTGAGGTGTTCGGAGAGCTCGCGGTCATCGGCCGGGATGAGCCCACCGAGATAGACGATCTGCTCGACCCCGCACTTGGCCGCTGCGCGCCCGACATTGTCGGCGCAGATCAGATCGAGATCCTGGAACGAGCCCTGGACCAGCCGCGCGGACGGCAGCATCGAGTGCACGAGGTACGCGACATAGCGCGCGCCCTTGAACGCAGTCTCGACCTCTTTGAGCGAGAACAGATCGCACGTGACGAGCCGGTCCCACGCACCCTTGGCCTCGGTTCGGCCGCGGGTCAAGCCGGTGACGTCAAAGCGCCCAGCGAGCCGCTCTGCCACGGCGTGACCGATAAATCCGGTCGCGCCGGCGATGACGATCGTGGGCTTGGCCGGCGGTGCCTTCGGCTTACCCAGCCGGGTCGTTTCCATTGCCATTAGATGCGACGGCCCTCTGCAAGTTACTCGCCGCTTCAGCTGCGCAGCTTCGCCAGCATCTTCTCGGCCTCCTCGCGCATCACCTCGGCGAGGAGCTTGAACTCGCGTAGCCGCCCCGACGACGTCCGCCACGCGAGGCCGACGGTGCGGCCCGGTTGCGGGCGATCCAGCTTGGCGACCTGGACCGGCCCCCGCGGCTGGATCAGCGCGCCTGCCGCGGCCTCCGGCAAGAGCGTGATGCCGAGCCCGCCGGCGACCATCTGGACCAGCGTCGGCAGGCTGGTCGCGCGCAACGACATCTGCTCGATCGCGCCACTCCGCTCGCATACGGCGAGGGCCTGGTCGCGCAAGCAGTGACCATCCTCGAGCAAGAGCACGGTCTGGTCGTCGAGATCCTTCTCGCTCAGGCGACCATGATGCTTCGCGAGGATCGCGGCGCCGCGCGGCGCCGCGACGAGAAAGTTCTCGAACCCGATCGTCGCGGTCGTGAAATCGCCGGGCACGGGCAAGGCGAGGAGCGCGGCGTCGAGCTGGCCCGCATCGAGTTGCGCGAGCAGCCGCGAGGTCTGATCTTCGCGCAGCACGAGCTCGAGGCGCGGATAGCGCTTGCGAACGCCGGGAAGCAGCGATGGCAACCAGTACGGAGCGATCGTGGGTATCACGCCGAGCCGCATCTGCCCCACGAGCGGTTCGCCCCGGCGACGCGCAGCATCCGCGACCGCATCGACGTGCTCGAGCGCGACCCGCGCGCGGGTCACGACCTCCTCGCCGGCCGAGGTCACGAGGACCGAGCGCCGATCGCGCTCGAAAACCTGCAAGCCGAGCAGCTTCTCGGCGCCTTGCACCGACGCCGAGAGCGCGGGTTGCGAGATGCCGAGCGACGTGGCTGCCTTGCGAAAGCTCTTGAGCTCGGCGACCGCGACGAGGCTCTCGAGCTGGCGAATCGAGGGACGATCCATGATAGATTCAGACTATCACATCTATTCGTTTCATCAATTGGACCTATCTAACGCAGCAGGCCAAGGTGAGCGTCGAAACAAGGAGTCACCGATGCTTACTGTTGGAGATCAATTCCCCGCCTACGAGGCGACCGCCGTCATTTCATCTGAAAAAGACAAGCAGTTCACCCAGCTCACCGACAAGAGCTACGAGGGCAAGTGGAAGGTCGTGTTCTTCTGGCCCAAGGACTTCACGTTCGTCTGCCCGACCGAGATCGCCGCGTTCGGGAAGCTGAACCGCGACTTCGTGGACCGCGATGCGCAGGTCCTCGGCGTCTCGATCGACAACGAGTACGTCCATCTCGCGTGGCGTAACTCGCACCCGGATCTCAAGGACCTCCCGTTTCCGATGGTCTCGGATCTCAAGCGCGAGCTCGCGAGCGCGTGTGGCGTGCTCGACAAGAAGGAGGGAGTAGCGCTGCGCGCGACCTTCATCGTCGATCCGCAAGGGGTGATTCGCTTCGCCTCGGTCAACGATCTCAACGTCGGCCGCAATCCTGCCGAGGTCATCCGGGTGCTAGATGCCCTGCAGACCGACGAGCTGTGCCCGTGCAACTGGCAAAAGGGCCAGAGCACGCTGACCGCCGCGTGAGCTCATGCCGCACCTCGACCAGCTCAAGGAGCGCCTCCCCGACTACGCCAAGGATCAGCGGATCAATCTCGGCGTGCTCGCGTCGTCGACCGTACTCTCCCCCGCGCAGGCGTGGTTGATCGCGGTCGCCTGTGCGAATGCGACCCGATCGAAGCCCGTGATCGACGCGATGGAAGGTGACGCGGCGGAATTTCCGGCTGCGATCACGGCCGGCCGGGGCGCCGCGGTCGTGATGGGCATGAACAACGTCTACTACCGGTTCGTGCATTTCATGAGTGAAGGCGGTGAGGACTACGGCTCGCTGCCCGCGCGCTTGCGCATGCAGATCATCGGCAACCCCGGGGTACCCAAGCTCGACTTCGAGCTCGCGTGCCTCGCGGCGTCGGCGATCACCGGCTGTGAGAACTGCGTTCGCGCGCACGAGAAATCGGTGCGCGAGAACGGTGGCACGAAAGAGATGGTCCAGGACGCGGTCCGGATCGCCGCCGTGCTCAACGCGACCGCGGTCGCGCTGCCTGCTTAGACCAGCTTCCGCAGCTTCTCGAGATCCGCGACGAGCGCCTTCGCGAGGATGCCGCGGATCACCGGCTGCAGCAGCTTGCCCGCGAGGGTGTGCGTGGTGATGTCGAGGGTCTCGACGAGCCGCGTGCCGGTCGGGGTCTTGGTGAGCCAGAAATCCACGGTGGTCGCGAACAGCTTGTCGCCATAGTGGAAGGCGATGTGGCTCGCGGGCTCGAACGCGGTGATGGTGCCGGTCATCGAACCCGGCTTCTTGCCCTGCAAGAACGTGAAGCGCAGCGGGGTGCCGGCGCTCGGGGGCGCCGAACCGAGCACCTCGACCGCCGTGCAGCGCGACAACCACTCGGGCGCGCGCGCGACGTCGGCGAGGAGGGCGAACACGCGCTCGGGGGGATGCTCGAGATCGATCGAGTTGGTGAAGTGGAGCGCCATCTAGGTCTCGGGGTCCAGAACGCTGACGCTTCGATGCTACAGCGGCTCGTCCGAGAGCGGATATGTTGTCGCAGCCGCATCATCGAAATGCCACCACTCGGTCGGCAGGCCCACGAACCCAGCCGCGATCATCGCCTTCTCCAACCGGCGCGCTTCGGCACCTTTGTCGCCTTGCAACGCGCGTAGGCGATGCGCGGCTTCGGAGAAGTCGTCGAACTCCGTCGGCAACGTCACCGGCTTTCCCTCCTGATCGACGATGCCGAGATCGATCGCGGCACCTCGACTGTGGCGCGAGCCCTGCTTGGGGTTCGCGACGTAGCGCTCGTCGGGCACGAGCTTCCACAGGTTCTCCTGGACACTGCTCGGGCGGTAGCAATCCCAGATCAGGAGCCGGCGATCCGCGGCGCGCAGCACCTTGGCGGCCTTCGCGAGCTTCTCGGCGACCGCACGGCGGAGCTTGCAATGCGCGACGGGGTAGAGCTGGGTCTTGGTGAAGTTGTGCTTCGTCGCGTACCGCAAGTCGATCACCGCATCGGGCACCACGGTCGCGACATCGATGAAGTCATCGGGCTTGGGCGCGGCCACGGCGGTAGAGGAACATAGTGCGAGTGCGAACAGCCAGAGCTTCACGGGGTCAGCGTATTATACCGATCGAACATGTCGACGGGGCTCGTCCACGCACTCGTCCTCGACGGCCAGGGAGGCGCTCGCCCCCTCGCCGACTGGACCGAGATCGCGGCGTGGAAG
This sequence comes from Kofleriaceae bacterium, assembly GCA_025357755.1. GTDB lineage: Bacteria > Myxococcota_A > Polyangia > Haliangiales > Haliangiaceae > JABFXX01. The sequence goes on along the minus strand of JANXOP010000217.1, from coordinate 14,552 downwards.
CTCGAGGATGGCGTCCTGTGGCTGAACCTCGACTACGCGTTCGAGGATGTCACCCAGTGGCTCTCGCAACGCTCCGCGATCGATCCGCTGTTCCTCGCCGCGCTCGTCGATCCGGATCCGCGCCCTCGCGCGACCGCTCATGGCGAGCACCTCTTGATGATCGTGCGCGCGATCAACCTCAATGCCGGAGCCGCACCCGAGGATATGATCTCGGTGCGGTGCTTCATCGAACCAGGTCGGATCGTGACCCTGCGCCATCGTGCTTCGCTCTCGCTGCAAGCGATCGTCGCCGAGCTCGTGGCGGGTACCGGGCCAACGAGCGCCGGCGACTTCACCGCGCAGTTTGTCGAGCGCACGCTCGATCTCGTGGTCACGCGCGTCGATACGCTCGGCGACGAGATCGCGGCATGCGAGGACGAAGTCGTCGATCGCAAGACCGGCGCCGACATGCGCGGCCGGCTCGCCGATCATCGCCGCCGTGCGATCCAGCTGCGCCGCTTCCTTGCACCCCAGCGCGAGGCGCTCACGAAGCTCGTGACGATCAGCCTGCCGTGGCTCGTCTCGATGCAACGCGCGCGGGTCAACGAGGCGGCCGACCGGATGACACGCACGGTGGAAGAGCTCGATGCCGCGCGCGATCGCGCCGCGGTGACTCAGGAAGAATTGGCGTCGCGCGTGGCCGAGGCGACGAATCAGCGGCTCTACGTGCTCTCGCTGATCACCGCGGTGTTCCTGCCGCTCGGCTTCGTGTGTTCGTTGCTCGGCGTCAACGTCGGTGGCGTGCCACTCCAGCACGCCGACTGGGCCTTCTGGGCGCTGATCGCCGCGTTCGGGATCGGCGTCGGCATCCAGCTCTATCTGTTCAAGAAGCGCGGCTGGCTCTAACTCAGTCCGTGCGCTTGGAGGCATCGATCACCGGGACCTCGCCGGCGAGGTTCTGGATGTACATCGCCTGCGACCCGTACGCGAGGAACCGGCCCTCGTCGTCCCACACTTCGCAATCCGCGATCGCCCATCCCGCGTGCGCGCGCCGCAGCGTCGTGGCGCACAACAGCCACTCGCGCTTGGTGTCGTCGATCACGTAGGTCGTGAGATCGAGGCTCGGTGCGAAGAAGCGAAACTCGCCCGGCCCGATCGCGCGATGGAGCGCGGGAGGCATCGTATCGATCAGCGGCGGTAGTGCGAGGCGATCGAGGTTGCCATCGGCATCGCGCTGCGGCGTGCGATAGCGAAACCAGCGGGCGAACCGGGCTGGGCCCGCCACGAAGTCTGGCTTCCAGAATGCGGTCCCCGCGGGGAGCTTGGACTCGAACTGCTGGAAGAAGGCGAACCGCTTGTGCGGGTTGTTCGGGAGGTCGTCGTCGACCGGCTGCGAGGTCGCGAGGGGGGTCGCCCACGCGGGCCAAGCACTGCCCTGGACGTCAGGACCTTTGCGATCGCGCAGGAACGTCGCGAGGACCTCGAGCCCGGAGTCTTCGTTTGCCTGCGCCTTCTGGTGGGTCATCGCGATCCGCACCTGTGTCGCGCTGCGACCACGCCGCAGCACGTGGACATCCGCGACGAGCGCGCCCGCGTTGATCGGAGTCGTAAAGATCGTCGTCGCAGACGCAAACCGCAGCGGCGGCTCCGCGAGGTGTGTATCGGCCGCGCGCAAGGCACACGTCATCGCGACGCCACCCGACGGCAGGACGAAGTCCCAGTGCGTCGGCAACGTGACGTGATAGCGACCGGGCACGTCCGGATCCGCGCGTACCGCCGTGTCGTGCGCGAGGTCTGCTGGCATGGTCCCCGAGATTACTCGGTCTCGGGAAGATCGTCGCTACCCGCCGGGTCGCGGAGTGCGCCGACGCGATGCAGCTCGTACACCAGGCTCTCGTCGAGCGCCTGATCGTATCCGAGCTCGGCGAGCGCCGTGCGCCACGGCGTGGTGCCGTCGAGCCGGGCCAGGAGCGCGAACACGGACGGCGGTGCGGAGACCGCATCGAAGCTCGAGTACCCCGCGACGAGCACGCGCTCGCCGTGGCGCTGGGTCGCCGAAACCGCGGGCACCAGGACCTCGGCGACCGCGCGGCGCTGGACGCGCAGCTTGGTGATCAGGCGACCGCGCGGCGATCCCGCGATCCGATCGACCGGCGCAGCGGGTGTCGCCGGCGGCACCGCTCGGATGATCGCGAGGGCCTCGGCCTCGTCGAGCCCATCAACTGCACTCGCGCAGCGCGCGTACCACGCGAGGAGGTCGTCCGGGCTAGCGTCGGCCGAGGGTGCGCCAGCGAGCGTCGTCACCAGGTGCTCCGCGATCGTCGCCTCGATCGACACCCCGAGCCCGGCCGCTTGCGACCACGACATCGCGCCCGCCAACCCGTGCTCGTGGCGACAGAAGAACGCGCGACACCTCGCACTCCGCCCGTCCCACACACCGCACGCGTGATCGCCACCGACCCAGAACAGGCACCGCAGCGAGACATCGCGCCCGAACCCGCCCTTGGCGCGCTGTGAAAACGTGTCGTCATAGCCGGTCACCGCGCGAAGGCCCCAGGCCGTGACGCCATCGCGTTCCGCGAGCCGTGCTCGCACCGCCGGCACGTCGCCAACACGACCGACAAGGAAGTTCGCGAGGTTCGGTTGCGCCGTACAACACCGCGCCTCGCGCGCCATGCTGAACGGATACGCGACGCCAACCTCGCCTTCGCTCACCAGCGGGCACGCGCTGCAGGTCGAGCGTTCTTCGTCGAGCCACGAGGTATCGAGCTCGCCCAACCGCGCACGAATCGACGCCGGGAGGTGCGCGAACGGCGATGCCATGCCTACCATCCTGCCATGCAATACGTGCCCTACATCGCGATCCTCGCGACCTATGCGCTGATCTACGTTCCGCGCATGAGCGTCGTCGCCTCGGCGATGAAGACACAGCCGGGTGGTTACAACAACGCCGATCCGCGCGCTCAGCAGGCCACGCTCGAGGGTGCGGCGAAGCGTGCGGTCAATGCCCACCACAACGGCTTCGAAGCGTTCGCACCGTTCGCAGCCGGTGTGCTCGCGTGTGCAGGTCGCGTCTCGAACGTCGAGCTCGTCGCGATCATCTCGATCGTGTTCGTCGTCGCGCGAACGGGTTACATCTGGGCGTATATCAACGACAAGGCGAACCTGCGCTCCGGGCTGTGGGTGATCGGCCTGCTCTCGACCGCGGCGTTGATGGTGCTCGCGATCCTCGGACCTAGGCTTTAGGGACGGCGAGGCGCAGCACCCGCGCGAGGCTCTCGAGATCCTGCGCGGCCCGGCCGCCCTTCGCGCGCAACTCGGGCAAGCGCGCGAGCAACTTCCAGGTCGCGTTCTGCGCGAACCAGAGGTCGACGACGCTCTTCATGCGCGCCGTGATCTCCGCCGCCCGCGCGACGGTCTCGAGCGCCGTCGGATCGATCTCGCCACCGGCGGCGACGCGCTCGATCAATCCGCGCAAGCCATCGCTCGCCGCGAGTGCGATCTCGGGCGTATCGAGGCTGACTTTGACCTCCGCCGCCTCGAACAGCTGGTCGCGCAGGGCCTGGAAGCTCGCCTTGTCCGTGCGCAGATTCGCGAGCACGCGGCGACGCAACGTGCCTTCCGCGATCGCGTGCAACACCTCGGGCACCGGGAGCTCGCGCGCGACGAGCCAGCGGATCAACGGCGCTTGCTGATCGTAGACCTCCCCGAGCCGATCCTCGGCGTCGTGCAAGGCCTCGCCGAGCACCGCGGCGATCACGCGCTCGCGCCGCCCCGGAAGCAACGCACCGAGCGAGAGCTGGCTGCCCGGAAAGTGCCGATCGATCGCGCGGTGCGCGGCGAACACGTCGGCGGTCTTGAACGAAGCGGTGAGGTCCTCGCAGATCGCGGTCCACTCCGCCGCGCTCGGCGGGGGACGCACGCCACCGGTAACGTGCTGCTCGCCGAGATAGAGGCCGGCGAAGCACCAGAGGGTCGCCGCTTCGGTCAGCGCCGACTTCACCTTGATCGTCGACGCGACCATGCGCGAGCGCCCCGAGCGCCGCTCGATCGCATCGATGACCTCGATCGTGAAGCCGGGCACGTTGTGCGTGTGCTCGGTCGGCGTGACCAGCGTGCGCACGGCGATATGCGCCGCGACCTTCTCGGGATCGATCTTGGCCGGGCGCACGCGCTGCGCCCAGACCTTCCGCCCGTCGCCTTCCTCGGCGAGGTTCGAGTGCGCGGCCGCGAGGCGATCGAGAAACTCGGGTTCGACCGGGTGCCCCCCGACCTCGATCAAGAGCTCGGCAACCCGCGCCGCATACTGCATGCATTGCACGGTCTCGATGCCGGAGAGCTCGTCGAAGAACCAGCCGCAGCTCGTGAACATCAGCATCGCGTGGCGCGACATCTCCATGAGCGACAGCGCGCGGACCCGCTCCTCGGTGGTCAGCGGATGGCTCGCCTGCTGTGCGAGAAATAACTCGCGTGCGTTGTGGTCGCCGAGCAACACCTGGATGTACGCATCGCGCGCCGCCCACGGATCGTTGAACAAGAGGTTGCCGACCGTATCGAGCGCAGCGGCGACCTGATCGCGCAGAAAATCGAGCGCGTCGCGCAGCGGCCTGCGCCACTGCTGATTCCAGCCCTGCCGGCCGCCATTGCAGCCGCAGTCTTCCCGCCAGCGCTCGATCCCGTGGACGCAGCTCCAGGACGAATCCTCGAGGAGCTGGCACTCCCAGGTTGCCGGCACCTTCGCGCGGAACTCGCCGTAGTTGGTGAGCCGCGTGCCGTGCCACCCCTCTTCGACTTGCGCGAGCGCCCACGCGAGCGCCATGTCGCCGTAGCGATGATGGTGGCCGTAGGTCTCGCCATCGGTCGCGATGTGACACAGCGTCGGCTCGCCGCCTTCGACAGGCCCCCGGTTGGTCATCCGCTCGATGATCTTGTGGCCATCCGCGAGCAACCGCTCGAACGCGACCGCTTGCGCGACCGCACCATCGTAGAAGAACAGATCGATCGTGCGCCCCGAAGGCAGCGCGCACTTGTACGCGCGGCCGGGATCGACCGCGCTGGTCCGCCACTCACCACCCGGTGGACGCCACGCCTTGGCCTGATGCGGCGCCAGGACGGTGAACGAGATGCCTTCGGCCGCGAGCACCTCGAGCGACGCGGTATCGACCGCGCACTCGGGCAGCCACATCCCCTCGGGCGCGCGCCCGAACCGTCGGCGAAAATCGGCGATGCCCCAGCGCACCTGCGTGATCCGATCGCGCGGCGACGCGAGCGGCATGATCATGTGATTGTAGGCCTGCGCCATCGCCGAGCCGTGCCCCGAAAATCGCAGCTGACTCGCCGCATCTGCCTCGACGAGCGCGGTGTGAACATCCGGCGCGTGGAGCTCGAGCCACGACATCAGGGTCGGCCCGATGTTGAAGCTCATCCGCTGATAGTTATCGACGATGCGGATGATCTGGTTGTCGTTGTCGACAACGCGCGCCGCCATGTTCGGGCGGTAGCACTCCGCCGTGATCCGCTCGTTCCAGTCGCGATACGGATGCGCGCTCGGCTGCGGCTCGATCGCCTCGAGCCACGGGTTCTCACGTGGCGGTTGATAGAAGTGGCCGTGAATGCAGACCCACTTGGTGCTCACCGTCGAGGATTATGCCTGACGTCGAGCGGTGGCGCTCGGGGAAGCCGCGGGTGATCCGTTACTTTCCTTTGCTCACTCCGCGACGAACACCGTGATCCCGAGTGGCGGCACCGTCAGGATCAGCGCCTGCTCGAAGCCGTGGCTGCCCTGCGCATCGGTGTGCATCCCGCCGCGATTGCCGACGCCGCTACCACCGTAGACCTCGGCATCCGACGACAGGATCTCGCGCCAGAATCCGGCCCGCGGGACGCCGATGCGATAGCCATCGCGCGGGACCGGGGTGAAGTTCGCGGCCACGCAGATCGGGGCATCGCCCTCGCCACCGGTACGGAGGTACGCGAGCACGCCGCCTCCGCGATCGTCGCTGACCAGCCACTGAAATCCGACCGGGTCGCAATCGCCGACGTGCAGCGACCGGTGCGTGCGATACGCGCGGTTGAGATCGCCGAGCCACTTGCCGATGCCCGCGTGCGCGGGATGCGAGCCGATCGCCCAGTCGAGCTCTTGATCGTGGTTCCACTCGTTCCACACCCCGAGCTCGTCGCCCATGAACAGGAGCTTCTTGCCAGGCAGCGTCCACTGATAGCCGTAGAGCAAGCGCATCGTCGCGTACTTCTGCCAGGGGTCGCCCGGCAGCTTCGACAGGAGCGAGCCCTTGCCGTGGACGACCTCGTCGTGGGACAGCGGCATCACGTAGTTCTCGCTGTTCGCGTACACCCCGCGGAACGTGAGCTCGTCGTGGTGAAACTGGCGGTGCACGGGCTCGCGGGCGAGGTGCGCGAGCGTGTCGTGCATCCAGCCGAGGTCCCACTTGAAGCCGAAGCCGAGGCCTCCGTGCTCGGGCGGCTGCGACACGCCGTGCCACGCCGTCGATTCTTCGGCGATGGTCTGGACGTCGGGGAACGCCCCGTACACCGCGCGGTTGAGCGCCTGCAAGAAGCTGATCGCATCGCGATCGTGATTCGAGCCATCCTCGTTCGGCAGCCACTCGCCTTCCTTGCGCGAGTAGTCGCGATACAGCATCGAGGCGACGCCATCCACCCGCAGGCCGTCGATGTGATAGCGGTCGAGCCAGCTGATCGCCGAGCTGATCAAGAACGAGCGGACCTCGTGGCGACCGTAGTTGAAGATAAAGCTCGTCCAGTCGGGATGAAACCCGCGGCGCGGATCGGCGTGCTCGAACAGCGCCGTGCCGTCGAACAACCCGAGGCCGTGAGCATCGGTGGGAAAGTGCGCGGGCACCCAATCGAGGATCACGCCGATGCCGGCGCGGTGGAGCTCGTCGACCATCGCCATGAAGTCATCGGGCGCGCCGTACCGCGTGGTTGGTGCGAAGAAGCCGGTCACCTGATATCCCCACGATCCGTAGAACGGATGCTCCATCACGGGCATCAGCTCGACGTGCGTGAAGCCGAGCGCCGAGCAGTGCTGCGCGAGTTGCTTCCCGAGATCGCGATAGCCGAGCACCTGATTGTGATCGCGGCGCCACGAGCCGAGGTGCACCTCGTAGATGCTGATCGGCGAGCTCCGCGTCGAGCGCATGCCGCGCGTCTTCATCCACTCGGCGTCGTTCCACGGGTGCTGCGCCTTCCACACGATCGACGCAGTCGCAGGCGCATGCTCCGCGCGTGCCGCGAACGGATCCGCCTTGTCGAACAGGTTCCCCTCGGGACCGGTGATCGCGAACTTGTAGCGCGTGCCGTGGCCGACGTTCGGAATCATCAGCTGCCAGATGCCGCTCGACTCCATCGGCTGCATCGGATGCGAGCTCGGGTTCCACCCGTTCCAGTCACCGGTGACGGCGACCGCGCGCGCGTTCGGTGCCCAGACTGCGAAGTGCGTGCCGCCCTCGACCACGTGCGCACCGAGCTTGTCGTAGAGCCGGTAGTGCGTGCCCTGATTGAAGAGGAACAGATCGTCCGAGGTCAGCACGGCGCCGAGAATAGCGATTAATCCCGCCGGCACAAGCACTTACGAGGGCACGCAACCGCGCGCGGCGTGTGCCGATAGAGTGCGCATGTCCAACAAGACCCTCTTCGTCTCGCTTCTCCTCGCCACCGGCTGTGGCACGACCACCCCCTACTCGTACCCCGGCGACGGCTCCGACATGGGCTCCGGCTCGGGCTCGGATGTCTCGGATCCGCCAGGCTCGCATCCCCCCGGTCAGATCTACGGCCACGTCAAAGATGAACGCGGCGACACGATCGACTTCTCGAGCGGCGAGCCGGTGCACACGCACGCGGGAGCGGCGATCGATCTGTCATCGGGTTGTCCCGCCGTCTATCACTACGCGTACCTCAACAACAAGAGCGAGCCGAAGTACGGCCGGCAAGTGACCACGAACCCGCTCGAGTTCAAGATCACGACCGATGTGGCGTCGCTCGATCCGAGCGCGAGCGCATATCGCGTGCGCACCGAAGATAACCACCTGCTGCTCGACTGGACGCCGATGTCCGCGGATGCGGATGGCGTCTACGCGATGGCGCTCCATCGCGATGACAGCCCGACGATGGCGGTGCTCGGCACGGACGTCGGCAAGATGTTCGTCGATGCGCGCTTCCGCGATACCTCGGGGACCGAGACGGTGAACACCGGCTGCTTCGAGAATCATCCGCTCTCGGCGCCGCTGAACGTCAGTGCGCCGGTGGCAGGTGAGCTGTTCGGCCTGACGCTCGCGGCGAATTCGCCGATCTCCCACGTGATCGAAAGTGCCGGCGCGATCGTGACCTCGTCCGCGATCGTCCAACAGACCGCGGAGCCGATCGCCATCACGATCCATAACGCTGCACCGACCGGTACGGGGTCGGAGACCTCCGCCGAAATGTGGCTCGCGACCGGCACCGACAACGTTCAGGACGGTACGTGCGATGAGGTCAACTTCAACGGCGTGTTCGTGGACTGCTCGCCACCACCCATCACGACGATCTACGGTACGCGCTCGGGGCCCTTGAATGGCGTGAGCATGCTCGAGGTCGTCGACGACGTCACGAGCGCCATCGTGTGCTCCTCGCAGCAGGGTGCGGACCTCGCCTGTACGATTCCGGCCCGTACGGCGACGGAGGCACCACACGGTTATCACCTGATTCTCGGCCGCGCGAGCGAGACCTCGCTCGACCATCCGAACGACAACTCCGGTCTCCGCGAGATCGTGATCGCGACGAAGACCTATACCGCCGAGCAGCTGGCAAACGTCTCCCGTTGCACCCAGAAGCACGCGCACGTCAACCCGCACACGGGCGAGAACGTGATCGCGTGCACGACCTCGACGACCTACGCGCACATCATCGCGGTCGACAAGGCGCGGATCGACTTCGACGTGATGACGATGACGATCAGCGCGAGCACCGGCGCGGCAACGCCGGAGCTCGTGCCCTACCTCTCGGCGAGCGTGCTGACGTTCCCAGCCAAGACCTGGGACGCCGGCGACGCGGGACTCTAGTCCCAGCCCGGTTCGTCGATACCGTCGCCGCCGGTCGCACCATCGCCGGCCATCTCGGACGACGACGGCGTGTTCTGCGCCTCGGGCTCGGGCTTCTTGTCGGCGGTCGGATCCTCGTCGTCCCAACCGGTATCGAGGTCATCCATCACCGGCATCAGCGAGACCGACTTGGTACGAGCCACGGAGACCGCAGCCGGCTCTTCCGCCACGACCGGCGGAGCCGGCACGGGCGGAGGCGGTAGCGGCTCGAATGGCAGTTTCGCGGGCGCGGTGGGCACGTCGTGCGCGACGTGAATCGGCGCGGCAGCAACGGCAGCAAGCGGAGCGACGGCAGGTGTCGCGATCGCCACGGCCACGGGCGCCACGGCCGCCACAGCCGCGCCGGTCGCCACGTGTACCGGCTGTTCGGCTGGCTGACGCTCGCGACGGCGGCGACGCTCGCCGTCACGTTGCGGGCCGCGATCGTCGCGCTCGTCGCGATCGTTGTCCTCGGTCTTCGCCGCGGCACCTGCCGCGTCGAGGACTTGCTTGCACACGGCCGCAAAGGTCGCGGCCTGCGCCTGATCGGCATCGTCGAGCAACGGGCCGGCATCGGCCCACTGCGCGCGCAGCTCTTCGATCACCTCGATCGGATCGCGACCGCTGAAGCGCAGATCGCCGAACGCGTTCGACCGCATCGCGTTCTTCAGCTGTGCCGCGACATCGAGCACCGGCGCCGACGCAGGCGCGGCCTTCGGCAGCAGCTCTTGCGCCTTCGCGATCAGCTTGTCGCGGCGAACCTTGAGCGCCGACGTGTCGAGCTCGGTGCCTTTCACCGAGCCGGCCGACGACACGAGGAGCTCGCGCACCATCGCCTCGACCGCCGAGGACAGCTCGCGCGCGTCGAGCTCCTGAACCTTCGCGCGCACCGCGATCGCTCGCGTCACGCGCTCGGGCGAATCTGGCGCTGCCGTGATCGCTTCGATCTCGGTCTTGATCGCATCGAGCTCGGCGCGATGGCTGTTCGCCTCGGCGTCGCGCGATTCGTCGCGCTTGGCGAACAGCGCATCACAAGCGGCGCGGAACGCCGTCCACACCGCATCGGCCTCGCGACGCGGTACGTACCCGATCTCTTTCCACTCGGCCTGCAGATCCTTGATCTGTCCGATCGCCTTGCCCCAGCCACCGTCGCCGGGAGCCTTGGCCACGATCGCGTGTGCGCGTGTGATCAGCTCGTGCTTGCGCGCGAGGTTCTGACCTTCTTCGTTCGCACGCGCCTCGAGTATGGGCTTGCGCCGCTCGAAGAACTTGTCACAGGTCGCGCGGAACTTCTTCCACAGCTCGTCGCCCAGCTTGCGCGGAAGATGACCGGAGTCTTTCCAGCGCGCTTGCAAGGTCTTCAGCGCCGCTGCTGTGGCGACCCAGTCGGTCGAATCGGCGAGCGCTTCGGCCTCGGCGATCAAGACTTCCTTGGCCTTGATGACCTCGGCGAACTTTTCGGTCTCCTCGGCGCGGAGGCCCTTCACGCGATCGTAGACGGCATCGCAACCGGCCTTGAACGTGTCCCACAGCTCCTTGGACCGGCGCTGCGGCATCGGGCCGACTTCCTTCCAGAGTGCCTGGAGCTGACGCAGCCGGTTCGCGAGATCTTGCGACGGCTCCTCGGCCGCCATCGACTTCGCGGCCGCGATCAAGGCCTCGGCCTTCGGCACGTTCTGGAACCGCGCCCAGTCCTCGGCCTCCTGGAATTCGTTGAGGCGCGCCATCAGCTTGGTGCGCGCCGCGGTGTAGCGATCCGAGAGCTCGGTCCGGGTCTCGACGGGCACGCGACCGATCGCATCGAACGACTTCGCCGCCTGTTGCAGCGATCGCTCGATCTGGCGCGGGTCCTTACTCTCGAGCTTCTCGAGATCCTCGACGAGCGCTCCGAGGCTCACGCCGATCGACTTGCCACGCTCGATCTCTTCGAGCCGCTTCGCTTCGCGATCCGCCGAATCGGCGGCGCGCCGCGCCTCTTCGTTCGCCCGGCGATTCGCGGCTTCGTCGCGCTTCGCTTGCTCTTCGGCCTCGCGCGCACGCTTGGCCTCTGCGTCTTCGACCACCGGGGCAACCGGAGCCGGCGCAGTCACCACGGGCGCCGCCGCGGCACGCTCGGCCGCCGCTCGCTCGCGCTCGCGCGCCGCATCGCGTTCGACCGCGCGCAGCTCGTCGACCGAGCGCGCTTGCGAGCGATGGAGGTCGCGACGCTTGCGGAACCGCTCCGCGGCACGCGTGAAGCGCTCGTGCGCCTCGGCATGACCGTCGCTGTCGGCCGAAATCGACCGCCACGCCGCGATCGTGGCATCGACGATCGGCGCGACGCGGTCGAAGTCGAAGCTATCGGCCTGGGCTTCGATCTCGCGGATCAGCTGCGCACGCTCTGCACGCAACCGCTTGACCTCGTCGGGTACGACGGGCTTGGCCTTCTGCTTCTCGGCCTCGGCCATCTCGTTCGCGATCTTGCGAGCGCGCTGGCGGACCGCCTTGTTCTTCGCCTTCTGCGCGACGTTCTCGAGCCGATCGAGGTCATCGAGCTTGTCGACGGCGGCGAGGCCGACTTCCTTTTGCGTCGTATCGATCGCGAGGGCGCGGAGCACGTCGCCATCGTCGATGCGAGCGACCGCCGCGAGGCGTTGCTCTTGCGGTGCATCGCCCTTTGCGAGCTCGGCGAGCGCGCGCGGATGACGGAGCTCGCCAAAAGCGCGCTTGCGTACCGCGGCGATCGAAGCGTGCGCCGCGACCTCGACGAGCGCGTGCTGGTCGCCGAGCTTGATGATGCCGCTCAGTGCGGATCCGGCAAGCTCGGCGTTTTCGCCGCACGCGTTGTCTTGCCAGAGCTCGGCCGCACGCTCGCCCGCGAAGTCGCGCAAGCTGCGTTCTGTCTCCGCGGAGGCAATATCCGCGAGCACATCGGCTTCGTGGATCTTCTCGATCGCGAGTCGGCGGATGCCGATGTCACGGTCGGTGCGGGCCACTTGAACAAGGACGGCAGCGTCGTCGTTGGTCAGTGCTCGAATTGCTTCGGCACGGACTTTGACGTTGCTGTGGCGGTACTTGGGGCGAAAAAGATCAACAATCCCCATGGGCAGCGAAATCTATGCGTTAGCCCCTACCCTGTCCAGCGGCTAGGTCAGTCAGTACCGACGAGAGTGAGCAGCTCCCCGACGATGTCGACCAACTTGAAGTCGCTCGGGGTGAAGACCCGGCGAATCCCGAGCTTTTGGAGGGTCTCGTGGTCGCGTGCCGGGACGGTGCCCCCGAGGACGACCGCGACCTTGGACCCGCCGCGGTTGCGGAGCTCCTCCAGAACGGCGGCCGCGAGCTCGATGTGAGATCCCGAGAGGATGGACAGGCCGATCACGTCGACCGCCTCCTGGACCGCGACCGCCGCGATCGCTGCCGGTTCGAGCCGGATCCCGGCGTAGATGACCTCGAAGCCGGCATCGCGCGCCGCGACCGCGATGATCTCGGCGCCGTTCGAGTGGCCATCGAGGCCCGGCTTGCCGACCAGCAGGCGCGGCCGCCGGCCGTGCGCGGTGACGTGCGCCTCGACCTTGGCGCGCAGCTTCTGCCAATCATCGTTCGATTCCGCGATGTGCGCGCCGCCGACCCCGGTCTCCGCGCGGTACTCGCCCCACACACCCCGCAACGTACCCGCCCACTCGCCGGTCGTGACGCGCGCGAGGGCGCACTCGATCGAGGCCTCCATGATCGGCTTACCCGCACGCGCGAGCGAATCGAGCACGCCGAGCGCTGCCTTCACGCGGACCGGATCGCGCTTCGCCCGGGTCGCCGCCAACGACGCCAGCGCTTGCGCACCGGCCTGCGGATCCGCTTCGAACACGCCGCCGTCGTCACCACCGACGAGCGGCGACGGCAGCCCCTCGGTGAACTTGTTCACCCCGATCACGACCTGCTCGCCCGCTTCGATCCGGCCCATCCGCGTCGCCATCGCCCGCACGAGCTCCTGCTTGCAGTAGCCGTTCTCGATCGCGCCGCGGATGCCACCCATCTTGTCGATCTTCGCGAGCTCCTCGGTCGCCGCACCGATCAACGATGCGACCTTGTTCTCGATCACCGGGTTGCCGGTGAAGATGTCGCCGTACTCGAGCAAGTCGGTCTCGAACGCGAGGATCTGCTGGAGCCGGAGCGACCACTGTTGGTCCCACGGCCGCGGCAGCGAGAGCGCCTCGTTCCAGGTCGGCAGCTGCAAGGCGCGACAACGCGCATCCTTGGACAGCGTCACGCCGAGCGCCTCGATCAAGATGCGCCACGCGTTGTTCTCCGGTTGCTGCTCGGTCAGGCCGAGCGAGTTGACCTGCACGCCGTAGCGGAACTGGCGGAGCTTCGGATCGGTCACGCCGTAGCGATCGCGACACAGCTCGTCCCACATCGCACCGAACGCGCGCATCTTGCACATCTCTTCGATGAAGCGCATGCCGGCGTTCACGAAGAACGAGACCCGGCCCACGCACTGCGCGAACGCGCGATCATCCACGTGCCCGCGCTGCTTCACCCTGTCGAGCACTCCCAGCGCATCGGCGAGCGCGAAGGCGAGCTCTTGCACCGGTGTCGCGCCAGCTTCCTGCAGGTGGTAGCTGCACACGTTGGACGGGTTCCATTGCGGCAGGTGCGCGACGCAGTACTCGTAGGTCTCCGCGATGAGGTCGAGCGAAGGCTCGGGCGGGAAGATGTAGGTCCCGCGCGCTAGATACTCCTTCACGATGTCGTTCTGCGTGGTGCCGCGCAGCCCCGCTTCCGGGATACCGCGCTCGCGCGCGAGCGCGACGTAGAGCGCCAGCAACCACATCGCGGTGCCGTTGATCGTCATCGACGTGTTCATCTGTTCGAGCGGGATGCCCTCGAACAAGACATGCATATCGTCGAGCGAAACGATGGGGACGCCGACCTTGCCGACCTCGGGCTTGGCGAGCGGGTGATCGGGGTCGTAGCCACATTGGGTCGGCAGGTCGAACGCGATCGAGAGACCCGTCTGGCCGCGCTCGAGGAGGTAGCGGTAGCGCGCATTCGACTCCTCCGCCGAGCCGAAGCCGGCGTACTGGCGGATCGTCCACGGCCGGCCGCGGTACATGTCCGGATACGGCCCGCGCGTGAACGGGAACTCGCCCGGCGGCTCGAGCGCACGCGGCGCATCGGCGGCCGAGTAGACCGGCTTCAGGTCGATGCCGGACTCGGTGCGGCGGTCGTCGGCGGGCGCCATGCCCAGATCGTACGCCCGGTTCCGGCACACTCACCCGGGATGCGTGTGTCCCGATCGATGCCCAGGGTCCCAATGCGGCGAAGCTCGATCGACCCACTGGTGAGCGCGTCTTTCGCGCGGTTGGGTCGAAGGGTCGCGGTCAGGTCGACGTGAAACAGCCCGTCGAAGACGAGCGCATCGTCGAGCGACCGGACCTCGTCGCTCGCCCCGCCGCGGTAGGGTTCCTTGCGGTCGAGGAGGCGACCACGCTCATAAGATAG
>JANXOP010000208.1 GCA_025357755.1 Kofleriaceae bacterium | reverse complement strand
GTTCCCGAAGCCGAAGGGTGGCGGCGGCGTGCAGGTCAACTACCCGTTCACGTTCCGCCAGGGCGGCTCCTGAACACACCTGGCTCCTCGGCCTCGCAGCTCCGCTGCGCCTGAGAGTGGCGCCTGGAGAATAACGGCTCGTCGGAAACGACGAGCCGTTTCTGTTTTGATCACACCTTGAGGCAAACCATGAACCGGTCTACGTTTCCCCGCATGAAGCTGCTCGGTCTCCTCGTGCTCGTGCTTGCTACGGCGGGCTGTCCTAACCAAGCGCAGAATGAATCGAAGACCGCTTCGAATGCGGGTAACAAGGCATACGGCCAGAAGCAGTACGACACCGCGATCAACGAGTTCTCGAAAGCGACCGAGCGCTTTCACGACAATCACCTCGCGTGGTACGGCCTCGGCGCCGCGAACGCGAGCAAGCTCGATTGGGCCAAGTCGTCGGATGCGTTCGGCGTTGCCGTCCAGCTCGAGGACAAGCAGCCGATGTATCAGATGTGGTACGGCATCTCGCTCTACGAGAAGGCCGTCGCTTCCGCTCGCGAAGATCAGGCCAAGAAGCTCAACAAGAAGCCCGAGGAGATCGAAGTGGATCTCTCGCAGGTCAACTTCGAGAAGCCGCAACAGCATCTCCAGGAGGCAGTGAAGCTCAACGGCGACATGTGGCGCTCGCACTACTACCTGGGTCGGATCGCGCGCGAGCAGGACAAGCCGAAGGAAGCCGCGACGGAATTCTCGGCAGCGATCAAGGCGAACCCGCGCGAGTCGGGTCCGTACATCGCGCTCGGCGAGCTCTATCGCAAGTGGGACTACTCGGATGAAGCGATCAAGGTGACCTCGCAAGGCGTGGTCAACGTGCCGGGCTCGAATGAAGTCTCCGACATCTGGTTCGTGCTCGGCATGGGCTACGCCGACAAGGTGATGGACGACAAGGCGATCGAGTCGTTCGATAAGGCGATCGAGACCCGCAAGGACAACCACAAGGCGAAGTTCGAGCGCGGTCAATCGTATTTCCGCAAGGGCGACTTCGTGCACGCCAAGCGCGATCTCGAGGAGTTCTCCAAGTCGGGTGGCGCGTCGCTCGAGCTCGACAAGCAGCAAGCGAGCACGATGCTGATGCAGATCGCCGCCAAGTCGGCTTCGGATGCTGCCCCGGCCGCACCGCCCGCCGGCAAGCTGTCTCCCGCTGATCTGGTCAAGAACGCGCAGAACAAGAAGAAGTAGCAAACCTCGACGATCGTCGAGAGTCAGAGGCTCACCGCGTGGTGGGCCTCATGTGTTTTCGGATGTGATCGCAGATCGGCGTGGCGACTTCTCCGGTGAGGATTCGAATGCTACGCAAGGTCCCTGGGTACCTTTTCGTATCTCTGCTCGTCACGAACTACGCGTTTTTTCGGCGTTGGCCGGACCCCACGGGGTGCAGCTGGCGTGATAAAAAAGTTCGTCGTCGTGAGGGGCTGGGTTTCTTTCGGAATTGCGGGAGGATAGACCGCAGATGGATACGCGTACGCTGTTACGGGATCGCTTGCGTCGGTCGAGGGACTGGACGCAAACCATCGACGAGCTCGAGAAGGAATTGGAAGCGTCGGGCACCAAGCCCGAACAATCCGAACGCCTCTTCGAGCTCGCCGCACTTGTCGAAGATGTGATTCCCGAGCGCGAACGCGCCTTGGGTCTCTATCAACGCGCGTGGAAGCTCCACCCCGACAATCTCAAAGCGCTCTCGCGAGCGCGCGAGGTCTACGGAGAGATCGGCCGCTACGAGATGGTCGCCAAGCTTGGCGAGATGGAGCTGCGATCGCCGCATGCCTCCGCCAATCTCCCGGCGATCGTCGGCGAAGCTCTCCTCGATTCAGGCCAGAAGGACAAGGCGCTGCCGATCCTTCAACGGGCTCTCGGTTCGACGCCGGACTCGGTGCGCGTCAAAGACGCACTCGCGGCCGTCACGTACGACCAGGAGTTCTGGGCCGACGAGGTCGACCGCCTGGCGGACGATGCGGATCGCTTCGACGACGCGCAGGCGGTGCGCATGTTGTTGCGCGCAGCTCGCATCGTGCGGCTCGAGAGTGCGGACGATCCGCGGCTCGAGGAGCTGTTGAAGCGGATCTTCGTGAAGGACCTCGACGAACCGTCGGCGAACTTCATCTACGAGACCGTGCTCGCCACCAACACGCGGTGGGAGGATCTCGAACGCCACCAACTCCGCCGCGCAGAGCGTGCGAGTGGCCACGGCCAAAAGGTCGAGGCGCTCCGCATGTTCGCGCTGGAGTGGGTCCAGCGCTTCAAGGACAAGGATCGCGGCGCGAAGTTCTTCGACGCCGCACTCCGTGCGAACAGCAGCAACGGCGAAGCGCCGATGCGCTCGGTCGTTGCAGCGTTCGCGCTGCTCCGCCAGGTCCAGGGCGAAAAGGGCGAGTGGCTCCAGCTGCTCGACATCGCCGATGCGGTGCTCGCGAAGATCACCGGCACCGAGGACAAGCTGTACGTCGCGCTCCAGGCCGGC
The DNA here is from genome assembly GCA_025357755.1 of Kofleriaceae bacterium. Classification (GTDB taxonomy): domain Bacteria; phylum Myxococcota_A; class Polyangia; order Haliangiales; family Haliangiaceae; genus JABFXX01. Next base: position 1,355 of record JANXOP010000208.1, on the reverse strand, counting down.
AACATCGCGTTCGAACATCTGAACGATGTCGATCGCGCGAAGAAGTACTTCGCGATCGCGCAAGCGGTCGAGCCGGAGAACCCGAGCGTTCAAGACTTCGTCTCGATCGCCGGATCGCTCGAAGCACCGGCCGAGATCGCATCGGGCTCGATGCCTGCGATGCCTGCGGTGCCAGCGGTGACCGACGCGGCTGCGGCAGACGAGCCGGCCACGACGGGCAAGAAGTCGAAGAAAGAGCGAAAACAAGCAGCGGCAGACGACGCTGCCAAAGAAGAAGCTGCGCTGAAGGCCGTTGAGGCCGAGGCGGCTGCTCAGAAGGCAGCCGTCGAGGACGCCGAGCGAACGGAAGCGACGCGAGCTGCGGCCCAACAGAAGGCCGCAGAAGACAAAGACGCGCGCCAGGCAGCCGAGCAGAACGACGCCGCTGCCAAGGCGGATCAAGAGGCTCGTGCAGCGGCGAAGGCCGAGTCCGACAAAGCAGCAGCGGAAGCCGGGGCGAAAGCCTCTGCCGATCGCGCAGCAGCCGACGAAGCCGCGAAGGTCGCGGCGAAGGCGGCGGCCGATAAGGTCGCGGCCGACGCAGCTGCGGCCAAAGAAGTGCCCGCCGATCTCGGCGCCGCACTCGAGAAGGCCAAGAACGCCGAAGGTGGCACCGACAAGGGTGTCCTCGGTTGGAAGGATGTCGTCGCGAAGTTTCCGACCGAGCGTGCGCCCCGGCGCGAGCTCGCGCGCGTGCTCCGCACGGCTGCATCGTGGGCCCAGCTCGCCGATGCGCTCAAGGACGAGGAGGCCAAAGCGGCCTTCACGGGGCCCGAGAAGGCGGAAGTCTTTGTCGAGCTCGCCGAGACGTACGGCAAGCTCAACAACGACAACCAAGTCATCGCGGCCTTGAACAACGCGATCGCCCAAGATCCGTCCAAATCGGACGCGTTCGACAAGCTCGTCGCGCTGTACGAGACCAAGAAGCGGTGGCCCGATCTGGTCAAGGTCCTCCAGGACAAGGCCGAGAAGACCCCGGACGGCGAAGCGAAGGTCAGCATCTACCTCCAGGTCGCGAACCTGTACCTCGAGCGGTTCTCGAACCAGGCCGAGGCGATCAAGGCGTTCGAGAAGGTCCTCGAGCTCGACCCGCAGAATCAGCAAGCGATCGAGCACCTGCTCGCGGTCTACGAGAAGCGCCGCGACTGGGAGAAGCTGATCAAGCTCAAAGAGGCCGAGGTCGAGCGCACCCCCGAGGGCGAGCGCGCCGCCAAGGTGATCGACGTCGCGCGCATGGCCGCGACCAAGGTCAAGAAGCCCGAGATCTGCACGTTCTGGTGGGAGAAGGTCATCCACTACGAGCCGACCCACGAGGA
>JANXOP010000185.1 GCA_025357755.1 Kofleriaceae bacterium | reverse complement strand
CGACGCCGCCAACGCGTGCGTGAACAATACGTGCAAGACGAATCGTGAAGCTTTGCATCCCGTGCGTGAGCGCCTTGCGATCAGCTGCCTCGACGAGCAAGTGGAGATGGTTGTTCTGAATCGAGACGTGCACGATCCGGAAGTCAGTGCGCCCCAGCGTGCCGAGCAGGGCCTGCTGTACGAACTGATAGTAGTCACGCGTTCGCCACGAGACACGCACCAACGTGCGGAGCACGATGTGAACCGGATGCCGCGCCGAGAGCTCGGGGCGAGCACGGTGCGGAGCATCGTGACCGCGCCGGTTCTTCTTGCGACCCGCGCCTTCGCGTTTGCCTCCGTGCGTCGCGCGCACTTGGGCCGGCGGTTGATCTGCCATACCTGATTGAACCGACCCACTCATCTTGATTAGGGCAATAATAGTTGCCGTCGAGGACGAACGCAAGCACAAAGCAGTGCACATGTGACGTTCACTTGCGTGCCGATAGTAATTTCGGCGCTCGGCACCCGCGCGGTGGGATCGGTGCGGCAGGTGCGCCACTCGCACGAATCGAATCAATGCGCGCAGCTGTCCACCGAGTCCACGGCGCCGCCGGCGGTCTGCACGGTGCTCACGCGGCGAGCATGCGTTCCGCCTCTGCCTTGCTCCCTCTGTAGATCCGGAAAGCGGCGCTGGCGCTCGGCACCCGCGCGGTGGGATCGGTGCGGCAGGTGCGCCACTCGCACGAATCGAATCAATGGGCGCAGCTGTCCACCGAGTCCACGGCGCCGCCGGCGTTCTGCACGGTGCTCACGCGGCGAGCGTGCGTTCGATCCGGAGCTCGGACATCCGGAAGGCGGCCCCGCCCGCGGCGGTCGATTGGCAGTTGGATCCTTGGCGCGCTTAGTGGTCGCCCGCAGTCCAATCAGGCACTTCTGAAATTTTGCTTGAACAGATCTTCGTGTTCCTCTAGACGTATCAACCCTCGGAGGCCGTGCTTGCTAACAACCGACTCACATAGTTTCGCCAGGGCGTCGCGGTTTGGCCGCACCCCGATCCGAAGCACGATGAATTGACACGTCTGCGCGACGGCTCCTCGGGTGGGAGCAGCTGGACGTGGGTCCGGCACCGCGCTTTTCCACAAGTGGTGTCTTTGGACCGTGTTCCATTCGCGCCATCGACTTCGGCTACGGCTTCGCGTGGTCGCGAGAGGAGATGGGGCCTTCAAGCCTCGCAACCTCGAGCGCTGCTTGGAGCGTACCGACTTCGGATCGAGTCGCTGCAAGCGACGAACGACGGAGCTCCATACGGAGCGAACGCGCGGCCTTTGCGCGTTCGCTCCACGACCGGAGCACGACGCTCGTTGCTCGCGGTAGCGGCCGCCGCGGCACCCTGATTTTTTCCTGATACGTTTGGCGGAGCACGCCGATGAACGACCTCGACATCTGGCGGCACTTGCAAGCGGGCACCATCTCGGTCGACGAGGTCGATGCGATCGCGCGGCTGCCGCTGGCGCGGCGTGGGCCGTATCTCGGCGCGCTGGTCGAGCTAGCCGGTGCGAGCGATCCGAAAATGCGCATGGCCGTGATGCGCGCGCTCGCGGGCGTGCGTGGCGTGCCAGGATTGCGCGCGGTCGTAGGTGGGCTCGACGACCGAGACGAAGAGGTGAGGCTCGCGGCGGTCCATGCGCTGCGCGATTGCGCGGTCGCCGCGCCGTTTCGCTACACGCATGCGCTCTTTCATCCGCGCCCGGAGGTGAGGCTCGCGGCGCTGCGGCATCCCGAGATTCCGCAGCACGCGGCCTTCCTCGGCGTCTACCTACGCACCGATCCGGTGTGTGCAGAAGCGGCGAAGAAGATGCCGTGGTCGATGACATCGCCTTCGATCGCGGTCGAGCTCTACGCGCTCGGTTGCGTCGAGCCGGCCGAGCTCGTGAAGCTGGTGTGGGAGATTTCCGCGGGGAGCTTGCGCGAATTCCTTGGCAGCGAGCGGATGCGTTCGCTCGGAGTCGTCGACACGTATCTCGACCGCGGCGCGATCGAGCGTGCGGGCGAACGCGATCACTTCGACACGCTGATCGATGCGTGCTTGAAGACACCGGGCTGGGATACGCCCGGTGGCTCGTTCGAGCGGCTGGTCAAGTTACTCGCGAACAAGCGGTATCGCGTGCTCGCGCGACGGTGCGTGGTCTCGCTGCTCGCTTGGTTGGCGCACCACCCCGACGCTACGGTAGCGCAGAGGCATGGCGTGCTCGTCGTCGCGTTCGTGCTCGAGCCACGCTTGATCGGTGCGCCGTGGCTGCGCGCGACAGATGTCGCGGCGGCGGTGTTCGCACTCGTGCATCACGACTGGCCAATCAAGCCGAGTACCGATCATGTCGTCCGGTTGATGGAGCTGCCGATCGCGAGGGGCGACCTCGCACTGATGGCGGCGATCGCGGGCCTCTTGCAAGCGCAGCGCGCGAAGACGCTGGTCGAGCTCTTTGGTGAGGAGGCCCTCGTCACGGCGCTGGTCGCCAGCGATCGCGGCTGGGCCGAGCTCTGCGCGTTGCCGGGCGAGACGCCGGCACGCGAGCTCGAGTGGTTGAAGCGGGTCGAATTCCACGACTACAAGCGCTACATCGCACTCGCCGCGATCGCGGTCACGATCTTTACGAGCAAGCGCCTCGAGACCTTCGTCGAGGAGATTCCGCACAGGCATCGCCTCGGGGTGTTCCTCGCGGCGATGCGCTCGAAGGCCGAGGCGGATCCCGAACGGCTCGCCGCCGTGTGCGGATCGACCGCGGCCTCGCTCGATCGCGCCGGGCTCACCGGCTTGATCGAGGCGCTGCTGCGCGAGCAGGCGGCCGCTCGACGGATGTTGCTGCTCGCGCTGATCCGCGCGACTGCCGACAACCAGCTGACCGCGGCGATCAGGCCGCTGACCGACGACCACGCCGCACTGTTCGTCGAGGCGATCGACGACCCGACCAATCCACCGCCGCGGAGTCGCGAGATCGCGATCGCCGGCGCCTTTCGAACGCGGCTCGAGCCACGGATCAAAGCGTGGATCGCGAAGACGACGACGTCGTTCGATACGCCGAGCATCCTGGTCGATCCGCCACTCCTGCGCCGGGCGCTGACGTCGGAGGAGCGGGCCCGGATCATGAGTGCGAGCACGAGCGATCTCGCGCGCGTGATGGCACCCGCCCTCGAGGTGCCGGTCCACGAGCTCACGAGCGCGCTCGCGGTGGTCAAGGCCCATCCCAATGCGACCGTGTGCGCCGCGCTGTTCGCGTGCACCGATCCATTCCCGGATGTCGCGCGCCAGTGCGATCGCTTCTCCGAGCCCACGCCCGCCTTCGCTCGCGCCCTCGATCACGAGGTCCAGCGGTGGCTGCGCTTCCGCGAGCTCGCGCCGCTCGCGAACGCGGCGCTCTACCGCTGGGAAGCGAGGCTGGACGAGCTGCGCCAGTGGATCGAGGCGAAGGGCGGACCGCTGCCCGTGCTGCGCGAGCTCGAGCAGTTCGGCGACGGGCTATCTGCACGCACGCTCTGGCAAGGCGTCTCCGAAGCGGTGATGTTCGATCGCTACCGCCATACCGCGCTGTTCGAGGGCTACGCGACAGTCGAGCTCGCACACTTCTGTGCCGAGCGGGTCGACCGATCGGTCGGTCGTCACGCGGCGCGGATCGTGGTCGCGCTCGTCGAGGGCAAAGCCGTGGACGAGGGCGAGGTCCGCAATCGCGTGCTCGAGCGGATCGCCGACGCCGACGCCGCGACGCGCGAATATGCCGGGCGCTTGATCCGGATCGACGGCATGCCTTCACCGCCACCCGGTCCCCGCGCGGTCGCTTCGAGCGACCTGGTCGAGACGATTCGCAAGACCGAGGATCTCGACGCGCTCGTCGGTTGGTGCGGTCACGCGAATCCCGTGCTCGTCGAAGAAGCGGTGCTCGCGCTGCTCGTCCTCGGCGCGAGGGGCCAGCTCCAGCTCGCCGCCTTGCTCGAGGTGCTGCACACCCTGCCCCATCCGCTGGCGATCATCTCGAGCATCATCCTGTGGGACGAACCCGAACCGCTCGCGCGCGCGAGAGACCTCGGCTTGCGCAGCGAGGCGCCACCGGCGTGGCGGTTCTACGCGAACATCGCGCTGGCGATGCGCGGTGAAGAGGGTGCCGCCGCGCGCGCGATCGGAGCCGTCCGCGAGCCGGATCCGAGCTGGTACTTCAAGCGGACCGATTGGGAGCTCTTGGTCCGCGTCGCCGAGCCGTACGCGTGCGCGATCTCGCTCGCGGATTCGCCGCACCATCACGCGTACAACCCCGCGCTGACGCTGTTGCTCGCCACGGTCGACACCTCCGAGCAGACCGCCGATGCGTTCGTGCGCTTCCTCGAGCTCGATCCGGATCGCCCGGTGCATCTGCGGCATGGCGCCGCCGCGCGCCTGGCCGCGATCGGTGATTGGCGTGGCCTGCCGTTGATCGTCGAGGCCGCGATGGATACGCGGACCGCCGACTGGTTACCCGCGGCGGACGTGCTCGAAGCCGTCGAAGCTGTGGTCGCCGGCACGCTCGTCGGCGGCCACGATGTCGCGTCCGAGAAGCGGATGATGGAGGTCCTCGATCGCTGGCGTCGGCTCGGCAAGGATCAAGGCGCGACCCGCGCGCTCGCCGGCCGCATCCTGGACCAAGCGAGCTCGCCCTCGGCGCGCCGGATCGCGGCCACGCTCGCCGTGTCGCAAGCCACGGGCCACGAGCGGCTCGAGCGCGTCGCCGAGGTGTTCGCGTGGGGCGTCAAGCGCGGTGCCGAGCTCACGGGACGGATGCTCCGGTTCCATCTCACCAGCAAAGAGCGCGACCTCGGGTACACCCGGCTGAGCACGAGCAGCATCTTTGTCTCGCCACTGCCGATGCTCCGCGACGAAGCGCACGGGCGCGATATCGTCGAGGGGCTCGTCCTCCACGAGATCGGCCATCACGTGTATCACCGCGGCGTAGAGCCCGAAGCGATCTGGGCCCGAGCGCATGCGGAGGGTCTAGGTCACCTGCTCAACCTCGTCGCCGACGAGCACCTCGAACGCAACCTGCGAGCCGTCGACGCGAGCTATGGGGATCGGTTGAAACGGCTCGGCGCGTACGCGTTCCAGCACTCGGCCCACGAGATCGCGGTCCCTCGCCTCGTAGATTCGCTCCGCGCAGCGACCGCGACGGCGTTGCTCGAGACGCCGCTCGAGGTTGCCTTCGCCGAGAATGCGGTGCGCATTCGCCGCGGCCAGATCCTCGCGGAGCTCGATCGCGCGGGTCATCCGCTCGCTCGGTTCGCGCGCGCCTTCCGGCTCGGCCACGGCAATCGCAGTGGCGATCCGATGCTCGCGAAGGCGCTCGCCCTCACGAATGGCATCCGCGACATGACCATGGCGCAGATGTACGAGCTCACGAAGCAGCTCGCGGAGTTGTTCGGGGGCACGATCGAAGTCGCCAAGGTGTTCGGCGGCCCCGAAGGTCTCGAGGCTGGCGATCACACCCGCGACGACGACGTGTTCGGCGCCGGGGTCAACGACGAGGATCTCCAGCGCGAGATCGAGCGCATCCTGGATCCGCGCAAACGCGGGCCGCGCAAGGCTGGCCCGCGTGGCAACAAGCTCCAGATCAACGTCTCGCCCGATCTAGAGTTCGATCCGATCACGACGGTCGAGAAGATCGCGGCGACCGCCGAGGCCCATCGCGACCTGGTGCGCGAGATCGCGCGCCACGCCGATCGGCTGCGCAGCTACCTCACCGACCTCGGCCTCCAGTGGATCCCGCAACGCGCGCGCACCCAGGGCCGCACCCTCGATCGCACGCGCCTTCTAGCACTCGTCACGCGCAACGATCCGCGCATCCTCGTCGCTCGCACGCCGCAGCGCCGCAACGACATCTTCCTCGGTGTGATCATCGATTGCTCCGGCTCGATGACCTCGCGCGACAACCTCGGCCGCGCCAAGCGGTTCGCCGCCTTGGTCGCCGAGGCGGTCGAGCCGCTTGCAGGCGTCGACGCGCGCTTCTTCGGTTTCACCGACAGCGTGATCTACGACGCGGGTAGCGCCCACGATTGCGGGGTCGCCGGCCTCGAGAGTAGTGGCGGCAACAACGATGCGGCGGCGCTGTTGCACGTCGCGAATGTCGCGCTCGAATCCAAGCGCCGCGCCAAGGTGGTCGTCATGATCAGCGATGGCCTTCCCACCGAGTGCTCCGTCGACGCGCTCCGTGCGCTCGTCCAGACCCTCACCCGCAAGCGCGGCATCGTGTGCGCCCAGGTCGCGGTGAACGCGCTCGAGGAGGTCTGCTTCCCACACTACGTCGTCCTCGATGGCGCCATCGAAGCCGCCGTCGCACAGTTCGGCCGGATGATCGCCGACCTCGCCCGTCGCTCGCTCGGTGCGTGAGTTAAACTCCCTCGATGACGGGGAAATGGACACTCGAAGAGCTCGTCGCGGGCCGCACCGTCGAAGCGACGTTCTGGCCGAACCCGCTCGAAGGCTCGGAGTTCAAATTCCGCGCGACCCATCTCGATGGCCGGCGCGCGCCGAAAGTGATCCTCTCGAACGACGAGCGGATCGTCGCCGGCGTGCCGTGCATCGTGAAGGTCACGACGGTCCACAAACCCGATCGCGACGATCGAGGCCGCATCGAGGTCGAGTTCGTCACCCGCGCGCCGTTCCGGATCGAAGGCGTCTACCTCGATCCCAACGTCTCGAAGAAGCTCCAGGTCCTCTTGCAGAGCGGCCTCAACATCCTGCTCGATGGCCCGCAGGGCTGCGGCAAGACCGTGCTCGCGCGCGCGATCGCGGATTCGCTCGGTATGGAGTTCGTGTTCTTCAACTGCGGCGCGGTCGTCGAGGCGAGCGACTTCTTCGTCTCGATCCAGGTGCGCGCGTCGGCTTCAGGCGCGCCGGTCACCGACTTCATCCGCACCGACATCTTGAACGCGCTCGAGGATGCCGCCGAGCATCCCGACAAGTGCTTCCTCGTGTTCCTCGACGAGCTCAATCGCTGCCAGGAGAGCGCGCGCAACGCCCTGATGCCCGCGCTCGATTCGACCCGCCGCGTGTTCCACCCGATCGAGAACACGTTCATCCCGATCCCCGACAACGTGCAGTTCATCGCGGCGGTCAATCGCGGCCGCGAGTTCAGCGGCACGTTCGGCATCGATGCGGCGCAGCTCGATCGCTTCGCACCGCTGCAGATGGATTACCCGCCACCGAAGGCCGAGATCGAGATCCTCGCGCGGCGCCATCCGAAGATCTCGGGCGCGAACCTCGACATCATCGTCGCGGTCGCCGATGCGATCCGCCACGCCGCCGATCTCACGGGGACGCTCTCGGTGCGCGCGACTGAAGAGGCGTGCATCTATTTGGAGCACGAGCTGTTTGCCGAGGACGGCAAACGCGCGCTGCCCGAGATCATGAAGACGTCGTTCTGCGGTCGGTTCCCCGGTCGCTGGGACGACGTCACGACCGACGCAGGCGCCGTGTGGAGCCTGATCCGGGCTACGTTGGGAGCGCACAAGGTGCCGCTCCCAGAAGCTTAGGCATTCGCTTTAGCGCGACGCTCGCCCGACTTCGCGAGCTCGAGCAAGTTCGGCAGCGTGAGCTGCTCGAGCTTGGCCGTGTAGTCCTTGTCCTTCGATTGCTTGCCAGCGATCGACGCGACGAGCTTGTCGCGCGAGCCGTAGTCCTTCTTCAGCGTGGCGACAGCCGCCTCGAGACGGAGGAGCTGCTTGTTCGACGCGGTCTTGAGGCGCGTCTCGATCGCGTTGCTGTCTTCGTCAGCACGGGCGAGCGCGGAGGCGAGCGTCTTCGCGAGCGCTTCCTTCGTGCGGCCGTTTTCGCTGACGCGACCCTTCGGATGACGCGGCTTGTTCTCAGCCGCCGTCTTTTCCTTCTTCGCGGCCCTCGGTGCGGCCTTCGTCTGCGCCTTCTTCTTCGGCGCGGTCTTCTGCTTGACGGAAACGGTCTTCTTGCTGCCCATGATGATCCTCTAAGGCCCAGAAGACCCGGCAGAACCTGCCGAGCCCCCAGGGGGAGGCGCACTTTGCGCGGAGCCCTTGCCGCCGTCAAGGACCGAAACGAGCTGATTAACCTCGTCAGAATCGAGCGCGGCGCTCAGCCGAACCACGCTCGCATCAGCGGTGATTTGAACCTTGTCGACGAGTGCGCCGAGGCTGACCGCTTGGGCTGCCATGGCGAGACCTCCGAGTTGAACCTTCGCAAATGATTCCAGTGCCTTGGCATCTGCGGGGCTCGCCATCACGCCGCCGAGCTCGAGCTTCGCGCCGTTGGTGAGATCGACCGCGACGATCATCGCGGTCGGGCCTGCCGAGAGCTGACCGGCGGTTGCCTTCACGAGGCCCTGCGCGACGCGCTCGTCGACCCGACCTGCGGCCCAGATCGGCGCCTTCTGGTCGGCCATCGCGATCCACTTCGCCATCTCTGGATTGTCGGGCAGCTTCTTGCCTGCGCCGAGCGCCTCGGTGACGAACGCCTCGTTCGAGCTCATCAGCACGGTGTCCGGACGACCGAACGCGAAGAACATCGTGTGCGTTCCATCCTTCGCTTGATAGAGCGTCCGATTGCCGAGTGGCGATGCGGTCAAGGAACCACTCCCGCTGCCGACCATCGTCCGCACGCACGCCGCGAGGTCGGTCTCGACCAGCTTGCCGGTCGCGACGACGAGCACCGGCCCCGTACCGGGTTGTGGCCCGGTGTGCGGCCCCATCGCGATCGCGACGTGCTGGAACTGTTTCGGATCGAGCTTGCAGCTGTCGCGCAACTGCTTCCAGCGATCCGCGAGAGCCAGATCGCGTTGGAGCAACACGTCGACCGCGTGAGCGACGAGCGGCGCGCCGAGCACGCGCGGCACGTCGATCGCGACCACCGCGACCGCCGAAGCCGGGATCGCCGAGAGCCCGGTCACCTCCGCAGAAGGACCGCTCGACTTCGACTTCTTACCGCAACCCGCGAGCGCGAGCCCCGCGAGTAAGGCGAGAGCGAGCCTGGAGCTCACGGACCTCCCATGCTGCCGCCTGCACCACCGCCACCGATCATGCCGCCCATCATGCCGCCGACCATACCGACGAGCGCTTGCAACTTCGCGGCGCTCATCTTGACGGAGATCCGCGCATCGTTCGCATCGTTCGTCACGTCGAGCGCGTCGAACATCTGCTTGACCTGCGGGTTACCGATCTGACCCTGCGCCATGCTGACAAAGCTCTTCGCCTCGTCGGGGGTGCCCATGCGGATCCGGACATCCATCGTGAGGCCATCGGTCACGTTCAGCGAGCCGAAGACTGCCTTCGGCTTGACGCCCATGGCGCCGGCCTTCGCGAGTGCGGGCGAGTTGCCATTGATCAGCATCCACAGCGAATCGCTGGTGTTGATCTTCGAGTACATGTCGACGAACGTCGCCGACGACTTGAGCGCCGAGGCACCCTTGGCGGCTTCCATCACGCCGTCCCTGGTGCCCTTCGCGCCGATCACGCCGACCATCGTCGAGTCGTTGACGAAGGTGAACGCGGCGGTCGTGCCGTCCTTGTTCTTGACGAGGACGACATCGCCGTCGACCGACATCTCGGTGCCCTTCTTCGCGGCGTCGGCTTTGCTCTTGTCGAAGCACGCCATCATCTTCGCCTTGTCGGGGCCGTGAACGACGATCGCGCCATCCGGCGTGCCGCCGCCACCGAGGTTCTTCATCCCCATCGCCATCGACTTGAACGAGTCCATGGGGTCGAAGCCGCACAGCGCTTTGAAGTCGGCCAGGTTGCTGCCGATCTTCTCCATCAGCTTCGGCGAGAACTGCTTCCAGAGCGCGCTCGTTTGCAGCTGCGCGAAGTTGAGCCCGATGACCATCTCCGAGTCGACCGGAAGGAGCGCGAGATCGCTCGCGTTCGCGTCGGTCATACCGGACGGGGCCACCGTCGGCTTGTCACCCGCGACAACCACCGCGCTGCCACCGCCGGGCGCCGTCTTGTCATCGGTCTTCTTGGCGTCGTCGCCCTTCTTGCACGCTGCACCACCAAGTCCCAGGGCAACAACGGCGGCAAGCAAAACTGTACGAGTGTGGACCATGTGCGTTCTCCTCGCTGCGTCTATAACATCGCTCATGCCGTTCGTCCGCTATCGGTTTCGCGATTCCGACGTGTGGGCGAAGGTCGACGAGACCGGCACGCTTGTCACCGATCGTGACGGCCGTGTAGAGATCGTTTACAAGCCCGCTCCGGGCGCCAAGACCTACCGCGCAGCGTCGAGAAACCTCACATCACCGAGTGGTTCGCCGATCGACATCGCGGTGGGCGAGGCCGCGCCGGAAAAAACCGAAAAGCCCAAGGCGAAGCCTGCGACAGCTGCGACGCCTGCGACCGCTCCGGCCGACGCGATCCAGGTCTGGACCGATGGTGGCGCCGCACCGAACCCCGGACCCTCCGCCGCCGGTGTCGTGATCGTCGATGGCAGCAACGTGATCGAGATCTCGCAGTTCTTGGGACCGGGGACGAATCAAACCGCGGAGCTCACCGCGATCTTGATCGGCCTCACGAAGCTCGAGCAGAAGGACCGCCCGGTATTCGTCTACTCCGACTCGGCGTACTCGATCGGCCTCCTCTCGCAGAACTGGAAAGCAAAGGCGAACGTCGAGCTCGTGATGAAGCTGCGCGCGGTGTGCGCGCAGTTCAAGCAACTCGCGTTCGTCAAGGTTGCGGGGCACGCCGGAATTCCGCTCAACGAGCGCACCGACGAGCTCGTCGGCGAAGCGATCCGGCGCGGCCACTAACGATGCGTCAGGGCGCGATCGCCCGTGCGAGGAACACCACCGCGTTGCACGTGGGCCTGTCGCCGCAGCGCGCGTGGAGCTCGGCGCGAATCGCCTCGGCTCGATCCGGATCGACCTCGTAGCTCGAACCGAGAAACTCCCACACCTCCTCGAACGTGCCGCCGAGATCGAGCTGCCAGCGCTCGAACGGTGTGATCGTCCAACCGGGCATCAACGCGCGCCAGCCAGCCTCGCTGCGGGCGCGTGGATCACCGAACCGTGGCGCGTGCCTCGGCAAGCGGCCTAGGATCTCGAGGAAGTGATGGAACGCATCACGCGGGTCGCGCGCATCGGGCGCTTCCGCGACGGGCCCACCTCCGAGCACCGCGAGAAATTCTCCGTGTGACGCGAGCACGCGCTCGAGCTCGGCGACGACCTGGGGCAGATCCTCGAACAGCATGAACGCGAGGTGACACGTGATCGTGTCGAACGCATGATCCGCGAACGGCAAGGCCTGCGCGCGTGCCTGCGCCGTGCGCCCGAGATGTCGCACTTCGTCGAAGGAGACGTCGATCCCGATCGCCTCCGCGCTCAGGTGTGCGAGGAGCTCGCCGTCACCGCACGCGAGATCGAGCACCCGAGCGCGAGGTGCGACGCGCTCCGCAAGCCGCGCGTAACTGCCACCGCGTGCAAACGCTCGGGCGGTACAGCCAGGGCGTCGTGCGTGAAACTCGCGTAAGAAGCGCTCGGTCGTCATCTGCGGTTTCGCCAGCGCGCGCGCGTCGGCCGATCCGGGCCTACGCGTCGCGCTGAGTCGCGGTCGCGATCTCACCGAGCGTCTGGACCTCCCAGCGCGCGGTGACCTGGTTCAAGAGCTGATCCATCCGCTCGAGCTTGTCGTCGATCGGGATGCGTAGATCGGGCTGGCGATCGACGAGCTCTCCGGGAATCCCATCCTGCGCGGCGTCGGAGAAATCGATGCCGTGGAGCTCGAGGTTCCAGAACTCGCGCTTGGCCATCGCGTCGACGAGTCGATCGCGCAGCCAGCTCGGCGCGATCAGGAGTGAGGTGCCGATCGCGTGCACGCGCAACCACGGCGTGGTCGCGATCGGGAGCTCGACGAGCGGGGCCTGGCCGCGCTTCCACGGCGCGGTCATCGAGGGCCGATAGGGATCCGCGGGTGCCGCGAGCAAGCGCGGATTCGTCATCACCGCGCCGCTCGGCTTTCGCAGCGCCGCGAGCATCGCCATCACGGCCGCTTTTGCCGCGTAGTAGCCCGGCGAGGGAAACACCGACGAATCGTAGCGATAGCCGAGCCGCGCGAGGACATCGAGCATCACTGGCGAGACATCGTAGCCGGGCGCGCGGAACCCGCGGACCGCCGGAACGAGGCCGCGCAGCACGCGATCGCACGCGGCGATCTCGCGATCGATCTCGCCAGGCGTGAGCCGCGCGAGCTCGTAGGGATGCGAGTACGAGTGGTTACCGAGCTCGTCACCCGCGGCCGCGAGGGCACCGAGCCGCGCACCATTCGCGCTGCGTCGCGCGCCATCGCCGCCGACTCCTTTGTCGATGTCGCGACCGACGACGAACCACGTGACATGGATGCCGTGGCGCGCGAACAACGCCGCCGCTCGTGGCAGCGCGCGCTCGAGGATCGCGTGATCGAGCTCGGCCGGCGGGGGACCGAGACCGTGGATCCGGTAGTAGCAACCAATCCCGTCGAGATCGATCGAGACAGCGCAGCGCACCTACAGCTTCCTGCCGGTCCGGATCGCGTAGGTCAACTTGACCATGCCCTTCAAGACATTCGGGATGCGCTTCGCGAGGTTGATCGCCGGTGCCCGCTTCTCGGCGATCCGGATCGGAATCTCGACGACGCGCACTGCTTGACCCGCGCGGATCACGAGCTCGCTCGCGAACAGATCGCGATCGATCACGCACTTCTCGACGACGGGCGTGACGGTCGCGCGATGGAAGGCCTTGAGGCCATGCGTATCGGTGCCGCGAAAATCGACGGCGACCCGGAACATGCCGTTGAGTACGCGCGTCGCGATCCGCCGCATCATCGGCCGATGATCGCTCGAGCCCTTCATCGCCTTCGAGCCGACGACCATGTCGGCATCGCCGTGGCGCAGGAGCTCGAGCGCGCGATGATGAAAATCGAGGTCGCACAGATCGATCTCTTCGCAGATCACCCAGGTGCCGCGCGCCTCGAGGATCCCGCGCCTCAGCGCCTTGCCGTAGTTCGGCTCGCCGAGCGAGAACATCTTGACCTCCGAGCGCTCGGAGGCGAGGTGCTGGGCGAGCTCGACGGTCGCATCCCGAGAGCCGTTCTCCGCGATGATCACTTCGAACGTGAGCTCCGGCGCATCGAGCGCCGCGCGCACGGTCTCGAGCCCGGCGAGGAGCTCGGTGACCGCCTCGCGTAGGATTCCCTCCTCGTTGTAGACGGGAATTACGATCGAGACATCGACATCACGAGTCACGGTCCGGCGTTTTATCACGGTCGAAGCGCTCGGTCTCGCCAGGCGACATCACGTGCACGTGATCACGCAGCCCGCGCGCCGTGGCGAGCTCGGTGAGCCAGCGTACGGGCTCGTCGAGCTTCTCGTAGGACAGGGCGAACGCTCCGTGATGGATCGGGACGAGCAAGCGTGACCGGAGGTCCTCGAACGCGAACAAGGCGTCGAGCGGCGACATGTGGCGGTCGCGGAACGAGTGCGGCAGGAACCCACCGATCGGCAGGACCGAGATATCGGGGGCGTAACGCTCGCCGAGATCGCCAAAACCGGAGAAGTAACCGCTATCGCCGCACAGATACAGGCTCGGCCCATCGCCCCGGACGATGTACGACAGGCCGCGCGCCAGCTCGTCGGAGCCGTGCGAGGCCGCGGCGGCGATGACCTGGACCCCACGCAGCTCGAGGTCCGCGCCGGGCTGGAGCTCGACGACGCGGGCAAACCCGAGCGCCGAGACCGCCGCGGCCGTGCCCGTCGGGACCACCACGGTCGCGCTGCGAGGCAGCTTCTTGAGGGTCGGGAGATGCAGATGATCGGCGTGGCGGTGCGAAATCAAGATGAGGCCGCAGTCGCTGAAGTCGCCGGGCGCGAGCCCCGGCTCGACGGCGCGGCGCACGCCGCCGACCCACCGGCCGAGCATCGGATCGAAGCCGATCGCCAGCTTTTCGTAGCGCGCCAGCACGGTCGCGTGGCCGCCGAACGTGAGCGAGACCTGGCCGGCTGTGACCGGGGACACGGGTTGGTGGCTCGCCGGCCGCGGGGCGCGAAACCAGCGCGAGATCCAGTGGCCGAGCAAACTGCGATAGCGCGCGACCGGAATACTCCGGTGCAACGTCGCGAGCTCGCCAGCGCGTGCGGTGGACACGAAGATCGATCCTAACAATGATAAGTTGCCGGCGTGCAGTTCCTGGCCCGTGGGCTCACCCGATGGTGGTTCGCGCTGCCCGTCGTGGCCGTGCTCGCCGTTGCGATCCTGATCCCAGGGTTGGGGTCCTTCGGCCTGTGGGAGCCGCAAGAGCGCACGCTCGCCGATCGCGTGGCACCTCGGACCGTGCCCGAAAAGCCCGAGAAGCCCGAGCCCGCCGCACCGGTCGCCATCGCCGGGCCGAGCGGCGAGACCTGCCTTCGCAGCCCACCCAAGGATGCGCTCGCGCGGTCTCTGCCCCAGCGCGCGATGGTGCTCGGCCGCGATCACGTCGGCGATTCCGATGCGGGCCGGCGGATGCCGTTCGCTCTGCTCGCAGTCCTGTTGGCGCTCGCGACGGCGGGCATCGTGATGCGCACGATCGGGGCGCGCGCCGGGGTGATCGCCGGCGTGATCTTGTTGTCGATGCCGCTGTGCGTGCTGCAGGCGCGCCAGCTCACGAACGAGATCGGTACGGCCGCGGCGGGTGCGCTCGTGATCTACGGCCTGCTCGCACTCCAGAGCCTCGAAGAAGTCCTGTTCGGCGCACTGGTGCCCCGCGCGTTACTCCAGACCGCGCCGGTCGTGCGGATCATTCCCGCGAGCCTCGAAGCGATCGTCGGCGCACTCGCGCTCGCGGCGGGCCTCGTGCTCGGCTTTGTCTCGGGCGGTGCGCTGCTCGGCATCGCGGTCCCGGTCGGCGCGTTCGCCGCGGCCGGTGCGCTCGGCATACCGACGATCCTCGATCTCGGTCGCGCCACCTACAACGCGGGCTTCGCGATCGCCGCGCGCGTGCGTCCGCGGTGGGCGATCGGCCGCCGGCCTCTGGCCTATCGCCGCGGTGACAACGCGCCCGCCCTCCTCGCCACGGCCTTGGCCGCGATCGCGGTCACCGCGATCGTCTATCAAGTGTTCTCGCTCCACGAGCCTCAGCCCGGGCTGATCCCTCCGCAGCGCGCGCTGTTCGGCCACGCGATCGTCGCGAACAATTGCTGGTCGCCCGCGCTCGGCGGCGTGTGGCGCGCCGACGATGATCTCCGCTACATCTTCGATTCGACGTTCGAGCAGATCGCGTACGGCACGTTCCCGTGGGGGATCCTCGCGCCGATCGCGTTCGCCGCCCTGCTCGCGAGCCCCGATCCGAAACAGCGCAAGCTCGGCGGCCTCACGCTCGCGTGGGCGAGTGCGAGCTGGATCGCGAGCGAGCTCTTCCAACGCAAGGTCGGGTTCTCGCTCTACGCCGGCTTCCCCGCATTCGCCGCCGCGATCGGTGGCTGGATCGAGGGCCTGCTCACCACGAGGCGCGAGGAGGAACCCGATCGGGGCCGCCGCGGCATGCGGCTGTTGCTCGGCGTCTTCGTCGCGGTCGCGGTGCTCGACCTCGGCAAGGATCTCCAGTCGTTCACCGAGAAACTGTCGTCGATCCTGATCGGTGGCGATGCGATCGCGTATCCGACCGCGTCGCGCCTGGTGTTCCTGCCGACCCGGATCTGGGTGCTCGCGATCGGCATGCTCGTCGCGCTCGCGCTCGCGCTCGCGCTCGCGTTCGCTGGCAGCCGCACGGGCTGGCAGCGGATGACCGCGCGGATCGCGCCGGTCGTCGCCGCCGCGGCCACGATCGTGCTCGGCGCGTTCTGGGCCTTTGGCTGGCAGCCCGCGCTCGCGTCGAACCTCTCGTCGAAGGCGCTGTTCGATACGATCGAGGGCCTGCGCAAGCCGGGCGACGCGGTCGTCATCATGGGTGACCTCGGCGACGCACCGCATGACTACGCGCCGCGCTTGAAGCCCGAGACCGTAGCGTCGCGCGAAGTCCTCGTCGCGGCGCTCGCCCGCCCCGCGCGGGTGTTCGCGATCGCACCGGCGACCGAGCTGTGTCAGCTCCATCGCGAGATCGGTGGCAAGCCGTACTTCGTGATCGACGATCGCAACGTTAAATCGACGCTGCTCTCGAACAAGGTCGATGGCACCAGCGACAAGAACCCGCTCGGCAAGATGATCCTTCACACCGAGCCCGCGAAGATCACGACGAAGCCAAAAGCGAAGATCGTGTTCGACAATCGCGTCCAGCTGCTCGGCTGGGACATCCCGGCGCACGTTCACACCGGCGAGAAGTTCGAGGTGCGGATGTACTACAAGATCCTCCAACCGGTCGGCGGCGCCTGGCAGGTCCTGTTCCACTTCACGGGACCGACGTACTTCAATGGCGATCATCCACCGATCGACAACAAGTGCCCGACCTCGACGTGGCAGCCCGGCGACTTCATCGTCGATACCCACACCGTGCAGGCCTCGGGCGGCGGCTACGCGCGGGGCGCGTACGAGGTGTGGACCGGCTTCTTCACGGGCTCGAATCCCAACTTCAAGAACATGACCGTCAGCGAAGCGCCGGGTGACATGCGCGACAAGGACGATCGCGTCAAGATCACGACGATCACCCTCGACTAAAGACCCGACGCCGATCGCGGTTGCACCTTTTTCGACTTCGGGGGTATGACCGCTGTCGATGACTCGTAAGGGAGGGTCCGCGGAAGTTCCGGTCGCAGACAGTGACCGGCGGATAGCACCGCGCGTGCTCGTCGACTTCGAAGTCGACTACGCCTCCGAGGACAACTACCTGTTCGCGTACATCACCGACATCAGCGAGACCGGCATCTTCATTCGCACCACCACGCCGGAGCCCGCGGGCACGCACCTCAACTTGCGCTTCCGCCTCGACGATGCGTGCCCTCAGATCCAGGTCGAGGGCGAAGTGATCTGGGTCAATCCCTATCGCCCCGGCAACATGAACAACCTGCACCCGGGTATGGGCCTGAAGTTCATCGATCTCGACGACGAGCTCAAGGCACAGCTGCTCGAGCTCGTGCGCCGCTTCGCGTACCTGGGTTAGTCATGGCCATCATCTGCGGTACCGATCTGTCGCATGCCAGCGCAGGTGCGCTCGAAGTCGCCCGCGCGCTCGCGGGCTTGCGTGGCGATCGAGAGATCGTGGTCGTCCACGTCATCGAATCCGCAGGTGATGCGAACCAGGCTCGCGCTGCCCTCGAGACCGCCGTCGCGGGCATCCCCGAGGGACCTGAGATCCGGATCGAGATGGTCGTCGGCGCGGCCGAGGCCACGCTGACCTCGTTCGCCGAGGCCGAAGGCGCGGACCTAATCGTGATCGGGGCGGCAGGCTCGTCGAGCAAGAAGGGCGCGACGTCCCTTGGCTCGACCGCGGGCAAGATCATCGCGCAGACCCGGACCCCGGTCTTGATCGTGCGCGATCCGAAACCATGGCTCGAGCTCGCCACGAAGGCACGGCCGCTCAAGCTGCTCGTCTCGGTCGATGATTCGATCGCCTCGGAGCTCACGCTGCAATGGACGCACGGGTTGCGCACGAAGGGTCCCGTCGAGGTCGTGCTCGGTGCGATCTACTATCCCGATGACGCCGCGGCGTTCTACGGGGTCCACGCGAAGACGCTCGTCGATCGCGACCCCGAGATCGAGGAGCTGCTCTCGCGCGATCTCGTCAAGCGGTTCGGCTCGACCGACCGGGTCGTCGCACGTACGCGCCGCGGGCTCGGTCGGATCGGCGATCACGTGCTCGAGCTCGCGAACGAAGAGAACGTCGACGCGATCGTCGTCGGGACGAGCCAGAAGACCGGCATCAACCGGCTCGGCTCGGTGTCCGAGCTGGTCGTCACCGAGGCCACCCAATCGGTCGTGTGCGTGCCGCCGAACGCGATCCTGCCGACCTTCGTGGTGCCGGCGATGCGAAGCGCGCTCGTCGCGACAGATCTGTCGCCGTTCGCGAATCGCGCGGTCGCGTACGCGTTCGCCTCGCTCCCGGAGGATGGCGAGATTCACATCGCGCATGTCGTCGAGCACGATGCCGAGATCGATGAAGCCGAGACCATCCGCACGCTGCTCGCGCTCGCGCCGGTCAACGGGCCGGTCAACGGGCCGGTCAACGGTCGTGGGTTGAAGATCAAGGCCTACGTGGTCCGCGGCGACGATGCGGCCGCCGCGATCGCGCAGACCGCTGCGCGGCTCGGTGCCGACTTCATCGTGATCGCGTCGCACGGCCGATCCGGCATCACGCGCGCGCTGATGGGATCCGTGGCGGATCGCCTCCTGCGCGCGACACGCAAGCCGGTCCTCGTGCTCCGTCCCGGCTGATAGCCAAACCGACACGTGTCGGCTCACAGCGACGCGATCTCACCACGTTAAACGATTTACTGGTGGTATGCGGGTTGCTGTGAGGCGATGTCGATGAAGAGGTTCCTGCCACTGATCGTGCTCCTCGCGATCACCGCGACCTGGTTCGGCTACAAGCACTACCTCGCGGGGAGGCCGTTCGCGTGGGCCGGCACCGTCGAGGCCCGGACCGTCACGGTCGGGTCACGTACCGGGGGTCGGATCAAGAAGATCATCGTGAAGGAAGGCGATCACGTGATCGCGGGCCAGCCGTTGCGCGAGCTCGAGCCCGGCGACCTCACCGCGCAGCGTGCGATCGCGGACGCGCAGTTCCAGCAAGCACAGGCCGCGTACGACAAGCTCAAGAAGGGCGCGCGTCCCGAGGAGATCGCCGAAGCAAACGCGCGCGCCGCCCAGGCGAGCGCCGCCTTCGCCGAGACCCGCCACGGTTCGCGCGCCGAACAAGTCGCGGCCGGCGAAGCGCGGGTCGCGCAGGGCCAAGCCGCGGTCGACAAGGCCGCGCTCGACGCGGATCGTTCGCATCGCTTGCTCCAGAGTGGCGCGATCGCGAAGGCAGAGACCGATAGCGCCGATACCCAGCTCCGCACCGCAAAGGCCGAGCTCGATGCGCAGCAGAAAGGGCTCGACGAGCTTCGCGCTGGAGCCCGCGTCGAGGAGAAGGCGCAAGCCGCCGCGCGCGCGCAGGAGGCCGACGCAGCCGCGCGGCTGGTGATCGCCGGCCCGCGCGTCGAGGATCTACGCGCGGGTGAGGCGGCCGCGGCTGCGGCGAAGGCGCGCGTCGATCAGCTCGACGTGATGATCGGCGAGCTCGTGGTCCGCGCACCGAACGCGGCGCGCGTCGAATCCCTCGATCTGCGCCCCGGCGATATTCTGGCGCCGAACGCGCCAGCGGCGGAGCTCCTCGAGGATGGCCAGCTCTACGTCCGGATCTATGTCCCGGAGACCGAGGTCGGCCACATCAAGGTCGGCGACTCGGTGCCCATCACGGTCGATTCTTTCGGTGATCGCGAGTTCCAGGGCAAGGTCGAGCACATCGACGACAAGGGCGAATACTCGCCGCGCAATCTGCAGACTGCCGACGAGCGCGCGGACCAGGTGTTCGCCGCCCGGATCGGCCTCGTCGATGGCAAGGATGGGGCCGATCAGCTGCGCGCCGGCATGGCCGCCTTCATCCACGTGCCGAAATGACGGGCTCGAACGACGCGATCTCGGTGAAGGCGGTGTCGCGCAAGTTCGGCGACTTCGTCGCGCTCGAGAACGTCGATCTCGCGGTGCCGCCGGGCCTCGTCTACGGCCTGCTCGGACCGAACGGCTCCGGCAAGTCGACGCTGATCCGGATCCTGTGCGGCCTCCTCGCACCGACGACCGGCACCGCCTCGGTACTCGGCCTCGATGTCGCGACCGAAGGGCCCGCGATTCGCCGCCAGATCGGCTACATGAGCCAGAAGTTCGCGCTGTATCCGGACCTCACCGTCGTCGAGAACCTCCAGTTCTACGCCCGCGTGTACGGACTCGGTGGCGCGCGCATGCGTCAGCGAGTCGAAGCCGCGCTCGCGCTCACGCACATCGAGCCGTACGCGGGTCGCCGCGCGGGCCTGCTCTCGGGCGGCTGGAAGCAGCGGCTTGCCCTCGGTGCCGCACTGATGCACGAGCCGCGCGTCGTATTCCTCGACGAGCCGACCGCGGGTATCGATCCGGTCGCGCGCCGCGAGCTGTGGGACCTGCTGTTCACGCTCTCCGCGCAAGGCATCACGCTGCTCGTCACCACCCACTACATGGACGAGGCCGAACGCTGCGCCGAGGTCGGCTACCTGTATCTCTCGAAGCTGCTCGTCACCGGCACGCCAGATACCTTGAAGCAGATGCCGCTGGTCAACCAACCAGGGACGCGCCGGCTCGAGCTCGAGACCCGGAGCTCGACGCGCGCACTCGGCTGGCTACGCATGCAAGCGTTCTGTCGCGGCGCGACCGTCTTCGGCCAGGCCGTCCACGCCGAGATCACCGACGCCATCTCCGACGCAGACCTGCTCGCGCGGATGGCCGCTGCGGACTATCCCGCGACCGCGCGTCGGATCACCGCGACACTCGAAGACGTGTTCGTCGCGCTCACCGAGCGCGCCGCTGCCGACCGAGCGAAAGCGAGCGCCGCCTGATGTGGAGCTCCTTCGTCGCGATCCTGCTCAAGGAGTTCAAGCACATCTTCCGCGACCGCGGCACACTGATCCTGTTCTTCACGATGCCGATCATGCAGCTCGCGCTGTTCGGCTTCCTCGATCAGAATGTCAAGAACCTGCCGACCGTCGTCGTCGACCAGGATCAGACCCGCGAGAGCCGCGAGCTGATGGACGAGCTTCGCGCGACCAAGACCTTCGAGATCGCCACGGTCACGAACGATCCGAAGCAAGCGCGCCAGCTGATCGCGCAAGGCACCGTGCGCGTCGGCTTGATCATTCCGCCTGATTTCCACGACAAGCGTGCTCGCCACGAGAATGCGCAGTTCCTCGTCCTGATCGATGGCTCGGATTCGAACGTCTCGGCGCAAGCACTCGCGGCGATCAACGGGCTCGTCGCGCAGGCCAACCTAGATGCGGTGCAGGGCACGGGTGCTCATCCGATCATGTCGGCGCAGCCGATCGTGCTGTTCAACCCCGAGGGGCGGACCGCGAACTACATCATCCCTGGCCTCATCGCGATCTTGCTCCAGCTCGCCGCAATGCTGCTCGCCTCGATCGCGATCGTGCGTGAACGCGAACAAGGCACGATGGAGCAGCTGCTCGTCACGCCGATCGATCCGGTCGGCCTCGTGCTCGGCAAGCTCGCGCCGTACCTCGTGATCGGCATCGTCGAGATGGCGCTGATCCTGACCTTGATGCGGTTCGGCTTCGACGTGCCGATCAACGGCAGCCTGCTGTTCCTGTTCGCGACCGCGGTGATGTACCTGTTCGCGCTGCTCGCGCTCGGGCTCACGATCTCGATGCGCGCCCAGACCTCGATGCAGGCGATGCAGATGGCGCAGATGCTGCTGCTGCCCTCGATCTTCTTGTCGGGCTACATCTTCCCGGTCGCCGGCCTACCGCGCGTCCTCTACTACATCGGGCGCGCGTTGCCCGCGACGCACATGATCGACATCATGCGCGGCGCCGTGTTGCGCGGTGCCGGCCCGCTCGACCTCCTACCCTCGCTGCTCGCACTCGCGGCCATCTCGACGGTGCTCGTCACGATCTCGATCCGCGGCGTCCGCAAGCTCACGATGTAAGGCCGGTTCGCACGCCGGCCCCTGTGCCGGACAGTCACGAAGGCACGAAGGGCGGAGAGGCCGGAGCGAAGAAGGTTTCGGCGGCTGCGCCGCTTGCGCGCGGGCGGGCTGCGTTCGTGAACATCGACGCGATCGTCGGTGGCTATCGCTGGATGATCCAGCTGCTTCGTCGCAGTGCCGCGCATTCTCGCTGTGGCAGGTCGCGAACATGTGGCTCTGAACCGTTGCCACGCCGGCGTTTGCGGTCTCGCGTGGCGTCAGCTTCTCGGCTCGCGAGACCGCGAGCGTTCTGCTGAGGTCGGGAAACATCGTGGTTCACTAACTCTGAACCGCCGCCGCCGGAGTTCGCGGTCTCGAGTCCCATTTGACCTCACTCCTGGCCGCCACCAGGCACTTCCAGCTGATCGACCAAGCCGTACCGACGCCACCCCTCGCTCAGCAACCACGTCTTCGGCAACCACACGAACAGCGGCGGGTAGCCCTTCGGCGCGGCGTAGTAGCAGCCGACCTTTTCGCGCTGCTTCCAGCCATCGAACGACAGCGAGCTCGAGTACGGATCGACCTTCCACGGGCGCTCGAGCCGCTCGCGATCCGCACCGTGATGGCGCCAATTATTGAGCACGTATGCGACGCAGTTACGAACCTGGCGCGGCGAGGTGAGGGCCCGCGCCAACGTTCGCGATCTCGCCTGGCGTCACCCTCACGGCTCGCGAGACCGCGAGCGTTCTGCTGAGGTCGGGAAACGGCTTGGTTCATCACCTCTGGACCATTGCCACGCCAACGTTCGCGGTATTGCGGGCCCAGGCACTTCGAGCCGATCGACCAAGCCATACCGACGCGATCTTTGTTGCGGCCACGCGACGATTCGCCGTCGCCGACCGCGCAGGCGCCCCTGCCCGCGCGCGAGCGGCACAGCCGCTGAAACCTCCTTGGTCTGGCCTCTCTGCCCTTCGTGACTTCGTGACCGCCCGGGTACCTCGGCCCGCGGACGGTCGCGTCCGAGGTGCGCGTAGGACCCATCGAGCGACCACGAAGTCGTGCAACGGCCCGCGTGCGCGCGGCGCAGCCGCCGAAACCCTCTGCTTCGCTCCGGTCTTCGGATCTTTCTGCCTGCTTCGGTACGCAGGTAGGCGAGACGCTTATCGAGAGCAAGCAGGCAAGTCGCCGCTCGACGTGCACTGCGTGCGCGTACCACCGGCAAGCACCGACTCGGCCCACGCGAGTGGCTCGGCGTGGTGATCCATGATGTCGCTGTGCGTCGCCGTCGCGACGACGCAGGTATCGACGCCGACACCTGCCGCCACGAGCTTGTCGCGGATGCATGCGCCCTCCTTCGCCGGCGGCATGATCTGATCGAGCGAGCCCTGCACGAGCAGCACCGGGCCGGCGTTCGGATCGGGCGCGAGCACGTTCGCCGCGAGGAACTGCGCGTAGGCGGCGCCATCGCCCGCGCAGCCGGGTTGGCCATCGAGGCACGCGATCACGCTCGTCCGCAGCGAGTCATCGATCAGGTCGCCGGTGTGGAACATCGAGGTCTGGATCACGCCGCCGAGCGCGACCAGGCACTGACTCTGCACCGCGCCTTCGAGGTTCGTGCGGAATTGCGCCGGCAACGCATCCGCCCCGACGCCGCCGGCGACGTGGTTCGCGAAGAACGCGTACTCGCGCATCACCGCGACCGAGCTGTACGCCAGGCCCTCGCCGATCGTGAGTGCGGTCGGCGTGCGCAGGATCGCGTCGTAGTCGAACGACTGGATCGAGATCGGCCATTGCGGTGCGAACACGACCGTTGCCGCGAGCGTGCCGATGCCGGCACCATCGGCCGAGATCAACGCTTGCGCCGAGAGTGCGGCACCACCGCCCTGCGAGTAGCCCGCGAGGAGCAGCTGTTGCGCGGTCGCGCCGGCCGGCAAGATCGCGTGCAGTGCGCGCGCACCGTCGAGCGCTTGCCAGCCTTGCGAGCGATTATCGAGGTAGTCCTGCGTGCCCGCATTGCCGAGGCCCGCGAGGTCGGGCGCGATCACCGCGAAGCCGCGCGCCGCGAACGGCAACGGCAGGTTGTGATCGGGTGCGGCGGAGGGCACGCACGCATCGGCGAGCCCGACACTGCCGTGGATCGCGACGACGATCGGCACCGGCCGGGCGCGCGGCACCGAAGGCAGGTACACGCGCGCGGTCGAGACGGTAGGTGCGCCGCTACCGTCGCGGGTTTGATAGGCGATCTGGAACTGCGCGACGGCGGTCGTGACCATGACACCCGCGCCGACCGCGGAGGTCACCGCTGCGACGTCGAGGACTTCGGCAGGCGCGCACGCGAGGATCGTCCCGAGCGCGGCGTTCGGCTGCGCGGTCGCGGCGTAGACCTGGGCGGCGGTCGCGGTGCACGGCACGCTCGGCTCGTCGGTCGGAGTATCGATCGCCGCATCGATCGCGCTCGAGCTATCGACGCCGACCGGGCTGGCGTCGGGCTTCTCGACCGGGCTGCCGGGTGCAGAGCTGCAGCCGGCGAGTGCGATGGCGAGGACCGCGAAGCGCATAACGCTTCATAGGACGGCGCTCGTGCGAGGCGCAATCACCGACTACGCGGTCATCAAACCGTAGCGTGGCGGTAACAAATGTTACCGCAGGCTGCGCGAGCGACCGCGCAGCTCGATCAGGCCGCGGAGCTCGAGCTGGCGGATGCGCTCGCGGGTGAGGTTCGTGATGTCACCGACCTCCTCGAGCGTATGACCGCCGTCGTCAGCGACGTCGAGTGCGCAGGTCTGCTTGAGCTCCCACGGCTCGAGATCGGGGAAGTTGAGCTTGATCGATCCGGTGCGCGGATTCACGTCGAGATAGAGGTGGTGCTTGCACGACACCCACGGGCACGGACGCTGCTCGTTCGAGCACTCGGCACGCGTGCGCGGACGATCGACTTGCTCGTCGTGGGTGTTCGCGACTTCGCGCAGCTCGATGCTCGTGAGGCGCCGCGCCGCGATCGTGCGCGCGCGCGGCCGCGTGCGACGCGGACGGATCTTGCGACTGGTCGCGGGGACCGACGACGGCATCTCGACTTGATCGAATGCCTCGGCGCTCGCCGGAAGCGATGAGCCTGAAGAGCGCGTCGACAGCGTCGACAGCGTCGACAGCGCGATCGGCCGCGTCACCGGCGGGGTGGTTCCGACCGCGGAGCCGCGCCGCATCGGCATCGGCATCGGCATCGGCCCTGGCTGCGCGAACACGAGCTCGGCCATCGTCATACGAGGAATCGGCTGCGTGCGCTCCTCGACGAAGAGGTCGTCGTCGAGCGCGAGCTCGTTGCCCTCGACATCGGTGATCGCGGTGCCGGCCGCGAAGAATGCCGGTGCAGGCAGGAGCTCCAGCTCGGGCTCGGCGGGCGCGCCGAAACCAAACAACTGGAGCTCGGACGTCACAGCCTCATCGAGGAAGTCACGGTCGTCGACGCTCATCGCTTAAGTCCCCCACAGATCGAACGGTTGTACAGCGGACGGCACGCGCTCCCATGCGGGGACACCGAGCTCTCGGACCAGAGCTGTCTTCGTCCTCGTGTACACGGTCAGCGGTCCCAGGTTCTGACGCCCACCCTAAACTCACGCATCCGGAGTGGGCAAGTACTTCGGCAATTTTGTTGGTCCGAGCAGATCTCGGCGCTTTCATGTTGGCAGTGAAACTGCAAAGCGATAGCGATCCGATCCGATGAAATCGGAGAGCTGGGGAGGCGCGCGGACCGGCGCCGGGCGGCCGAAGCGTGGTGCGATCGCGAGCGAACGCCATCGCGTGCGCCCTCAGCTTTCGGGGCGTCATCCGGTGCACGTCATCGCGCGTGTCGTGCGCGGCACCGGTGCGCTTCACGATCTACACGCGCGTCGTGCGATCGAGCGCGCGTTGCGCCGCAGCCTCGGGCGCACCGACTTCCGGATCGTTCATCTCGCCGTCGTGGCGGGCCGGCTTGAGCTCGTGGTCGAGGCCGCGGATCGCGTCGCGCTCGCGCGTGGCATGCAGGGATTTCAGGTCGCGGCCGCGCGGTGGTTGAATCGTGCGTGGGCGCGGAGCGGCACCGTGTTCGCGGATCGCTATCGCGCGCGGGCGCTGATCACGCGTGCAGCGGTGCGCGCCGTGATCGGTGAGGCGCCCGCCGCCGGCTGCCCTTGGATTCGCCGGGCCTGGCCGGAAACGGTGCTCCTCGTTGTGGAGCACCTACCACCACCGCCTACACCACCGCCGATCCGCCTCCGTGATCGTGTGACGTGACCTGCGAACGGCCAGGCATACGAACGATGTACTCCGACGAGAAAGGTTCTCTTCAACCGAGCCCAGCGTAAGCTGTGACTTGTGCGATCGACTTATTCGGCGATTATTGCGCTCGTCTTCTCGAGCCTTGGCTGCGCTCACCACGAGGGGGGCAATAACGGCGACAAACAAGACGCTGGCATCCTCGCGCCGGATGCGTTCGCCGGTCCGTACTCGGATTTTCCGACCGCTCCGATCATCGACACGGGTGGCAGCACCACGGTGCCGGGAGATGTTGCGACCCAGTTCGGCGGCGCCGGGACCGGCACCGCCACCGGTGGGCCGTGCATGTTCGAGCCGGAGATCGGCACGATCTATCCACGCAACTGGATCCGTCCTCGGTTCAGCTGGATCGGCGGCAATGGCGAATCGATCTACGAGCTCCGCATCACATCGCCGAGCCAGATCAACGCGCTGGTCGTCTACACGACGAGCACCGTGTGGACGATGCCGTCCGCGATCTGGGAGACCCTGCGCGTGCACTCCGTGAGCTCGCCGCTGACGGTGACCGTGCGCGGTGCCAGCTCGGATCAGACCACGATCGCGAACACCGCGGTCGGCTCGACCGGCGATGTCCAGATCGCACCGGTCGATGCACCGGGCGCGATCGTGTACTGGACCACGACGAACGCGCGGCTCCGCGGCTTCAAGATCGGCGACGAGACGGTCAAGGACATCATCACGCCGGGCCAGGCCGCGACCGCGGCTTCGAGCACGGGGGCGCAGTGCATCGGCTGTCACTCGTCGACACCGGATGGCACCTACGTCGGCTTCTCGTCGAGCCAGCAGGCAGGTACCGGCGATCCGACGATGCTCGGGCTGCTCACGACCGACGGCGCACCGGTCGCGCCTCCGTTCCTCACGCCATCTGCGATCACGCTGATGCAGCGGATCAATCAAGAGGAGCCGGTGTTCTCCAAGCTGCACTGGGCCGCCGGTGATCACGCCGCGGTCACGATGTATCCGATCAACAACAAGTTCGAGATGATGTGGACCGATCTCGAAGCCACGTCGACCGCGCAAGGCCAGGGTTGGGATGTCATCGCGCGCACCGGCGACGCGAATCCCGCCGCCTCCGCGTCGTTCGCGCACACGACCGACACCTTGCTCTATGTCAGCTCCTCGAACGTGAGCTCGGGCGTCAGCGTCAGCCACGGCGATCTCATGACCGTGCCGTACAACAATCATGCGGGCGGCACGCCGACCGCGATCACCGGTGCGAACACGACGGCGTACAACGAGTACTACCCGACGTTCTCTCCCGACGACACGTACGTCGCGTACAACCGCGTGGCCGACGGGCAATCGAGCTACAACAACAGCCAGGCCGAGGTGTTCGTGGTCAAGGGCGCGGGTGGCACGCCGACCCGGCTCGCCGCGAACGATCCGCCGTCCTGCGGCGCGAAGACCAGCCCGGGGGTCACGAACAGCTGGCCGAAGTGGGCGCCCGCCGCGTCCGATGTCGGGGGCAGTCGCTACTACTGGTTGACGTTCTCGTCGACGCGCGGCGCCGCGGGCAACCCGCAGCTCTACGTCACGCCGGTGATCGACGATGGCGCTACGCTGCGCACCTACCCCGCGCTCTATCTGTGGAACCAACCCGCGGGCGAGAACAACCACACGCCGGCGTGGGACAACTTCGGCATCCTCGAGTAGCTACTGCACGGTCGCGGTGGGGAGATCGGAGCGCGCACGCGTGGCGCGCTCGAGGATCAGCGCGCAGACCACCGTCGGGATCACGCCGAGCGCGAACCGCGACGCGAGCCCGAAGAAGGCGGCGTAGCCGAGCATCGTGCCGATCGCGGGCACGGCGAGCGCGATGCAGCGGATCACCACGTGGCGCCGCGCGAGCGCGATGCCAATCCGACCGAGCAGCATGCCGGTAACCACGCCCGGCACCACGCCGAACGCGAAGATCATCAGCGCCAGGAACCACGGCGAGAGCTGAGTCTCCTCGGACTTGGCGAACGCGAACCCGAACGCAAACGCGATGAACAACGTGTTGAGCAAACCGAGCTGCGCACCGACCCGGACGCCCCGATTGTTCACTCTGCTCGGGTGCGGCAGGCCGTGGTCGCGTTGCTCGACAAACGAGGTCGCACCGTGTTCGACGCCAGTACGCTGTTCGAGCTTGGCCACGCCGAGGAAGTGTAGCGCGCCGCTGCGCTCGTGGCCGCGCTCGTCGAACGCTACTCGCGATTGCTGCTCGAGCCGGGCCCCTGCCCTTGCTCGCTGCCGCCGCCACTCTCGTCGGCCTCGCCGGGCACCCGATACTCCTCGTTCAGCCACTTGCCGAGATCGACGAGCTGGCACCGCTCGGAGCAGAACGGGTACACCTTGTTGCCGTCCTTGCTCGCGGCCTTCTTACACGCTGGGCACTTCGCGCTCATTCCGACCGCAACCCTAGCGCGCCTCGCCGCGCTTCCAAGTAGCCGGGCGAGACGCCGAGCTCGGCCGCCGCGGCATCGCGATCGCCGACCTGACGGCCGAGCGCCGCGGTGATCGCATCGGCTTCAGCGACATCGACGACATCGCGGAGCGGACGCGGTGCGCTGATCGCGGCCCCGGCGACGCGCGTCGAGACCATCGAGGCGGTGAGCTCGGTCGCGCCGGCAGCGAGCACGAGCATGCGCTCGATCTCGTTCTCGAGCTCGCGAATATTGCCCGGCCACGGATACGCCATCAGCCGCGCGAGGGCACCGGCGGAGAGCCGCGGCGGCGTGCCGTTCGGCGTGTGCTTCTTGAGGAAGTGACCGACGAGCCGCGGGATGTCCGAGACGCGCTCGCGCAGCTGCGGCACGGTGATCTTCAGGACGTTGACGCGATAGAACAAGTCCTCGCGGAACTGCTTGTGCTGGACCATCGTCTGGAGGTCCTTGTGCGAGGCCGCGACGATCCGCACGTCAACACGCACGGGCTTGGTGCCGCCGACCGGCATGAACGTGCCCTCTTGCAGCACGCGCAAGAGCTTGACCTGTAGCGCGGCGGACATGTCGCCGATCTCGTCGAGGAAGAACGTGCCGCCATCGGCGGTCTCGAACAGACCCTTCTGATCTTTCACCGCGCCGGTGAACGAGCCACGTTGATGGCCGAACAGCGCACTCTCGAGCAGGTTGTCGTTGAACGCCGAGCAGTTCTGCACGACGAACGGCTTCTTCGCGCGAGGCCCGTGATAGTGGATCGCGCGCGCGATCAGCTCCTTGCCTGTGCCGCTCTCGCCGTGGATCAGCACGGTCGCTTCGCTCTTGACGACCTTCGTGAGGAGCTTGACCACTTCGCGCACCGCCGGCGCATCGCCGACGATCTCGGTGAACGGATGCGTCCAGGTGGTCGGCGGAATGATCGCGGGTTGCGCGCGTTCGCAGGCGCGGGCTGCCGCGGTGACCAGATCCGTGATCCGCGCGATCGCGAGATCGTCGAGCGCGGGCACGGCCGCGGCCATCGCCGCGGCTTCGGTCGTGATGCCGGTGATCGCGGTGATCGAGTGCGCGAGGGTCGCCGCGTCGACCTGGTAGCGACCGCCCGACGAGTACACCAGCCCCGTCGGCTTACCATCGCCACCGCGCACGGTGCACGCGACGATCGTGAGGCCGGCGTGATCGCGATGGACGATCGCGGTCTTCGCCGCACTGGCGAGCGCCGCGGCTTCGCGCATCGAGCCCGCGTAGTCGGGGCTGAGCTTCATGATCGTCTGCGCGGTCACGTTCGACGTTCGGTCCGCGCCGTCGCCGTTCGCCTCGGCGAGGCCGAGCTCGAGCCCCCACCAGCGACGCAGTAGATCTCGCGCGAGCGCGACTTCAGCGAGAGTGTCGAACGTGAGTGCCAAGGGGATGCTGACTATAGCCGCGGATCACGGTGTCGACCATCGCCCGGGCGACCCCTCGCGTGCACGCCCGTCGCGTTGCAGCTTGGCGAGATGTGCGAGGAGGACGCGCTCGGCGAGCGGCCACAGCATCCGGGGCGTATCGGCATACGCGATCGCGACCAATTCGTTCAAACTAGCGTCGCTAGCCCCTAGCGCCGCCGCGACTTTTGCCTCGCGCATCAAGCGGTGCGCGATGTACTCGCGCAGCTTGGCGTGACCATCCGGAATCGAGGGTCCGTGCGCAGGCAAGAGCATGCTCTGGGGCCGGGCGAGCAACAGCTCGAGCGATGCGAGGTACACGCTCATATCGCCTTCGCTCGGATCGATGAGGATCGTGCCGAGCCCGGCGACCATGTCACCCGCGATCGTGAAGCCGGGCTGCTCGAAACAGAGGTGGCCGTCGGCGTGGCCGGGCGTGTACACGCAGGTCCAGCCGCCGACCTGCTCGCCAGCTTCGAGCGTGCGCTCGATCCGGAGCTTCGGCAGCCGCCGGATCGTGTTCGCGTGCGCGGCGATCGGTACGCCCCAGCGATCCGCGAGCGCGCGCGCGCCACCGGTGTGGTCGCCGTGGTGGTGGGTGAGCAGCACGAGCCCGAGCGAGACGCCCGCCGCTGCGAGCGCGGCATCGAGCACGGCCTCCTGATCGGGGTACGGCGAGCCGGGATCGACCGCCATCCAGGGACCCGCGTCGGGTCCGACCAGGTACACGTTTGTATGCGCGGCGGGTGGCAAGGTGGGGGTCCGCAGCGCAAGCACGCGAATCCTCGGCGCAATCAGGCGCAGCACGGGCGGTTCACTCACCGCGGACCCCCCAGAACCGGGCGGTAACGCACCCCGCACCTGTTCGTACAGACTGTCTACGCTGGACTCACCCATGGATCACCCAACAAGAGGATGACGCAGACGTTGGCATCTCTTAAACTATAGACAAGCAGCTTCCATGGTCAGTGTTACTGCACGGAAGATTCGTGAGCTCGGTTTAGAACGTCCTGGCGGAGCCAACGGACGCATCTATACCGGCTACCTGATCTCGTACCCGTTTATCGGGCGCGGGATGGTGATCTTCCGCGACCCGCACGGTCATCGCATGATCACGACGCCCGTGAAGCGCGTCCTCGGCGAGCCCGGCGGCAAGATGATCTACGTCGAGACCGAGAACAGCGTCTATCGCCTCGAGATCCACGGCGAGCCGCTGTTTCCGATGCGCGCTGCAGGCGAGTAAGCGCTCTTGCTTAGATCTTTTCGCCGAGCGCTCGGACCTGCGCCGGCGAGAGCTGCGACGTGAAGATCATCGGCAGCTCGTGCACGGGCGCCTTCGCGCGCGCCCGGATCTCGGTGAGGTACGCTGCGTTCAACGCGTGACGGTCGCGCGATAGCCGCGCTTGCTGGACGAGCTCGGCCAGAGGCGACGGCAGGTTCGGTTCTGCGACGAGCGCCTCGAGCACCTTGGCGATCGCCGAGCCGGGCGGGAAGTGCTCGGGATAGACCTGGTTGACGATCACGTGCTGCGTGACGATGCCGATCGCCGTGAGCTTCTGTTCGAGCTCGATCGCTTCGTTGACCGGCATCTCCTCGGCGAGCGTCACGATGATCGCCGCGGTGCGCGAAGGATCGGTGAGCAGCTGCTTCATCGTGCGCGCGTCACGAGTGAGTGGACCATCGGGTACCGTCTCGGTGATCACCCATGGAATCTTGAGCATCGAGACCGAGTGACCCGACGCGGGCATGTCGAACACCAGCGTGTCCCAGACCGCGTGACCGCGCTTGGTCTCCTCGGTGTGGAACCACGCCTTGCCGATGAGTGCGTAGTCATCGAGTCCCGGAATCGCGCGCAAGAACGCCTTGGTGATCTTGTTCTCGAAGACCATCTCGTAGACGGACTTGAACTTGAGGATCATCAAGCCGTACTCCTCGAGTGCGGCTGCCGGGTTCGTGTTGACGGCCGAGAGGTTCGGCGCGAGCTCGGTCATGCTCGTCCCGACGGCGGGCTTATCGAAATAGCTACCGAAGCGATCGTTCGCGTTGGTCTCGAACAGCAGGGTCTTCTTGCCGCGCGCGGCGTTCTGGCCGGCGAGCGCAGCCGCGAGGGTGCTGCGCCCCACCCCTCCCTTGCCGAGGACGAGGACCAGGCGTTTGTCGGAGATGTCGATGGTCGAGGTGGCGGTCACGGCTTGGCTTCGTCCTCTACAACAACTGCCACGCCACTGGCCTCTGCGGTACGCCAGCCGAGCAACTTCCGCAGGGTCCAGATGCCGTCGTCAGGGGTGATGTCGACCTGGATGTTGACGACCTTGTCAGCGCCGAGCGCCTTGGCCGAGACGAGCAGCATCTTGTTGACGACCTCGTCGAGCGAGACGTGGCCAGGGATCGGAATGAACAGGATATAGGCGCTGGTCACCTGCGCGTGGACCACCGCGATCGGCCTCAGGTGTGGGCCGACGTAGACGCTCTCGGGCTGGATTCTCACGGTCGAGATCGACGAGCAGCCAGCAGACGCCCCCGTTGCGACGATAGCGAAAACGATGCCTCGCAAGCCGCGCGGGAACATTGATCACAACCTAACACGATGCCTGCCAGCCTCGAATGTGGCCGCGGGAGGATGGTAAGATTTACGTAGTGGCCCGGGTGTTCGCCTCGATGGTGCTTGCTGCGTCCGTGATCGCGGCTCAGGTGCCTGCGCTCGCGCAACCTGCCCCTGCGCCCGCAGGCGGGCCCGAGGAAGCGCTCGATAAGAAGATCGCGGTGTGGAAGTTCGATGCCCTCGGCATCGATGCCGAGATCGTGCAGCGCCTCGAGACCTTGTTCCGGCTCGAGCTCGACCGCCTCGACCGCGTGCCGCTGCCGAGCCGCCGCGACATCGAATCGAAGATCACCGCCGCGGAGCAGAACTGCACCGGCGAAGAAAAGTGCCTGAGCGTCATCGGCAAGCGGTTGAACGTCGACTACGTCGTCACCGGTACGGTGGGCTCGCTCGGTGACAACTACGTCCTCAACATCAAAGCGGTCGAGGTCGCGACCGGCAAATCGCAGAAGATCCAGAGCCCGCCGCTCAAGGGCACACCCGACGAGCTGATCGAAGGCGTACGCGTTGCCGCGTACAGCCTGCTCGCACCGGATCAGCTCCACGGCTCACTGCAGATCCAGAGCGACCTGGTCGGCGCGAACGTCACGCTCGATGGCAAGTTGGTCGGCAAGACGCCACTGGCAAATCAGGGTGTGCTCGGCAAGCTCGCGCTCGGCAAGCACAAGCTTCACGTCGAAGCGAAGGACTACGCGCCCTTCGATGACGACGTCGACGTCCACTTCCAGAAGGTCAGCCCGGTCGTGGTGCGGCTCGTCGGCTCGACCCAGACCATCGATACCGGCCGCACGATCACGCAGGAGCGCAACCCGATCTACGAACGTCCATGGTTCGTGATCACCGCGGGCGTGATCTTCGTGGTGGTCGCGTACGGCATCGGACACAGCAGCGGCAAGGTCGGCTGCACCAAGTTCCCGGACGGTACGGGATGTTGAGGCCACTCGTCGCCTGCTCGCTGGCCTGCTCGCTGATCGTCGCGACGACCGCACCCGCGGTCGCCGAGCCGCGCACGGTCGCGGTCGCTCCACTCTCGACCCTCGGCGCCGAGGAGAAATCCGCGACGACCAAGAAGATCGTGAGCGATATCGAGACCGCGATCGGGAGCTTCGGCAACAACGTGATCCCCGCGGCGACCGTCGCGACCGCGATCGACAAGGCGAAGAAACCGCAGCTCAAGGCGTGTGACGGCGATACCGCGTGTCTGACCGAGCTCGGCAAGCTGGTCGGCGCACAGGTCGTGATCTCGGGCGAGGTCGGCGGCCTGGGAGACTCCAAGGTCATCTATTTCACCGCGACCGATGTCGCGACGGGCAAGGAGCTGCGCTCGACGACGCTCACGTTGGGCGCCAAAGAAGGTGCGGGCGGCGCGAACGGTGCGGCGATCCGTCTGCTCGACCCCGACAAGTATCGCGGCACCCTCCACTTCGCGATCGATGTCACCGGCGCGACCGTGTTCATCAATGGTTCGAAGGTCGTGCCCGGCGCACGCGGCGAGATCGCGATGGCGGTCGGCACCCAGGCGGTACGCGTGACCCATCCGCAGTATCACGACTTCATCAAGTTCATCGACGTGACCTACGGCAAGACCACCGAGGTCCCGATCAACATGCAGGAGTACCCGATCGTCGAACACGACGTGAAGGCGCGGCCGACGAGCCACGACAACATCGTCGTCGTGGAGAAGCCGGTGTGGCGGCGGTGGTACGTGCTCTATCCCGCGATCGCGGTCGTGGGCGTTGGTGTCGGCATCCTGGCCTACGCGATCGCGCACAAATTTCCGGCCTACGACAACTGCCGGATGACCAACGGCGACCCCTGCAAGTAGCGGCTACTTGAGCATCGCGACGAGCTGATTGAGCTGCTTGTTCGCAGCCTCGAACTTCTGCTCGCCGAAGCTCGTGATCACCTGCGAGAGGATCCCTCCGAGCTGCTGATTCGTCGCGTCGTCTTGCTTGGCCGCTTTGATCTGCGCTTGCACGCGCGCCATCTTGAGCTGGATGAACGAGCGGTTGATCTGGATCGAATCGACCATGCCGACGAGCTGATTCGCGACGAAGTACGCCTTGCTCGTATCGTTGTCGTTGAGCGCCTTGCCGGCTTCGCTCTCCATCATCTGCGCCGGACCCGGCAAGTCCGCGGTGAGCAAACCCTTCTTCGCCATGCCTGCCCGCGCGCGCGCGATCAGGTCGCTGACCTCTTTCTTCGAGTAGTTGCCGCCCTTGCTCGGGGCTTGCTGGATGATCGTCGGTGCCGGGCTCATCGCGCACGAATCCTTCCAGCGCTGCGCGAGATCCGAATCGCGCTGGATCAACGACTTCTCGCGCTCGGCGATCGCACGCTCGCGACTCGCCACTTGCGACTCGCGGTTCGCGACGTCAGCCTCCCGCGACGTGATCTGCGCGGTGCGATCGCCGCTCTGCTTCATCGCAGCGATGTTCGAGTTGATCTGTGCGAGCTCGCTGGAGTTCGAGTCCTTGAGCTGGCTATCGATCTCGGCCTTCTTCTTCTTTGCCTCGCTCGCATCGCCACCTGCGGACTCGATCTTCTGGATCTCGATATCCATCTCGGTCGCCTTGGTCTCGAGCTCCTGGCGCTTCTCGAGCAGCTTGTCGCGCCGCGACAGCAGTTCCTGCTGCGCCTTCAACGCGGCCGGGTCGGGCCCCGCCTCGGTGTCTCCCTTGGTCTTGCAGCCAGAAAGACAGGCCGCGGTCAGGGCAAACGTGACGACAATCCCTGCGATCCGCATACTGCCTAATTGTACGAGATCCACGCGCGGCGCGCCGAGTTTTGGCCGTAGAGTGATCGAGATGCTGCTGTATCAAGACCCACGCGCCCCCAATCCCCGGCGGGTGCGGATCTTCCTCGCAGAGAAGAGCGTGGCCTACGACACGATCGAGGTCCTGATCGCCACCGATCAACACCTCAGCGTGGACTACCGTCGTAAGCATCCGCTGTCGCTGCTTCCGATCCTCGAATTGGCCGATGGCCGGATCATCCGCGAATCGATGGCCATCTGTCGCTACATCGAGGAGGTCCAACCCGAGCCGAACCTGTTCGGGGTCGACGCGTGGGAGCGGTCACAGATCGAGCAGTGGAACCGCCACGCGGAGCTCGAAGTGTTCATCCCGATCATGCAGATCTTCCGCAACACGAGCGCCTACTGGCAGGGCCGGATCAAGCAGGCGCCAGAGTTCGCGACGATCATGAGCGAGATCCTCCACTCTCGCCTCGACTGGCTCGACCGGGAGCTGGCGACCCGGACCTACATGGCAGGCGATCGCTTCACCGTTGCCGACATCACGGCGATCTGCGCGATCGATTTCGGCAAGGCATCGAAGATCCGGCTCCAGCCCGAGAAGCATCCAAACCTGATCGCCTGGCATGCACGTTGCGCCGAGCGTCCCAGCATGAAGGCGTGATTCGAAAGGCTAGGGCTTGGTGTACGCGGCGACGGCTTTTCGGATCACGCGCATCGCGGCTTCGACGTCGTAAAACTCCTCGACCTCGACGCGCTTATCCTCGAGGATCTTGTAGTCGCGGAAGAACCGATCGAGCTCGCGCATCACGTGCGGCGGAATCTCGGCGAGCTTTCGGTAGTGCGAGAACGCGGGATCGTCGACGCACACTGCGATGATCTTGTCGTCGCCGCCCTTGTCGTCGCTCATCCGCAGGCCACCGATCGGCCGTGCGCGCACGATCGTGAGCGGCTCGACGGGCTCCTGCATCAGCACGAGGATGTCGAGCGGATCTTCGTCATCGCCGAGCGTCCTCGGGATGAACCCGTAGTTCGCAGGATAGTGGACCGCGCTGTACAGCACGCGATCGAGCCTGAGGAGACCGGTCGGCTTGTCGACCTCGTACTTGAGGTGCGAGTTGCGCGGAATCTCGATGACCGAAGGCAGCCACGCGCTGAGATCATCCGGAAGCTCGATATCGTGAACGGGATGCATACCCTGCATGCTCCTCTTATACGGGCCGCGCCGCGAGCTGACCACACGCTGCGGCGACATCACTACCGCCAGAGTACCGACGGTGATTCGGCAGGCCGAGCGCAGCTCGATACTCGGCTTCACGCGCTGAACGCGAGAACGGATCGCCCGGACCGATCATTGGCCTCGCCGGTGGGGCTGCGTTGTACGCGATGATCGAGAGGCGCGGCGTGCGGCCGGTCTCGGACGCGAACTGGCGTGCGAGGTCGGCGAGCGCATGCGCATCGGCATCGGAGTCGTTGACGCCATCGAGCAGCGTGATCGCCCACATCGGCGAGAGGCCGGTGATCCGTGCGTGGTCGGCGCATGCGGCGATGACGTCGGCGAGCGAGTGCGCCTTCGCGATCGGCATGATGGACTTGCGGCGCTCGGGGAGAGCGGAGTGAATCGACAGGGCGAGCCGCACCCGAGGTGCGTGGGCTGCGAGCTTGCGAATCCCCGCCGGTAGACCCGCGGTGCACACGGTGATCGCGCGGCCATCGATGCCGAGCGCGCTCGGCTCGGAGAACACCTCGATCGCTTCGAGCACCGCGTCGAGGTTCGCGAGGGGCTCGCCCATGCCCTGGAACACGACCCCGTGGACCCGGCCATGCGGGAGGCGGGCGCGCACGATGCGAACCTGCTCGATGATCTCCCAGGCCTCGAGGTTGCGATCGAGACCGAGCTTGCCGGTCGCGCAGAACGCACAACCGAGCGCGCAACCGACCTGAGAGCTCACGCATACGCTGAACCGATTCGGGTTCTCGAGCGGGATGCGCACCGCCTCGAACCGCGCGCCATCGCGGCCGGCGAGCAGGTACTTCACGAACGGATCGATCGTGCTCGGGGTCTCGGCGACGATCTCGAGCGCGGGGATTTCGCCTGCCGCGCGGACCGCCTCCGCCGCGACCCGACGGATCGCGCCGGTAGCAGCGATCGGGTCGCCCCGGTGGATCTGTGCCACCAATTTGCGCGCCTCGGCCAAGGTCACAGGTGGAACGCGGGCCGCCAGGTTCTCCGGCGTGATGGCTTGCAGCGCGAGCATTAAA
Source organism: Kofleriaceae bacterium (assembly GCA_025357755.1). Classification (GTDB taxonomy): domain Bacteria; phylum Myxococcota_A; class Polyangia; order Haliangiales; family Haliangiaceae; genus JABFXX01. The sequence goes on along the minus strand of JANXOP010000185.1, from coordinate 23,754 downwards.
CGGCATTCCAAGGTACCCTAATTTTGTGGAGTATCCCGAGGTGATTCGCGTCTTTGCGACCTCCCAAGACCCTGATTTCGACGGGCCTTGGCAGGCGAGGACACCATCGACAAGTACTGGTTCTGCGGTGGTCATCGGACCCAACATGATGCTCACGGGCGCGCACGTGATCGCGAACGCGACGTTCCTACAGGTTCAGAAAGTTTCGGCTCCCGACAAGGCGATCGCGCGTGTCCGAGCGGTCAACCACGATTGCGATCTGGCGTTGCTCGAGGTCATCGAGCCCGCCGGATTTCTCGATGATATCGAGCCCGCAGAGCTCGGCGAGATGCCGAGGCTGCGCGATGAAGTTGCGGTGGTCGGGTATCCGGTCGGCGGCGAAGAAATCTCGATCACGGAGGGCGTGGTCTCGCGCATCGAGGTCCAGCGCTACAGCCACTCGCAACGCCACCTGCTCGCGGTCACCGTCGATGCTGCGATCAACTCGGGCAACAGCGGTGGGCCGGTGTTCGGCGATGGCAAGGTCGTTGGCATCGCGTTCCAGAAGCTGACCGGCGCCGACAACATCGGCGAGATGGTGCCGCCGCCGATCATCCGCAGCTTCATCGACGGAGTCACCAAGGGAAAGCGCCCCGAGATTCCGGCACTCGGCATCACCACGCAGAACCTCGAGAACCCGCTGCTGCGCAAGCGGCTCGGGCTCTCTGGCGACGAGAAGGGCGTGGTCGTGCTTCACGTCGATCACGCCGGCTCGGCCGATGGCGTGCTGCAATCGCGCGACGTGATCACCACGATCGACGGCTTACCGATCGCGAACAACGGCACCGTGCAGTTCCTCGGTCGCCATCGCACGCGCTACGATGTCGTGCTCGGCAATCGCTACATCGGCGACAAGGTCGCGCTCGAGATCCGCCGCGATGGCAAGCTGCACGCCGTCGAGGTCACGCTCGCGCGCTGGACGCCGCTCGTGTCGCGCGCGCGCTACGACATGCCGCCGGAGTACTTCGTCTACGGTGGGCTCGTGTTCCAGACGCTCACGCGGGACTACTTGGCCACCTGGGACAAGTGGTGGAACAAGGCACCAAAAGAGTTCCTCAACTACTACTACCTGGGCTATCGGTCGCCCGAACAGCACGAGGTCGTGATCCTCACGAAGGTCCTCGCGGACGAGATCAACATCGGCTACGGCCACCTCTACGACGAGGCGATCGCGACCATCAACGGTCGCGCCCCGCTCGACATGGCGGACTTCGTCAAGACGCTGTCGTCGGCCCACGGAGTCGTCGAGCTCACGACGACGTCGGGCGGCATGATCATGATGGATGCCGACGAAGTTCGAAGAGCGCAGCCGCGGATCCTGGCGCGCTATCACATCCCGCGCGATCGCACGGAGGGTTTGCCCGGCGAACCGCCTTCGCTGCGCGCCGTGCCCTAGCTACGCCAGCTCGATCAGAGTATCGCCGGTATCGACAGCCTGGCCGGCCTGCTTGTGGATGACCGTGACCGTGCCCCCGCGCTCGCTGATCAGCTCGTTCTCCATCTTCATGGCCTCGAGCACGATCACCGCGGTGCCGGGGGGGACGACCGCGCCGACCTCGACGAGTACCTTGACGACCTTGCCGGCGATCGGCGCACGCAGGGTCTCGCCGCGGGCCTGGCCCTTGGGTTTGGCGGCCGCGGCGAGCTTGCGCTGGGCCGCGTCCTCGACGGAGAGCACGGTCTCGCTCGCACCAACCGAGGCCGCGACCTTGCCTTGGAGTGCCGGCCGCTTGTCGAGATCGACGAGGTAGTTCTTACCGTCGAGCAGGATGGACCACGTGCCCGGGCGCACCGCTTTGGCGTCCACCAGGCGCTGCTGGCCGTCGATCGTGAACCGGAACATGCCGTCCTCGAGCGGCCCCTCGACCGAGACCGTGCGCTCCTGCGCACCACTCGCCGTGGGGTGCGTGACGATCAGCTCGCGTTTCATGCGGGCACTCTTATACACGCGTTGTCGCTCGGCTGCGATGCGTGGTAACTGGGTAGTCTCGTGGCCCAGCGACTGATCGACGTACTGCTCGAGCGACGGATCATCGTCTGCGTGGGTTCCGGTGGCGTGGGAAAGACCACCACCGCCGCGACGCTCGCACTCGCCGCGGCTCGGCGTGGCAAGAAGACGCTCGTCCTCACCATCGATCCAGCGAAGCGCCTGGCGAACTCGCTCGGCCTCGCCGAGCTCGGTCACAAGGTCCAGGAAGTGAACCCGGCACTCGTGGGCGCGAACGCGCCGGTCGCTGGCGGCAAGCTCTTCGCGATGATGCTCGATCAGAAGCAGGCGTTCGACGAGGTCGTCCAGCGCCACGCGAAGGATCCAGCGGCGGTGCAGCGGATCCTCGCGAATCCGGTGTACAGCCAGATCAGCAGCTCGCTCGCGGGTGCGCAGGAGTACGCCGCGATGGCGAAGCTCCACGACTTCGATGCCGAGGGCATCTACGACACGATCATCGTCGATACGCCGCCGACCGCTCACGCGCTCGATTTTCTAGATGCACCACGCAAGCTCTCCGAGGCGATCGATTCGCCCGCGATCGAGTGGTTCCGCAAGCTCCAGGGCGGCTCGGGCTCGGGCTGGTCGCTCGTCGGCAAGACCGGCTCGTTCGTGATGAAGCGGCTCGCAAAGTTCGTCGGCTCGAAGTTCATCGACGACATCGGCGTGTTCTTCACGGAGTTCAACGACATCCTCGGCGGCTTTCGCACGCGCGCCGAAGAGACGTTCACGTTGCTCCGCCAGCCGCGCGTCGGGTTCGTGCTCGTCGCCTCGCCCGAAGCGATGGCGGTGCGCGAAGCGCTGTTCTTCCACGAGCGCCTGGTCGCCGCGAAGATGCCGTTCGTCGGCTTCGTCGTGAACAAGGTCCATCCGAGCCGGCCGGTCGCAACCGATGTCAACGCGGTCGCCGCGGCGCTCGCCGCGCTGCCGAGTATCACCGCGCTCGGGGTCTCGGGCACCACGCGCACGATGGTCGCGCAGGCCCTGATGACCGCGCATTCCGAGATCGAAGTGCTCGCGCTCGCCGACCGGATCGCGATCGGCAAGCTCCAGGCTGCAGGCGGGTCGAGCTCGCTGCTCGTCGAAGTTCCGCTCCTGCGTGACGACGTGCATGACGTCGACAAGCTCGTCGGGCTCGAACAGTACCTGTTCGCGTGAGGTTCTAGCGCTTGCGCTTCGCGCTCAGCAGCGCGAACGGATCGAGCTTGTCGGCGAGCAGCACGGGCGCCCCGACGATCATCGCGACGCCCTGCCCTCTGCGCTCGATCACGCTGACCGTACCGTCGAGCGAGAGCCAACGCGTGCGCTCCATCGTCTGATCGAGGGTCGCACCGGGAGACATCGCATCGACCGCATGCTCGAGCGCGGCCTGCGCCTCGCGCGCATCGAGCTCGGTATCCCACTCGAACCGAGCGATGCCGATCGCGCGACGTGCGTTGTGCTCGCCGGGCTTCGCGAGCACGATCGCACGATCACCGCCCCAGCCGGCGGCCGCGCGCGTCGCGGTCTCTTCGCTGACGCCGTGCGCGCGCAAGAACGAGCGGATGCCGAGCTCGCCCCACACCTCCGAGCCGGTCACCTCGTAGCCCGCGAGCGGTGAACCGCCGACCGTGACCGCGATCGGCTTCTCGTCGACGACGTACTTCTCGGGGTGGAGGACCTGCTCCATCGATCGCGGCGGCCGCCTGAACGCGGCGTCGACCGCGGACCACGCGTGCGTGCGTCGAAGCGCCGCGACGAACGCGAAGCCATCGCGATATGGCGACAGCATCCCTTCGCGAATCGCGAACGGAGCTTCATCGAGGGCATCGTGCTTGTCGCCCGGCTCGTTCATCGCCGCGACCACGGCTGCGGTCGCCTCCGGCACGGACCACGGCGACTGCGCGCCTTGCCGCGCGAGCACGACCTCGAGCATCAGCGCGATGCCATCTCCCTCGACGAGGGCGTGCCGTGCGGCGAGCGCATCGGTGTCGTCATCGGGCAGCTGCTCGAACTTCTCGAGATCGAACGCTTGGTCCTGCAGGCCGTGGTCGAGCTCGTGCGCGAGCACCATCTCCGACCACTGCGGATCGCTGTTCGTCCCGTCGAGGATCGTCAGCTGCTTTTTCTTCGAGTCGTAGTAGCCCGCGATCTGATCGGTGAGCAGGTCGACGAGCTTCGCGCCGTAGTCGTAGTCGAGCGGGATGAAACCCCAGCGTTGTAGAGCGAGCGTCTGGATCGCGGTCTCGGCGACGCTCTTGCCATCGTTAGCTTGTTCGAGCAGCCGCCTACGTAGCTCGGTGCGATCGACGTGCTCGCTCGGGATCGGATGCTTCAGCTTCAAGCCGCGAACGTGCGCGACCTCCTTCACCAGTGCCTCGGGATCCGGATCCGCGGACGCGGCGACGCTCGCGAGTAGCGTCACCAGGAACATCGCGCGGCGCATGACGCCGTCAGCATGACACGCCGGTGTGTGCGTGTACCCGCGGTCACGCGCAACATCGCGGAACCTGTCGTGAACGATCCTGGCATCCTCGTTGCTGAGACGGAGGGCATGTTGAAACTCGTTCTCGCCGCTGTCGCGTTCATGCCGCTCGTCACGCCCACGATCGCGCGCGCCGAGCCCCTCGCCGTCGCCGCCACGACCGACAAGACCCTGTCGCCGTTCTTTGTCGTCGAGGGCGCCACACCAGGGACCGAAGCGCTGCCGCTCGAGAGCACGCGCGCCGACGTCAAGATCGCAGGTGTGATCTCGGACGTGACGGTGACGCAGACGTACAGGAACGATGGCGATCGAACGATCAGCGCGCGCTACGTGTTCCCGGCTTCGACGCGCGCCGCCGTGTACGCCATGAAGATGACGATCGGTGACCGCGTGATCACCGCGAAGATCAAGGAGCGCGCGGAGGCCAAGCACGAGTACGAAGAGGCCAAGGCCGCAGGCAAGACCGCGACGTTGCTCGAAGAAGAGCGCCCCAACGTGTTCACGATGAGCGTGGCGAACATCCTCCCGAAGGATCGAATCCAGGTCGAGCTGAAATATACCGAGCTGCTCGTGCCAACCGAGGGCACGTACGAGCTGGTCTACCCGACCACGGTCGGTCCGCGCTACGCAAGCGAGACCACGACGACCGGCAAACGCGGCGAGAACGAGTTTGTCGCGACACCCTACCAACACGCAGGTGCCGCGCCGGTCACGAGCTTTGGCATCCACGTCAGCGTCGGTGGCGGCATGCCGATCCAGGCGATCGAGTCACCGTCCCACAAGATCGCGAGCACGTTCGCCGCGAACCACGAGACCGCGACGATCGAGCTAGCTCCGATGGAGCAGAGCGCAGGCAATCGCGACTTCGTGCTGCGCTATCGCCTCGCCGGCAAGGACCTCGCCTCGGGGCTGATGCTGTACGAGGGCCCGACCGAGAACTACTTCCTCGCGATGGTCCAGCCGCCGCAGCGCCCCGCGCCGGAGATGGTTCCGCCCCGCGAGTACGTATTCATCATCGACGTCTCGGGCTCGATGCACGGCTTTCCAATCGAGACCACCAAGACGCTCATGAAGGACCTACTCGGCCGGCTCCGCCCGACCGACAAGTTCGACGTCATCCTTTTCTCCGGAACCGACGCGCTCTACGCGCCGACCTCGGTCGATGCATCGCCGACGCAGATCGCAGCCGCGACCGCCTTCATCGACAAGCAGACCGGCGGTGGGGGCACCGAGCTCTTACCCGCGCTCCAGCATGCGATGAAGATCCCGCGCGCCGAGACCGTGTCGCGTAGCTTCGTCGTGGTCACCGATGGCTTCATCGCGGAGGAGACCGCGGCGTTCGACCAGATCCGTAACAACCTCGACCGGGCGAACGTGTGGTCGTTCGGCATCGGCAGCAGCGTCAATCGTCACTTGATGGATGGCATCGCGAAGGCAGGGCAAGGCGAAGCGTTCACGATCCTGGGCCCGGATCAGGCAGCGTCCGCCGCGGCGAAGTTTCGTGCGTACGTCGAGACGCCGGTGCTGACCAGTGTCAAGGCCACGTTCGCGGGATTCGACGCCTACGACGTCGAGCCGAAGGTGCTGCCCGACGTGTTCGCATCGCGCCCGGTCGTGTTGTTCGGCAAGTACCGCGGCGCGCCGAAGGGCACGATCACGCTGAGCGGCGTCTCGGGACGCGGCCGGTTCGTCTCGACGCTCGAGGCGAGCGCGGCGAAGCCTGATGCGACCAACAGCGCTCTCCGCTACCTGTGGGCGCGCAACGAGATCAGCTTGCTCTCGGACTTCATGAACGAGGATGCGAACAAGGCCGCGGTCACGAAGCTCGGCCTCGACTACGGCCTGCTCACCATGTTCACCTCGTTTATCGCGGTGCAGGACATCGTGCGCACGACCAAGGGCTCGACCGACGTGACCCAACCGCTCGCGCTGCCTGCCGGGGTCGAGGATACGGCGATCGGTGGCGGCACCTCGATGGAGGTCGGTGCCGAGCCACCGTTCGCATGGCTGATGATCATCCTCGCGGGCCTGCTCGGTGTGGGCTTTCTCAAGAAGAGCGCGTCGTGAAGAAGAGCCAGCTCGGAGGTCTCGGGATCGCGGTCGCGCTCGTCGTCCTCGGCAAGCACTACATCCGCGATGCGTCGGCCGAGGACCTCGGCTGGCTGCTGGCACCGACCGCCAAGTGCGTCTCGGTGCTGACCGGCAGCCACTTCGTGCGCGAGGCCGGGGTCGGCTACATCGATCGCTGCATCACGTTCGAGATCGCGCCGGTGTGTGCGGGCGTTCATTTCATGCTCGCCGCGATCCTCGCGCTCGCGATCGGATGGCGTCACCACATGATCACCTGGCGTGCGATGGGCTACCGGCTCGCAACCCTCGTCGCGGTCGCGTACGTCGCGACGATCGTCATCAACACGCTGCGCATCGTGATCGCGATCAGCATGCACACCCATGACCTGAGTGGCAGCGAGCTCCATCGGATGGAGGGCGTGCTCGTGTACCTCGGCGGGTTGTGCGCGCTGTACGCGATCGCGAATCAGAGAGGCCCTGTCCATGCGTAACAGCCTTGGCTGGTTGGTCGTCCCGATCGCTGCCTACCTGGTGATCACCCTCGGCCTGCCAGCCGCGAACGGCGCTCTCCATTCGAGCGCCTTCCTTACCCACGCGAGGTGGGTAGTGCTCGGATGTGCAGTCATCATCCCGACCGCCGCTGGGATCGCTCGCCTGTGGGCACTCGCGGGTCACCGAGGCCATTCCTGACGAGGCGTCGACAGCGAAACATTTGATGATACGGTCATCGAGATGACGGTCGACCCGATCGCGGAGACGCACGGCGACCACGCACCTGTCACGGCCCCGATGACGAGCGGTTCGACACTCGGAAAGTACCGGCTCGATCGCGTGCTGGGCGAAGGCGGCATCGGCATCGTCTGGGCCGCGGTCGATACCGATCTCGAACGTCCCGTCGCCATCAAGCTGCTCCGTCGGCGCGATGACACGGCTGCCCAGCGAACCCGGCTGTTGAGAGAAGCGCGGGCGATGGCGCAGCTCAAGCACCCCAACGTGCTGACGGTCTACGAGGTCGGCAGCTCCGGTGGCATCGACTACATCGCGATGGAGCTCGTAGATGGTCAGAGCATGCGGGAATGGCTCGCGAGTCGCCCTCCCCACGCCGAGATCGTGGTCGCGTTGGCGGAGGCTGGAGCCGGACTCGCCGCGGCCCACGCGGCCGGAATCGTTCATCGCGATTTCAAACCCGACAACGTGCTCCGCGATCGCCGCGGCCACATCTACGTCATGGATTTCGGACTCGCGTTCGGCCAGATCGAGCGCGAGCTCGGATTTGCCTCGACGGCCGCGCACGATGCGCTCGACGCCAACCTCCGCGCCTACGACTCGCTTCTCGATTCACCGATGACCCGTACAGGCACACTGCTCGGCACGCCCGCCTACATGGCGCCCGAGCAGTTCACCGGGACGTCGGTCAGCGCACGCAGCGATCAGTTTGCGTTCTGCGTCACCGCCTGGGAGGCGCTCGTCGGCGAACGCCCATTCAGGGGCCAGAATCTCGAGGAGCTACGAGCGGCGATCGAGCGAGGCGTGGGGGTGAGGCCACCCGATCTTTCACCGCGCGCGTTCGCGGTGCTGTCGCGAGGTCTCGCGGTAGATCCTGCAGCACGCTGGCCCGAGATGTCCGACGTGCTGACCGCACTCGGCCGCAGCCCCGCGCGTCCCGCGCGTTGGCTCATCGCCGGGCTGATGGGCCTCGCGCTGACCTTCGGGGCGGTCGCGTACGTGGCGACGAGATCGACCACCACCGAGGACTGCGAGTCTTCTGCGACTGTGTTTGCGTCCGCGTGGGGGCCCAGCCAGCGATCGTCGGTGATCGCTGCGCATCCTGGTGAAGGCCTGGCGCCGTTCGGGATTCTCGACGACGTGACCAAGCGCTGGAGCTCGGCGTACGAAGCGACCTGCTCGCAGCGAGGCTCGCCGGAGCGAGCGACACGCCTGGCGTGCCTGCTCGCGATCCGCGATGAGGTCGCACGAGTGACTCATACGCTCGCACGACCAGATTCGCCCGTCGACCCGAGCGTGCTCGTCGGTCTAGCTACTGGCGTTCGCGCCTGTGGGCGCTAGCGAATAACCAGCTCGATCCACGCGTTTTATGGGGAGGCCCAAGATGAAAGCTCTTCTCGCGATACCGCTCCTTCTCGTCACGCTCGTTCCGGCGCTCGCGCACGCCGATCAGTGCGCGCTGGTCAGTGATGAGGTCGCCACGCGTGCGCTCGCGGTGTTGCAGGATCACCCGAACGTGGTCGCCTACTGCGAGCCGTGCAACGACCGAGCGCCCGGCGAGCCGCACCGGCTCGATCACCTCGCGAAGCAGCGCGGCACGACGGATGGTCCGAACAACTACGAGATCACGATCGACAAGCGCGAGGTCGACCTCGCCTACACCTACGTCCAGACCCAGCCCTCACGCTACGAGAACCTCGCCGCGCTCGCAGGCTGTGTCACGAGTGGGGTGTCGCCCTCGCTGGTCGTCAACGATGCGAGCGATCGCGGGGTCATGATCACCGCGAGCGATGCACCTGTAGCCACCGTCGCACCGGCGCCCGCGCCCGCGATCACCTACGTGATCCGGACCGAGGATCACACCTGGTTGATCGCCGCGATGTGCCTCGGTACGAGCGCGATCTGGGCCGGGGCGACGCTCCTGCTCCTGCGCCGCCGCCGCGCGGTCGAGATGAAGCCACGCGCGATCGATCTGACCGACCGCAGCTAGCCTTTACAGCACCAGACGACGCCGATTTCTGCGCTGCTCTTGATGACGAACCTTGGTCACGAACGCCGTTACAACGGATCGGCATGGACGATAACCACGAGCTCCACGATCCACAGCCTCATGCCCCATCGTAAGCATTTTACAGCAGCCATGCTAGCTTGCGCCCGAAATGCGTTCGGAGCTGTCTGTCGCGATCGAGGCCGGTCCGGTCATCGCGTACGGTGCGACCTCGGGCTGGGCTGCCTGGCTCGCGGCAGACCGGTCCGCACGCGAGCTCGTCGTCGTGATCGTCGCCGATGATGCCGCGGCGCGCGCGCTCGAAGACGACGTACGATTCTGGATCGGGGCGCAGAGCGACTCCGCGGACCTCGATCCACTGGTCGTGCTGCCGGGCATCGATGTCTCGCCCTACGCGGAGCTCTCGCCCGATCGCACCGGCATCGTCGAACGCACCGCGACGCTCTATCGTCTGACCCAACCCGCTTTGCGTCCGCGGCTCGTGATCGCCAGTGCCGAGGCGCTCGCGAGAAAGACCATGCCGCCGAACGAGCTCGCCTCGCGCGGCATCACGGTCGCCAAAGGAGAAGCGATCGATCGTGATGCGATCGCGAAGGTGCTGACCGAGGGCGGATGGTCGCGCACGCCCGTGGTCGACGAACCTGGCACGTTCGCGCTGCGCGGCGGCGTGATCGACGTCTACGCACCGTTGTCGCCGCATCCGGTCCGCATCGAGCTGTTCGGCGACGAGGTCGAATCGCTGCGCTGGTTCGATGCCGAATCGCAACGCACGCTCCGCGAAGTCGATCGCGTCGTCCTCCATCCGGTACGCGAGACCATCGTCACGGGCACGAGCGATGTCCGCACGCGCCTACGCGAGTACGCCGACGAGATCGCGTTTCCCTCGAAGGCGACCCGTCGCACGATCGAGCAGCTCGAGACCGGCAGCGTGTTCGTCGGGATCGAAGGTCTCGTGCCCGCGTTTCACGACACGCTGGTCTCGCCGGTCGACTATTTCCCGGCGGAGGTGCGCTGGTTGATCGTCGATCCCGAGGCGTGCAAGCGCGCCGTGGTCGATCTGCTCGCCGACGCCGATCTGCGCTGGACCAATCGCACGAGCATGAAGGAGCTCGCGTATCCGCCGGATCGCCACTTCGTACGCGCGCTGGAGCCCCTGACCTCGCGGCGCCGGATCGAGCTGTCGTCGCTCGAGATCACCGGAGACACCGACGCAGCGCGGCTGCGCGTCGATGTCGATGACTTGCACGTGTTGCGACAAGAGCTCGACCACGCGCGCATGTTCGGCGATACCGAGCACGTCACGCCGTTGCTCACCGCGATCAAGAAGTGGCGGGCCGAGGGTGTCGCCGTCACGATCGCGCTCGATTCGCAGAGCCGGATCGATCGCCTCGCAGGGGTGCTCGGAGCGCGCGGCGTCACCGACGTCAAGCTGATCGCCGGGACGCCCGCGCATGCGTTCGCCGCACCGCGCGATCACGTCGCGCTGGTCACCGGCGACATCATCTTCGGCCAGCGCACGCATCACTCCACCAATCGCAAGAAGCGCGCGAAGGATGCGCTGCTCGGTGGCGTCAGTGACTGGAGCCAGCTCGCGGTCGGCGACTACCTCGTCCATCAGCGCCACGGCGTCGGCCGCTACCAGGGTCTCAAGAAGATCGCGGTCGGTTCGGTCTCGCTCCTCAACACCATCGCGATCGGTGCGGTCGCGCCACCGCAGACCGAGATCGATGCGCTCCAGCTCGAGTACGATGGCGGTACGCTGTATCTGCCGGTGTATCGGCTCGGCGAGGTCCAGCGCTATGTCGGCGCCGAGGGTCACGGCCCGAAAATCGACAAGCTCGGCGGCGTCACGTGGGAAGCGACGCAGACGAAGGTCTCGCGCGCCGTGCGCGCGCTCGCCGAAGAACTCCTTCAAGTTTACGCCCAGCGCGCCGCCCTTCCCGGTCACGCCTTTCCGCCGGCCGACGATCAATATCGCGAGCTCGAGGCGACGTTTCCGTTCGACGAGACCCCGGATCAAGAAGACGCGATCAACGCGGTCAACGCCGACATGGAAGCCAGCAAGTCCATGGACCGCTTGGTCTGCGGCGATGTCGGCTACGGCAAGACCGAGGTCGCGCTCCGCGGCATCTTCAAGTGTGTCACCGGCGGCAAGCAGGCCTGCGTGCTCGCGCCGACGACCGTGCTCGTCGAGCAGCACTTCCGCACCATGAGCGCCCGGTTCAAGGGCTTCGCGATCACGGTCGGCAAGCTGTCGCGGTTCCAGAGCAAAGGGGAGCAGATCGAGGTCGTGAAGGGCCTCGCGGCGGGTACGATCGATGTCGTGGTCGGCACGCATCGCGTGCTGTCGGCCGATGTGCGGTTCAAGGAACTCGGCCTGCTCGTGATCGACGAGGAGCAGCGGTTCGGCGTCGCGCACAAGGAGCGGATCAAGAAGACCAAGACGACGGTCGACGTGCTCACGTTGACCGCGACGCCGATCCCTCGCACGCTCCACCTCGCGATGGCCGGCATGCGCGATCTCTCGATCATCGCGACGCCGCCCGCGGATCGCCGCGCGGTGCGTACGTTCGTGTCCCGCGTCGATGACGTCACGATCAAAGAAGCGATCGAGCGCGAGATCGGTCGTGGCGGTCAGGTGTTCTTCATCACGCCGACGATCGGCACCGCGGGTGTCAAAGAAGTCGACAACCGGATCCCGAACGACGACCGCCCGCAGCGCAAAACCAAGCCGCGCGACGACGATCGCTCGATCGAAGACTGGGCGATGTACCTCAAGGGCCTCGTGCCGAACGCGAGGATCGGCATCGGCCACGGTTCGCTCTCGGCAGATGCACTCGAGAAGGTGATGGTCCAGTTCATCCAGCACGAGCTCGATATCTTGATCGCCACGACGATCGTCGAGAGCGGCCTCGACATCCCGAACGCGAACACGATGTTCGTCGCGCGCGCGGATGCATTCGGCCTCGCCCAGCTCTACCAGCTGCGCGGTCGGATCGGCCGGTCGGCGAACCGCGCCTACTGCTACCTGCTCGTCCCCGAGCCCGAGCACATCACCGAAGATGCGCGCCGCCGACTCGAGGCGCTCCAGCGCTTCACCGAGCTCGGCGCGGGCTTCCAGATCGCGTCGCAGGATCTCGAGATCCGGGGGGGTGGCGAGTTGCTCGGGGCAAAGCAATCCGGCTCGATCGCCGCGGTCGGCTTCGATCGCTACGTGAAGATGCTCGAGGCAGCGGTCGCCGAGCTGCGTGGCCAACCGATCCATTCGGAGGTCGATCCCGAGCTGTCGATCGATGTCCCGGGCTTTATCCCGGATGACTACGTCCCGGATCCAGGCCAGCGCCTCGAGCTCTACAAGCGGCTCTCGGCAGTCGCGGATGATGACGAGCTGCGCACCGTGATGTCCGAGATCAATGACCGCTACGGGCCCCTGCCCGGCGACACGATCCTCCTCGGCGAGCTGATGGGGCAGAAGGCCCTCGCCCGCCGGATCGGGGCCCTCGCGCTCGAGATTTCTCAGAGCCGGGTGGCGATCGCCTTACCCGAGGATTCCGTGATGCGCGCCGCAGCCATTGCCGCCGGATGGCGCAAGCTGCCGGATGGCCGGTATGCGACGGCGAACACCGGGGCCGGGGCCGCAAGGCAAGCCTTGTTGGCGGTCCTCGATCGTGCTACCGCATCGCAGTAACCATGCAGAAGCAGGCCCTTCTTTGCGCGTTCCTCGCGCCATGGATCGTGGGCCTCGTGGTCATCGGGGCCAGCTGCCAGAAGCGTAACGAGGGAGATGCCTCCCGCGACCCGGCCGGCGGTCCCGCCAAGACCGTGCCAAGCTCGCCGCCGCAGAACGCCGAGGAGCTCAGGGCCCCGCTCGCGAAGATCGATGACGTCACGATCACGCTCGGCGAGTTCGAGGAGCGCATCAATCGCCAGTCGCCGTACATCCGCGCGCGCTACACCTCCCTCGAGCAGAAGAAGGAGTTCCTCGATTCGCTCGTGCGCTTCGAGATCCTCGCGAAGGAAGCCTACAAGCACGGTCTGGATAAAGATCCTGAAGTCGTTCGCACGATGAAGCAGGTGATGATCCAGAAGTTGATGCGCGACGAGTTCGACGCGAAGGTCACCGCCGATTCGGTCAAGGACGCCGACATGCAGGCGTACTACCAGGCGAACCTCGCCGATTACGTCAAGCCCGAGGAAGTTCGGGCCTCCGCGATCATCCTGCGCAACAAGGCGCAAGCCGATCGCGTGCTGCTCGAGGCCAAGGGCGAGGCCGGCAAGACCAACAAGGGCTTCCGCGACCTCGTCACGAAGTACACGTCCGATGAAGAGACCAAGCTGCGCGGCGGCGACCTGCGCTACTTCGATCTGGCGAACAAGGAGCTCCCGGCGTCGGTCGTGAAGGCCTCGTTCGCGCTCGTCAACACCGGCGATGTCTCGGGCGTCGTCGATGCTGGCACCGGCCAGTTCTACATCCTCAAGCAAACCGGGCGTCGCAAGTCGATGACCAAGTCGTTCGACGAGGCGAAGGCGCTGATCCGCAACAAGCTCTTTCGCGAGCAGCGCATGCAGGCGCAGAAGGGCTTCGTCGAGAAGCTCCGCGCCCAGGCCAAGATCGAGATCAACGAAGCGAACCTCGCGAAGGTCCGCATCGATACATCCCAGGCCGTCGATGATGGCCACGGTCGCGACCTCCAGCCCTCCCCGCCCGTTCCAGGCGGCCAGAATCCACCTCCACCGGCCCTGGGTGGGTCCGGCGGCGAGCAACCCATTCCATGAACGAGGAGTCCTAACGTCGTGCGCAAAGTAGCGTTTATGCTGTTGGTAGCCTTGGGCGGGGTCGCACAGGCCGATACAAAGGCGGTGTCGCGAAACGCGGGTCAGAAGATCAGCCTCGAACGCGTCGTCGCGATCGTGAACGATTCGATCATCCTGCAGAGCGAGCTCGATGCGCGGCTCACGCCGATGATCGCGCAGGCGCAGTCGATCACCGACGAAGGCGAGCGCAAGCGCCGGCTCGCGAAGCTCGCGAGCCAGATCCTCGACGAGATGGTCAACGAGGAGCTGATCGTCCAGGCCGCCGAGAGCGCCAAGATCGAGGTCGAGACCTCCGAGGTCCAGGCCGCGCTCGACGAGATCAAGCAGCAGAATAACCTCGACGACGCCGGCCTCGCGCAGGCGCTCAGCGCGCAGGGCTACACGCTGCAGAACTACAAGGCCGATCTGCGCCGCCAGCTGATGCGGCTCCGCGCGGTCAACACGATCGTCCAGCCGAAGATCCAGATCACCGACGAGGACATCAAGGCGCGCTTCGACCAGATGCAGCGCCGCTCCGAAGCGGTCAGCGCGGTGCGGCTCTCCGACATCTTGATCAAGCTTCCGGACCACGCGACCGAGCAGCAGATCAACGAGGGCAAGGCCAAGGCCGGCAAGGCGGTCGAGCGGGTCAAGGGCGGCGAAGACTTCGTGGCGGTGGCCAAGGACATGTCGGACGACGTCTCGACGAAGGACACCGGCGGCGAGCTCGGATGGTTCGAGCGCGGCTCGATCAACCCGGACTGGGAGCAGGTCGTTTTTTCGATGGAAAAAGGCGACACCCGCGGCCCGGTCACCGGTCCCCAGGGCCTCTACGTCTTCCAGGTCACCGACGTCAAGAAGTCCGAGCTCAAGCCCTTCGCTGAAATGAAGGAACAACTCACGCGCGAGCTCAAGCGCCGCGAGCTCGATAAGCAGACTGAAACGTGGGTGCAGGAGCTTCGCAAGAAGGCCTACATCGACATCAAGCTGCAGTAACGAGTTGGTCCCGAAGAAAACCCCACCGATCACCGATCGGGGAGGTGCGCCCGAACGTTTCGGATCCATCCTTTTGGTACTATGAGGCGTGGCCGAAAACCGCCGGACATCAACCCGACACGCCGTCTCGCTGGCAGCAACCCTGAAGGTGGATGGCGCGAGTCGGGAGTGCACGTTGATGAACCTGTCGCTCGGCGGCTGTTTGTTCTTCGTCACGACTCGCTACTCGATGGGCCAGCGTGTGGACATCTCGTTCAAGGTGCCGACCATCGACGAACCGATCGAGATCGGCGCGATCGTGCGCTGGTCGGACGACAAAGCGACCGGCATCCAGTTCGATGGACTGCGGGCGCGTGACGTATGGGCGCTCAACAAATACTTCGAACAGCTGCCGCCCTTGGACTGATCGCGAGCACGGTCAGCGCCGCGCCCAGGCAAGCCGAGCGTGCCGCTGTGATCGATCTCGGTCCAGCCGATCCGGTGGTCGTTCGATCGTTGCAGGCGGCGCTCGTCAAGGCCGAGCTCCAGCCACTCGATGACGCGACCGAAGCCGCACTCACCGGTAACGCGACCGAGAGCGATGCGATCGCGCTCGCCACCGCGATGGGCCTCGCACAGAAGAATTTTGGCGCTCTCGATTGTCCCGGGACGATCACCGCGGTCAAGGCTGCGCTGCCGTTGCTCGCGGCGCGCCAGGCCGCGGGGCTCTCGGTCACCGAGCTGCCCCGCGCGTGGGCCTACATCCTGTTGTGCGCGGATCGCACCGGCGATAGCGATGTCGCGATGCGCGCCGCGCAACGGCTCCGTATCGTCGGTGGATCTCCGGATGTCGCACCGGCGTTGCTCGAAAAGTATCCCGAGGTCGATGCCCTCCCGAACGTCGATCCGATCGAGGTCGAGGTCGCGACCGAGGTTCCGGACGCGGTCGTGTGGCTCGATTTCGTGCAAGTCGGCAAGGCGCCGCTGCACCTCACGCTGTCACCTGGCGAGCACATCATCGCCGCGGCCTCGGGCAAGCGGCGAGGCTTCCTCGTCGGTCGCCCGATCAAGAAGCAGCCCAAGCTCGTCGTCGAGATGGCCGACCAGGAAGGCCCGCTTGCCGTCGTCGCGGCGATGATCGCGAGCTGGCACGGCAAGGTGCCCGCGGGCCCAGCCGTTGGAGAAGTCCTCGAGAAGCTCGGAGTTCGCGCCGCGTTGATCCGGCACGGCGATGTCGTCGAAGTCTGGGGCCACGCAGGTCACGCCGAACCGGCGCGCCTCCTCGGAGGTGAAGATGGCGCACGCACGATCGCGGACGCCGATCGCGCGGCAGCGTTGCTCGCCGACCGCGTCGACAGCTGGAACGCGCACGCCCCGGATCCCGATCAGCCCCTGATGACCGAGGATCGAACCCAAACCAAGCACGACAAGGCGACCACCGCATGGTGGGTCTACGCCGCGATCGGTGCCGCGCTCGTCGCGGGCGCCGCGGTCGTCTACGCCCACGAGTCTCGAGCGAACACGCAAGAGATCATGCTGCACTACCCATGAAGGCCTTCATCCTAGCGCTCGCGCTGGTGTTCGCCGCGGTGAGTCCGGCACGAGCGGTACCGCTCACGCCCCTGCCCGGCGGCGATCGGATCGTGATGAGCTACGAGCCCGGCCTCGAGGGTCCAGCCGCGGAGCTCCAGGCGAGCGCCGAGGACACGCTCTCGCGGATCGCGAAGGACCTCCCGGATCTGCCGCTCCCGCGCGTTGTCCACATCCAACTCGTACGCGATGCGTCCTCGATCGCGAGTGTCGCGCCTGGCAATCGCGGCGCGCCGAAGTACGCGGTCGGCGTGACGTATCCGGATCTCGGCGTCGTCACGGTCGCGATGCGGCGCGGCGCAGAGATCGTCGACCCGCGCGCCACGCTCGACCACGAGCTCGGTCATGTCGCGCTCGGGGCCGCCCTCGGCGATCGCGCACCGCACTGGCTGCACGAGGGCTTCGCGTATCAGCACTCGGCCGAGTGGTCGATGGCGCGCTCCGAGACGCTCGCCGGCATGGTCTGGATGCGGGGCATCATCCCGATCGAACAGCTCGACCGGAGCTTCCCCGCCGAGGAATCGCCGGCCCAGCGGGCGTACGCCGAGAGCTACGACTTCGTGAACTTTCTGTCGCGTCGCGGCCGCTGGGAGGATCCCGCCGATGACGGTGACCGCTGGCCGTTCCGCCGGTTCTTGCGCGAGATCGGACAAGGCGTCGCGCTCGACCAGGCCGCGAAGGACCAGTACGGCAAGAACATCCACGAGCTGTTCGGCGAGTGGCGCGACGACGTTCGCGACCGCTACATCATGGCGCCCGCCGCGATCATCGGGGTCATCGCGTGGGTGCTCGTCGGCGTCTTGCTCGTGCTCGCGTGGCGCCGCAAGCGCAAGCTCAACCGGATCCGCATCGCGCAGTGGGATTTCGAAGAGCGGCTGGCAGATCAACGAAGGCGCGCGGAAGAGGCCGTGCAGGCCGAGCGCTTGCGGTTGATCATCCGGGGCTTCGAAGAGCCGCCCCCCGATCCGATCGAGCCTCCCATCGATCCGAAGCTCTGGAACTAGAGCGAATTTTCGCCGCGCTTGCCCTGCGCGAACTCGACGTTGTAGCCGTCGGGATCGAATGCGGACATCGAGCGCTCCCATGGCTCGTCGTGCGGCGGCTGATGGAACGCGACACCCTTGGCCTGGAGCTCGGTGTAGAGCGCATCGAGATCGTCGGTCGAGAACTCGACATGGATGGCGGCGCGCTGGTTCGGCGTCGAGTCGGCGATGCCTTCTTTGCGCGCCTCGACGATCGAGAGCAAGCCGATCGTCCCCGCGCCGTGGCGGATCATCGCGAACGCTGGTGCCGCATTCACCGCGACGTTCAGACCGAGCTTGTCGCGATAGAACGCGACCGAACGCGCGACATCTTCAACCGTGAGCGTCAGACCTTCGAGCCGAAATGCGGTAGCCATTGCGCGAAGCTACTCGAAGAACGGCACGGCGGCGCGCGCCTCGGCGAGGCTCAATGCATCAGCGGCAGCGGCGGTCTCGGCATCGACCCACTCGGGGAACGGCACGATCACGTTGCGCTCGCCGCTGGA
Source organism: Kofleriaceae bacterium (assembly GCA_025357755.1). Classification (GTDB taxonomy): domain Bacteria; phylum Myxococcota_A; class Polyangia; order Haliangiales; family Haliangiaceae; genus JABFXX01. The sequence goes on along the minus strand of JANXOP010000185.1, from coordinate 5,573 downwards.
TTCGATCAGCGCGAGCAGCTCCCCGGCGATCACGCCTTCACGACCGAGCCGGACGAGCGCGGGCCACACCTTGCGATGGGCAAAGGTGATCTTGCCTTCGAACAATTTGAAGCCGTGAATCTCGTCGCTATCGTCGAGCTCCGAGAGCGCAGCGAAGATCGCTTTACCCTTCGGGTGAGCCCACCAGCCGCCAATGATCGGCTCGTCCGCGACGAAGTGCGCGACATTGAGGACCGGGCCGTGTGCCGCGGCGAGCATCAGGCCGTGCTTCTGCTTCGCGACAAGCGCGACCCACTTGGATCGTGGCTTCGGCTTCTTGGCCGGCTTTTTCTTCTTCGTCTTCGCCTTCGTGGCGGGTGGCGCTTTGCGCGCGACCTTCTTTGCCGGCTTTCGCGTGGCCTTCACCGCTGCCTTTTGCCTGGCAGCCCCTCTCGTTGGTTTGCGTTTCACCGGTGCGCGATCAGACCACACTTACTCGGCGAACGTGCGGGCATCGATCGAGAAGCGGTAGCGAACATCCCCTTTGAGGGTCCGCTCGTACGCTTCGTTGATCTGCTTGGCCGAGATCACCTCGACCTCGGCGGCGATGTTCTTCGCCGAGCAGAAATCGAGCATCTCCTGGGTCTCGCGAATCCCGCCGATCATCGAACCGGCGAGGCGCTTGTTGCCGCCGATCAAGGAGAAGGCCGAAATCTGTTGGGGCTCGGGCGGCGCACCGACACAGATCATCGCGCCGTACGGACGCAGGCAGCGCAGGAACGCGTTGTAGTCGTGCGCGGCCGAGACCGTATCGATGATCAGATCGAACCGGCCCTTGTTCTTGCTAAACGCGTCCTTGTCGCTGGTCAGGACGAAGTCGTGCGCGCCGAGCTTCTTGGCATCTTCGGCCTTCTTCTGCGAGGTCGACAGCATCGTGACCTCGGCGCCCATCGCCGCCGCGATCTTGACCGCCATGTGGCCCAGCCCGCCAAGCCCGACCACGCCGACCTTGCTGCCGGGACGACACTGCCACTGCTTGAGTGGCGAGTACGTGGTGATACCCGCGCACAAGAGCGGTGCGACCGCGGCGAGCTCGAGGTTCGTCGGCACCTTGAGCACGAAGCGCTCGACCACGACGATCTGCTGGGAGTAGCCGCCGTACGTCGGCGTCTTGCGATCCATCTCCGTCGCGTTGTACGTGCCGGCGTTGCCCTTCTCGCAGAACTGCTCGTGATCTTCACGGCAGTACGTGCAGTCGCCACACGAATCGACCATGCAGCCGACACCCGCGAGGTCCCCGATCGTGACCTTCGTGACATTCGCGCCGACCTTCGTGACGCGGCCGACGATCTCGTGCCCCGGGACCATCGGGAACCGACCGGCACCCCACTCGTCGCGAGCTTGGTGGATATCCGAGTGGCAGATGCCGCTGAACAAGATGTCGATCGCGACATCGTTCGGGCCCACATCACGGCGTTCGATCGTCGACGGTGCGAGCGGTTGCTTGGCCGCCGGGGCGGCATAGACCTTGGTCTGCATGGCCGCAGCTTGGCAGCTGACCGTGCCCGGCGCTAGGCGATCACGTGGATGCGATGCTCCGAATTGGCTTCTTGGGGCTTCGCGGTCTCCGACTTCGCTTCGGGTTTATGGATCCCCGAGACTCGTTCGAGATGCGCCGCGACCGTCGCCTGCTGGGTCTCGAGGTGCTTCACGCGTGTCGCGCGCTGATCGCGATCGAGGTTCTTGTCGGACTTCGCCGCCTGGATCGCAGTGTCGAGCTTGGCGTGTTGCTCTTTGAGCACGGTGGTGCGCTCCGCCTTGGACACCGGAACCGCCGCCGCCGCACGTGAAACTGCCGATACCGAGGATACAGCCATGGGATCGCGATTCGTCCGGATCGCTCCGCCGTGTATGTGGGAACAGCGCCTACGCGACGGTGTGGAACGTCGAGCTCTCACGCTTGGCCGCAGGCTCTGCGGGCTCTGCCGTCTTCTGCGCGGCCGGGGCGGTCTTCGCCTGTGATTGCGCCTTGAGACGATCCATCTGCGCTTGCAGCTGGCCCTGTTGGCCCTGCAACGTCTGGATCTTGGCCGCCTTGCTCTTCGCGTCTAGCGACTTGTCGCTCGCGGTCTTTGTGATCTCGGCCGAGACCTTTGCGAGCTGTGTCGCGAGCGATGCAACGCTCGTCGAGCTCTGACTCTGTTGCGAAACACTGGAGATTCCGGAGATGGGCATGCACCTCGAGTCGGTCGCGCGCATCAACTGATAACCGTTAGAAATATTCGAACGCCTTAACCGATCACCTGGCGCGTACTGGTCGGCGCGGCACTGCTCGCCTCGTACGCGGAGCGCACGCGCGACACCTGCTCGCTCGGAAACGGCCGCGAGACCGCATCCTTACTACTGCCAAACTTCATCGTACCTTCGAGTGCGAGGTAGGTACGGTCCGGCTTGGCCTGCGCCGGCGCTTGCACACGTACCGTCCGAGCAAGTTCAGGGTGACGAACCGGGGCAACGGGCGCGACGGTCGTACGGTGCTGCATGCTCCAGCCAGCGCCACTGATGCCGTTCAACGAGATCGTCATGCGTGGTGAATCGGCCAACCTCGAAACTATTTTCATGAAACGACAGTGAGGCCCTCTACATCGGCCGAGGTACGGTCCGGGCGATGGCTAGCCCGCTGTATCGAGTCCCAGTTCATCGCGCTGATGGTTCGTCGACCACTCTCGGCGAGTACGCAGGCAAGGTCGTGCTCGTCGTGAACGTCGCGTCGGCGTGCGGCCTGACCCCGCAGTACCAGGCGCTCGAAGAGGTCTACGAGAAGTATCGCGACCGCGGCTTCGTCGTCGTTGGCTTCCCGTGCAACGACTTCGGCGCGCAAGAGCCCGGTACCGCCGAGGAGATCGCGGAGTTCTGCGATACCAAGTTCGGCGTGAAGTTCCCGGTGCTCGAGAAGATCACGGTCGCCTCAGCGACCCGCCATCCGCTCTACAAGGAGCTGATCGCGGAGCAGCCGGTACGCCAGGACAAGCCGAACAGCGAGTTCCTCGCGAACCTCGCGAAGTACGGCATCGAGATCGAGCACCCCGAAGACATCGCGTGGAACTTCGAGAAGTTCCTCGTCGATCGCAAGGGTCGCGCGGTCGCTCGGTTCGCCCCGGACGTCACGCCCGACGACGCGTTGGTGACGAGCGCGATCGAAGCTCAGCTCTAGAGCAGCTGCTTTCGAATCTCGGCCTTGAGCACCTTGCCGACCTTGCTGCGCGGGAGGTCCGGCCACACCTCGATTTGCTTCGGGGTCTTGATGCTGCCGATGCGAGACTTCACGAACGCCTTGAGCGCCGAGCCCGTGATCTGGGCGCGCATGCGAGCGGCGGACATCGGGGGTGACCTTGCTGCAAAATTCGAAAAAGTGGTCTGTTACTGACATGCGAAACGTCCTGCCGTCGCGTTCCTGTCTCGACGTATGAAATCAAGCACTTCGCCCGCCGGCAATTTCTCAGCAACCGGAGGAGCGAGCTGTCGATACGAACGCCATGGGCGAAGAAACGAAGAACCACCGAACGGTCCGCAAGCATCACGCTCCTGCGCACAAGAAGAAGCCCGAGCAGAAGAGGAAGCCGCAACCGAAGGGTCCCTCGAGCCAGAAGCCAATGGCTCGTGCTCCCGACGCGAAGCCGCAGGAGAGAGGAGCTGACGAGCTACGTCGCGCTCTCAAAGCGGGCCTCGTCGCGCCGACGACCGAACAACGTGATGCGGAAAAGATCGACGAGGACACCGAAAAGGAGAATCCGGTCTCCGCCGCCTTGTCCAGGGCGGATCAAGTGCACCTAGGCGCCGCAACGTTCCTCGAACGCGAAGCGGCAGGCGGAACGTACGCAGAACTCGCCGAAGAAATGGCCGAGAGCAGCTCGGAGTTCTGGGAAGGAACGGCAAGCACGGGCAAGACTGCATTTGCGGGCGCGTCCGCGGGATTTGGGATGATCTCGATTGGCGGAGGCATCATGGAAATGTTCGAGGGCCGAGAGGAGATGAAGCACAACTTTGTCGAAGGGTCATTCACGTTTGGAGGTGGGCTAGCTACGGTTGGTTCGGGCGTCGCCGAGATTGCGTCGTTCGGTGGCGTTGCGGCCGCAGGACCGGCGGCTCCTATCCTCGGCGGTCTTGCTCTCGGTTCAAAGATTGGTCGCGAAGGCGACAAGCAGGTCAAAGAACTAGGTTGGCTACACAACAGTGATGGAGATGCCGAAACTGCCAGCGCGTGGATGGGCGACAATGCGGAGAAGGTAGAAGAAAAGGTCGAGGGGGCGACCGGTAATCACACCTTGGGGGTCATTGCCGGAACTGGTTCGATCGTCGCTCAGGCAGGAGCCGGCGCGGTCGTTGCGACCGCAGCTGCGGGTAACAGCAAAATTCTCCAACTCGAAGAGTTTGGACGCGGCCGTGGTCGTCGCATTGCAAACGAAGAACGCACCGAGTCCTACTTCATGCAGGGCGATGGGATAGCGATTCGTGATCCGCGTACGAACCAGGTAACGATGACCGACGCGGGATCGGACGCTTCTCGCCTTGGAGCACAGCAACTAGCTGACTACGACGACAAGAAAGAAGATGCGGTGGACCGCTCGAAGTTGCTGCACCCCCGACAATGGGGATTAGACCCGAATGCTGTCAGCGTCTTTAACGACCAGTCAGACAAGATTTACGCAGCGACGCACAAGAAGCAGGGGGGATAGCGATGACGATGTTGGAGAGAAGAGCAACGTATTCGACCGAGGACATAGAGCGCTTACTTCAACCGATGGCGATTCGCATACGGCATCAAGGGAATCGCATCCTCAAGATCATGATCGCGTTCGGCGTCGTTCTGGGTGCGTCGATCGGAGTGATTCGGCTTATCGACGCCAAGCCTGGCGAAGATGTCCGACAGGATGTCTGGCTCGTGCTGCTGTTCTTCTTCTTCTTTGGTGTGCTTCCGGGACTGGCAGCACGCCACCTCTATCGGCGCGACCTGCATGCTGTGCCGCGCTTGATCAACGAAGGCTCCGTTTTCTCGGGCAGGTTGATCTCTAACGCCGTCGGGCCTAGTGGAATGCACCACGTGCGTATTGTCTGGAACGAGAACGGGAAGGATGTGGGCGCACATTTCTTGACCGAGCAAATGGCGAACGAGCTCGACAAGGCCGTAGACGTCGTCGCCATTAAAAACCGCTCGCCGGTCGCCGTGGTGATTAACGGCAGTCTTCACGTGGCCGTGCGCAACGCCCGCCAATACCACGTGGGCTAGATCGCGGCACTATTGCCAAGTGTTCATAATCACGAGCAAATTAAGAGCGCAACCTCGGAGCAACCGTGTCGATGCCGAGACCGCGTGGCTCGAGCAGTGCGCGAATCGCGAACGGGTGGCCGATGGGCTCGCGTCGGAATCCGAATGGCCGCTACTCCGCCTGGGATTGACGCCGACCGAGCATCGGGTGCTCTGGGTGCTGATCGCGCAAGAGCTCGATCCCGTCGCGCGCGCGAACCTGCGGGAGCTCGCAACCGAATCGGAAGTGGACGTCAGCCACGATGTGATGCGTCGCGTGGTCTACGGT
>JANXOP010000174.1 GCA_025357755.1 Kofleriaceae bacterium | reverse complement strand
GCGAAGTGCCACACGGTGCTGTTCACGCACTACCCGTGGACGTGGGAGGGCGGGCTCCGCACGAAGAATCCGGGAGGTAGCTCGATCAGCTCCGGCGAAGGGCGCGACTATCAGCTCGGGGGTTGCGCATCGCAGATGGCGTGCACCACGTGCCACGATCCACACGTCGAGGATCCTCGCGCGAAGCTCGCCGAGATGGCGACGCCGGCGGGCAACCATCTCTGCTTGTCGTGTCACTCGGCGTACTCGACCGACGATGCGCTCGCGAAGCACTCGCACCACGCGATCGGTGGCGCGGGCACCGCGTGCATCGCGTGTCACATGGCGAAGAAGAACATGGGACTCGAGTACGGCCTCGACCGCTACCACCGCATCGGTTCGCCGACGGATCCGCGGCGGGTCGAGAAGGATCGTCCGCTCGAGTGCGCATTGTGCCACGCGGACAAATCGGTCGACGCGCTCGTGACGACGATGGAGCAATGGTACGGCAAGCACTACGATCGCGCAGCGCTCCAGCTGCTCTACGGTGAGGACCTCAGCGTCAACGCGATGCGCGCGACGCTGTCGCGCGGCAAGCCGCACGAACAAGCCGTCGCGATCGCGACGTTTGGCGAGGCGAAGACCCGCGATGCGGTGGCCGCGATCGTGCCGATGCTCGCGCACGAATATCCGCTCGTCCGCTACTTCGCGCAGCGCGCGCTGCAGCAGATCACGGGCGATCCGGTCGCGATCGATGTCGGTGCGGCCTCGGCCGAGGTGCGCCGCGCCGCAGATCAGTGGTTGTCAAAGCAGCGCTAGCGCGCCCGTGATCGCGTCGACCTCGTCGGCCCACGCGGGACCGACGGCGCAGCAGGTCTTGGTCTCGACTCCGTGAAACTCGGTCTTGCCAGCATCGACGATCAACGCGCAGGGTACGTTCGCGGCCTTCGCGCGCGCGACCACCTCGTCGAGGGCGGCTTCGGAATCGACACCGACGCAGATCTTCGTGAACCGTCCGCTGACCAGCCATTTGTGCGCGGCAGGCGAGAGCGGCAAGGTGATCGCGGTCTCGCTCGCGGTCGCTCTCTCGAGCAGCACCGCCATCGCGGCATGCGCACCCTGCGCGATCATCTTGCCTTTGCGCATCCCGAGGTCCTTGCGCATGACGATCACTTGCTTCGGGGTTCGCTCGGTCATCCCGAACAGATCGCACGAAACGCACCTGGCTCGCATCTTGAGTTACGCCACTGCGTGAACCACCGCACCTCCGCTCCGACACGTGGGTTCGCGTACTTCATGCTCGTCGGCGTGGGACTGGGGGCATCGGGCTGCATCACCGAGGACGCACCTCCAGCGGGTGAGCTCCCGAGCGCGCTCGCGCTGACCGGGCGTGCGCAACTTGTTCTCGACGACGTCCGGGAGATCCAGACCGGGCGTGTGTGCTCGCAGACCGGTCCGCATCGTTGCTTCGCGCACGCCCGCGCGACCGTGGATGGGTTGGTCGAATCGCACGTGGTCCCGGCCGGGCTCGGCGCGCTCGACCTCCAGGCCGCCTACAAGCTCCCAGCGACCCTCCAGGGCACGCCGACCATCGCGATCGTCGACGCGTACGGCTACCCGCAGCTCGAGGCGGACCTCGCGGTCTATCGCATGCAGTACGGCTTACCCGCGTGCACGATCGCGAACGGATGCCTGAAGATCGTCGACGAGCACGGCGGCAGCTCGCTACCTGCGCTGCCACCGGCGAGCGATGACTGGACGGTCGAGACCGCGCTCGATGTCGACATGGCGAGCGCGGGCTGCCCGACCTGCAAGATCCTCGTGGTCCAGGCGCAGGACAGCGGTGGCAACGGGCTCGAGGTCGCGCAGAACACGGCGGCGACGCTCGGCGCGACGGTGATCAGCAACAGCTGGGGTGGTCCCGAGCAAGCGGGGACCTCGCTCGCATCGCTCGAGCCCTACTTCGCGCATCCGAACATCGCGATCTTCGTCGCGGCGGGCGACAACGGCTACAACGATGCGGGGCAAGGGCCCGACTATCCCGGCACGTCCGCGCACGTGATCGCGGTCGGCGGCACGAAGCTGGTCAAGGACAGCAGCGCGCGCGGCTGGACCGAGACCGCGTGGACGAGCGGCGGGAGCGCCTGCAGCCTCTCGATCACGAAGCCCGAGTATCAAAGTGCGAGCGGCTGCGCGCACAAGGCGACGACCGATATCGCGGCGGTCGGCGATCCGGCGACCGGCCCGGCGGTCTACAACGCGCGCAACGGCGGCTGGATCGCCGTCGGCGGCACGAGCGCAGCGGCCCCACTCGTCGCGGCGATCTATGCCGCGACCGGCAACGGTGCCCACACCTCGGGCCAATTTCTGCGTGACAACGCGGCGAAGCTCTACGACGTGACGAGCGGCAGGAACGGTACGTGCTCGACCGCGATCTTGTGCACGGCGGGCATCGGCTGGGATGGGCCGACCGGCTACGGCACGCCGAACGCGACGGCGCTGCTGGTCGACGCTGGCACCGGATCCGCCGCGACCGATCCGAGCAACGACGGCAACGACGGCAACGGCGGCAACGGCGGCAACGGCGGCAACGACGGCGTGACCGAGCCGACGGTTGACGGCACCGTCGAGGGTGGTTGCTCGACGAGTCATGCCGGCTCGAGCAGCGCGAGCGGGCTCGTCGTGATCGGCTTGTGGTTCGCGCGTCGCCGTCGCCGTTAATCGCGCGCGCGCTCGTGGATGTACGCCGCGAGGAACTGGCTCGCACCGTGCGCGATCGCGAGCTTCGAGAGTGGCTGGCCTGCGAAGTCTTGCACGCCGACGCGGAGCAGCGACGACAGCGCTGGCATCATGCGCTCCATGCTATCGCGGCGATGGCCGTAGAACGCGCGGTAGCAGAGGTGGCGGATCCGCAATGACCAGCCGAGGTGATGGCGGTCGACATGGCGCCGCCAGCTCGCGAAGCCGAAATCATCGCGCTCGTGCGCACGCGCGAGGTACGCCGCCGCGGTCCCGCCGTACTCGATCGCCTGCGCGATGCCTTCGCCGGTTGCGATATCGATCCCCGCCGCTTCGCCGACGAGCAGCACGCGCGGTCGCGCGATGGGCGCGCCGGGTTCGAACCCGCGCTCGGCATACTGCTTGAGCTTGTAGCTCGCGAGATCGAGGCCGCGCTCGGCGAGGTACGCCGCGAGTCGGGCGCGGGGCGAGTCCGCCCCGAGGTTATGGATCACGTAGGCGCCCCGGCACATCAACGGCTGTCCGGCGACCAGCGTCGGGAAGTCCCACGCGTAGCCCTGGAGGTCACGCATCGTGAAATCGAACACCACGGTATCGCGCGGCTGATCGACCGCGACGCCCGGCGTATCGAGCTCGCAGACCTGCGCGCGCAGCTCGTGGCGCGCGAAGCCAGTCGTGCGGCGCACGATGCCCGACACTCCATCGGCACCGATCACTGCCTTCGCACGATAGGTCAGTCCGGTGGACGTCGAGACCACGACGTGATCGGGGTGGACCTCGATCGCGGTGACTGCGACGCCATCGCGGACCTCGAGCCCGCGTGCGCTCGCCGCCTTCGCGAGCGCGTGATCGAACTCGACGCGACGAACGACCACGCCGCAGCGCTCGACGCGGGTCACGAGCGTCTGGCTCGCGAGCCGGATCGCGACGGCATCGAGTGCCACCATCGGAACGTCGGGGGCGACGCCGAGCTTTTCGAGCACGGCAAGCCCACGCGCGCCGATGCCGCCGGCGCAGATCTTCTCGCGGGGATAGCGTTCGGCCTCGAGCACGACCGAACGCTCGGCGAGCCGCGGTGCGATCGCGTGGAGGTGCAGTGCAGTCGAGAGCCC
>JANXOP010000148.1 GCA_025357755.1 Kofleriaceae bacterium | reverse complement strand
CCGGCGTGCTCGCGATGCCGTGGAGGGCGAGGTGTGCGGCCATCTCCGGAGGCACGATATAGGCCGGCGGTCGCTCGATCACCGTGGTGCCGATGAAGTTCGCGAAGTACTTCACGTTCACGGTGGTCGGCGTGCCGTCGAGCGAGCGCGGCGCGAGCGTGGCGATCGTGATCGGTTCGGCGAACGCCTCGAGCTTGTAGCGCACCGCGATCCGATCGCGTGGCGCGGCCGCGGCGGCGACGACCTGCACGACCTCGTCGGCATGTGTGGTGACAAAGACGAGCGCCTCGAGGATCGTCGCGTAGGTCGTCCGCACCCGCTCGGGGTACGCGAGGTACGAGTAGCATTCGAGCAAGAGGTCGAGCCGGTTCGAGAGCCCCCGGTAGTTGCTGCCGAACCGCGGATTGTGCGGATACGTCATCCAGCCCTCGGTCACGGGTGCGCTCGGGTCGGCGTCGCGGCGCGCATCGAGCGCACGTTCGTCCTCGACGAAGTTGCCGTACCAGCCGGCGAGCAGCTGGTGGTTGGACTCGAGGGCCTTGGTGACCACCGGCATCACCTGGTCGCGCATGTACGCGATCGGCTCCGCACGGCCGCTCTCGCACGTATGGGGGATGTCGTACGTCATCGAGAACCGATGGACCGAGCCGTTCGTCGCGTGGGTGTCGATCGTGAGATCGGGTTGCCACAGGTGAACGACCTGCTGCTGGAGCGAACGCATCTCGCTCGCCTGCTGGCGCATGTAGTCGCGGTTGAGGTTGACGGCGATGCCGTTGACGCGCGTGCCGACGAGCTTCGGGCCGATCTGGCCCTCGAGACGCGGCAGGTTCAGCTTGCGGTTCTCGGGATCGAGCGCGTCGTTGCCATCGGGATTGAAGAGCGGCACGATCACGAGCACGAGCTGCTCGATCAAGCTCGCGTGCGTGCCATCGAGGATGTCGCGCATCAGCAGCTGACACGCCTCCTTGCCCTCGACCTCGCCGGCGTGGATGCCATTGATGACGAGCACGACCGGTAGGCCCTTCGCGCGCGCCTCGGACGGCGTCTTGATGCCCTGGGCGGACATCACGACCAGCGGGAGGTCGCGACCCTGCGGGCTGGTGCCGAACGAGCCGAGGTGAAAGCGCGGATCGTTCCGATCGCGCAGTGCTGCGAGGTGCGCCATCACGTGGCGATGCAGCGAGGTCTCTTTGTATCCGGTCGCTTCCGCGTGAGTCAGCAGGGTCGCCATGTCGCGACCATACGATCACCGCGCGGGTAACGCGACGAAGCCGACGAACGAAGGCTGATCGATGGCGAGCGGTGTGGCGCTGGCGGTGAGCAGGCCGGTCGCGGGCTCGATCGCGAAGGACGTCACGGTCGAAGAATTCTGATTCGCGGCAAACAGCCACGTGCCGGTTGGATCGATCGCGAACATTCGCGGGGTCATACCGCCGGTCGGGGTGTGTGCGATCGAAGTGACCTTGCCGCTGCTGTCGATCGAGAACACCGCGATGTTGTCATCGCCGCGGTTCGAGGCGTAGACGTACCTGCCGTTCGGATGGACCGCGACCTCGGCGCCGGTGTTCGTCCCCGTCGCACCGGAGGCGCGGGTCGACACGGTCTGAAGCGTCGAGAGCTGGCCGGTCGTGGTGTCGTACGCGAGCGCCATCAAGGTGCTCGCGTTCTCGGTGATGACGTACGCGTGCGCGCCATCCGGTGCGAAAGCCAGGTGGCGTGGCCCGGCACCTGCGGCCGACGAGAGATGAGGCACCGCATTCGCAGCGACCGCACCAGTAGCCGCCACGAAGGTGTACTGCGCGACGTAGTCCGCCCCCTTGCACGGCACGAACGCGAACTTGTTCGCCGGATCGGTGAGGAACTCGTGCGCGTTCGCACCCGGTGACAACGTGAGCTGCGCGGCATCGAGGCCACCATCCGCGCGAATCGGCAACACCGAGGCCGTACCACCGCCGTAGTTCGCGACGAGCGCATACGTACCGGTGTGATCGACCGAGACGTGGGCCGGCCCGGCGCCACTCGAAGCGACCGCGTCGATGAACGTCAGCGCGCCGGTGGCTTGATCGATCGCGTACGCGCCGACCTTGTTGCCGCCTTCGTCGACCGCGTACGCGTGAGTCGCGGTCAGCGCGAGGAACGAGGGTTGATTGGCCGCGAGCGTGCCGACCGGCGTCAGCGTGCCGGTCGCCGGCGCGAAATCGAACCACGCGATGTTCGGGCCGTAGCCGCTGATATAGGCGACGTAGTGCGCGAGCGCTCCGCCATCACTCGCGGGGTGGACATCGGTGTCAGCGGGACCGTCGGGGTGAGACATCGGGTTCGAGCTACACGCGACCACGCAGGCGATCCATGCAGCCGACTTCACCGAGCGATGGTACACGCATGCGGTGCGTGTGACCGTACTCGAGCTCCCGGCGTCGTATGCGGAGCCCACCCGCGTGCTCGCCGAGATCGAGGCGCGGATCACAGCTGGCCCCGCAACCGACCTCGTGGTCGTGCCCGAGGCCGCGCTGCACGGCTACGTCTCGCCGGAGGGCAACTTCGATCTCGCAGCGCTCGCCGAGCCGATCGATGGCCCGACCGCGACGGCCTGCGCGGCCCTCGCGCGGCGCCGTGGGATCTACCTCGTGAGCTCGCTCGTGTTGCGCGAAGGTGCGGCGCTCTACAACGCGATGACCTGCTTCGCTCCCGACGGTGAGCTGGCCTTCATCTATCGCAAGCGCCACCCGTGGCTGCCCGAGACCTGGGCGACGCCCGGCCCGCAGCGCCCGCCCGTGGTCGAGCTTGGCGGCACGCTCGTCACGATCGCGGTTTGTTACGATCTGCACTTCATCCATCACGATGCCGCGCTCGAGCTCGAGGCTGCCGATCTATTGCTATTTCCCAGCGCGTGGGTCGAGCAGATCGACACGCGCGCCGTACACCTCGCGGAGCTCGCGCAGCGCTTCGACCTGCACGTCGCGAACGCTAACTGGGCGCGCGGTGTGGTCGAGGTCGCGGGCCAGGGCGGATCGTGCACCATCACCCCGGCAGGTCTGATCACGCGCGCGGTGAACGGGCGCGTGGACATCATCGTCTAGCGAGCTCGCCAACGTCGCGATCATCCAAAGATCAGCGCCGCGGCGACGAACTACGCGGGCGACGCAGGCACGAAGCGGCGACACGCGCGCACCGGCTGTGGCCCGTACTTCGGCAGCGTCGGCTCGGTGCACATGAGGAACTCCGTCCGCGCCGCTTTGACGAGGCGCACGAACGTGCAGCGCCGGCACAAGCTCTCGGGGAACGACTCGCTCACGTGGCCTCCGAGGACTCGTGAGCGAGCGCGAAGAACTTCTGCTGTCCCTCCTCGCTCATCGCAGCTGCGAACACCAGCGCGGTGTCCCACACGCCATGACGCTTGGCGACCGCGATCAACGTGCGCATGACCTCGGGTTCGAGAGCTGCCGCGATGTCGCCGAGCTTGCCGCGCCCCTCGTGATCGAGGGCCTCCACGATCGAGAGGGCTTCGAGCCAGCGTTCGGCATCGGCTCCGCGGAGTGCCGCGAGCATCTTGCGCGTGCGTTCGAGGGCGAGCTGACCGACGAGCTCGCGCAGCTTGGCTGGCGCCTCGACATAGGCGCCGATCTGCAGCAAGTGGAGCTCGTCCGCGACACTCGCGATCACGGCGCCGATCGTCGCGGGCGATAGATAGTCGACGAACCGCGCCATCGTCACGAAATCACCGCGCTCGATCAGCACCGCCGCGACCGCGACGATCCGATCGGCAGGGATGGCCGCGACGACCTCCCCTGCACTCCGCGGATCGATCATCGCCGACACCGAGGCGAGGAAGGGATTCGACATCCTCAGCGCGAGGTCGAGCGCGTAGGACGGCGCGAGCAAGCCCGCGACCTGGGCGCACAGCGTCGCACCGAACACCCGCTCGCCGACCTTCGCGACGAGGGACGTGGGCAGCAGCTTCGAGCCGGTCGCGACGCGCTGGAGTACGGGCTTGGCGTCGTCGAACAGGCGCGCGGAGAGAGCCTCGCGCAGCGTCCGCAGGCCAGCGGCATCGAGCTCGTCGAGGTAGCCGAGCTCCTGGTTGCCGAGCACGCGCTCGAGCTTCACGATCTCGCCGCGACGCGCCATCGTCACGGGAACAACACCTTGCGCAGCGCCACGCGCAGGAGCCAGGGCACGTGCTCGAGCGCTGCATCGATCGCCGCGCGGAGCTCGGCCGCGCGCCGCGCACGCTCCGCCGCGATCGCGACGAGTAATGTCGCGCGATGATCCGGCGCGAGCGCGGTCAACCACGCGGGTAGAGCCACGAGCCCGAGCTCCTGCGCGAGCGGATCGATACGCTCCGTGGTCATGGCACTGTATGCCACGGTCCGCAGCTAATCGTCGAGGCAGGTCCGCACGCACGACAGCAGCTGCGTCGGCCCGAACGGCTTCTGCAGGAAGTTCGTGCCTTCGCGCAGCTCGTTCGAATGCTCTGCGAGCTCCCGCGTATAGCCGCTCATGTAGACGAACTTGAGATCCGGCTTGGTCGTGCGTAGCCGGGTCGCGAGATCGCGCCCCGAAATCCCTCCAGGCATGATCATGTCGGTCAGGACGAGGTCGAAGCTGCGACCTCGCTGGAGCGCCTCGGCGCCGGTGCCGACGACCTCGACATGATACCCGTGGAGCTCGAGCACCTGCTGGACGAGCTTGCGTACGGGCTCCTCGTCCTCGACGACGAGGATCGATTCCGAGCCACCGCGAGGCATCGCCTCGGGCGGCGGCACGGCCTGGAGCGCGGACTCGCGCGATGCGGGCAGATACACGGTGAACGTCGTGCCCTTGCCGACTTCGCTTTCGACCGCGATCGCGCCACCGTGCTGCTTGACGATCCCGAAGGTGGTCGCGAGGCCGAGTCCGGTGCCCTTACCGAGCTCCTTCGTCGTAAAGAACGGGTCGAAGATCCGCAGGAGGTTCTCGTTGGGAATACCGATGCCGGTATCGCGCACGCGCAGCGACGAGTACGGGCCCGGGGCGAGCTCTGGAACCTGATCCTCGGCGACCCACTCGATCGCGGTCGAGAGCACCAGCGCGCCCCCTTGCGGCATCGCATCGCGCGCGTTGACGACGAGGTTCATCAACACTTGATCGAGCATGCCGGTATCCGCGCGCGTCCATACCTCGGTCGTCGCGAGGTCGAGCCGGACCTCGACATCTTCGCGCACGACCCGCTCGAGCATCTTCACGAGCGTGACCACCGTGCTGTTGAGCTCGAGGTCGCGCATCTGGAGCACCTGGCGCCGGCTGAACGCGAGCAGCTGGCGGACCAGCGTCGACGCGCGCTCGGTAGCCTGGGCGATCGAATCGAGCGCCTCGGAGGCGCCCTTGCGCTGCAACACGACCGTGTTGCCGTAGATCACGGTGAGCAGGTTATTGAAGTCGTGCGCGATCCCACCCGCGAGGTGACCGATCGCATCCATCTTCTGCGACTGGCGCAGCTGTTCCTCGAGGTGCAGCCGCTCGGTGATATCGACGATGTAGCAGTGCACGATCCGCTGCTCGCCGATCGGGTGAAACGACCACGACAGCATGCGCGTGTTGTAGAGCGTCTCGAGCGGAGGGCTCGCCTTGCCCGTCGCGAGCGCCTCGGTGATCAGCGCGACCGTATTCGCGGGCAACAGCGCGGCGAGCGTGACGCCGAGCGCCTTGGCGAGCGCATCGGAGGCGGGGTTCGCGTACTCGATCACGCCGTGCGCCGAGAGCTGGAGCACCGGGTTCGGGTTGAGCTGCGGGAACAGCGCGAGCTCGCTTGCTTGCTGCTCGGCGAGCTTGCGCGCGGTGATATCGACGATCGAGACATACACCTTCTCGAACGTGTGCTCGCTGCCCGGCGCGACGAGCGTCTTTAGCAAGATGTGATTCTTGCGACCAGTGAAGGTCTGATCGATCGTCTCGGCCTCGAACAGCAATGCGCCTTCCGCGAGAACGACGAGTTGCTCGGCGAGCACGGCCGCCGAATCGGGCGTCAGCGTACGCGCGAGCCCGGCGATCAGCTCGGCCTTGTCGCGCGCTTCGTACTGGCGGACCGAGGCCTGGTTGACATCGAGCACCTTGACCAGGTTCATGCAGTACCCGATCTGATCGGGGTGCTCGCGAAAGTACGTACGAAAATCGGTGACGCCTTGCGCGCGCAGCTGATCGAGGTGCTTCTTGAGCTCCGAGCCGTCCTCTTCCCAGAGGCAGTTCGGCGAGTGCTCGAACAAGCCGCGGAAGCGGTTCTCGGCGTGCTCGGCCGCGACGGTGCGCTGGCAACGTACGATCACGCCGCGGACTCGAGTCGGCAGCTCGGTCGCATAGTTGCCCGCCTTGATCACGTAGTCGGTCGCTCCGGCGGAGAGCGCCTGCAGCGCACAGACATCGTCGCGCGCGATCATCAGGATCGGCATCTCCGCGCCATTGGCGCGAATCCTCGCGATCAGCCCCTCCGAGACCGTCCAATCCAGGATCAACGCGTCGAAGCCGGCAACGGCACGCTCCGCAGCCGCTGCCGTGCGCACGATCTCGACCGTGGCATCCGGCAGGTGCAGCTCGTCGGGCCCGGCGTAGAGCAGGCGGCACTGGGTTGCCAACACGTCGGTGACCTGCATACCAAATCGGCCAATCTACGGCGACCTGAAGAGGCTTTCCACAGCGTATAACGCCACGAAGCGCGATGAGTCTCCAATGGTACCCAGGTCACATGACGAAGGCACGGCGCGAGCTCGCCGAGCGCATGCCGTCGCAGGATGTCGTGATCGAGGTACTCGATGCCCGCTTGCCGACCTCGAGCTCGAACCCGGTGATCACCGAGCTGCGAGGTGACAAGCCGGTCGTCCGGGTGCTGACCAAGAGTGACCTCGCTGACCCCGAAGCGACGAAGGCGTGGATCGATTATTTCAACGGACTACCGAACGTGCAGGCGTTCGCGTCGACGACCGATCGCCCGCAGGTCACGCGCAAACGGATCTCGGAGCTGTGCCGCGATCTCGCGAAGCATCGCGGTAAGGACAAGGCGGTGCGCGCGCTGATCGCCGGTGTGCCGAACGTCGGCAAGTCCACGCTCGTCAACACGCTGATGAACCGCGCCGTCGCGAAGGTCAGTGACAAGCCCGCGGTGACCAAGGAGCAGCAAGCCGTCACCCTGCCCGATGGCATGCAACTGACCGATACGCCCGGGCTGATGTGGCCGAAGATCGAGGACGAGCGCCGCGCGTTTCGGCTCGCGTTCGCGGGTTCGATTCCGGATACCGCGATCGATTACTATCAGGTCGGGTTGTTCAACGCGGGCGTGCTCCTCGAGCGCTACTCCGCCCTCGTGATGGCACGCTACAAGCTCGACAAGCGCCCCGCCGATCCGACGGCGATGCTGAACGAGATCGGGCGCCGTCGTGGCCTGTTGCTCAAGGGCGGCGTGATCGATCCGCACAAGGCCGCCGAGTTACTCGTCCACGAGTTCCGCGCCGGCATGCTCGGGCGGATCACGCTCGAAGTCCCACCCGCCGCATAGTATGAGGCGACATGGATTGCACGCGGCAGCTCGCAGCACTCGGTGTCACGCTCCATCCCTCGGCGGGTGAGCTCGTCGCAACCTCCGCGATCGATGGCTCGGTCACGGCGCAGCTCGCGATCGCAGGCCCCGCGGAGGTCGCGAGCGCGATCGAGCGGGCCCACGCGGCGTTCACGATCTGGCGCACCGTTCCGGCGCCTCGCCGGGGCGAGCTGATCCGCCTGTTCGGTGAGGAGCTGCGCGCGCACGAGCACGAGCTCGCGGCGCTCGTGACGATCGAGGCGGGCAAGATCACGGCGGAGGCGCGCGGCGAGGTCCAGGAGATGATCGACATCTGTGACTTCGCCGTCGGGCTGTCGCGCCAGCTGTACGGCCTCACGATCGCCTCGGAGCGCCCCGGTCATCGCATGGCCGAGACCTGGCATCCGCTCGGCGTCGTCGGCGTGATCAGCGCGTTCAACTTTCCGGTCGCGGTGTGGGCGTGGAACTTCACGCTCGCGATCGTGTGCGGCGATGCGGTCGTGTGGAAGCCGTCCGAGAAGACGCCGTTGACCGCGCTCGCGTGCGCCGCGCTGTTCGAGCGCGCCGTGGTGAAGTTCGGCGCCGCGCCGGCCGGGCTCTCCCACCTCGTGATCGGGGGCGCCGCGACCGGCGAAGCGCTCGTCGCAGATCCTCGGGTCGCACTCGTCAGTGCGACCGGTTCGACCCGGATGGGCAAAGCGATCGCACCGAAGGTCGCGGCGCGGTTCGGCCGCTCGCTGCTCGAGCTCGGCGGCAACAACGCGATGATCGTCGCGCCCTCGGCGGACCTCGAGCTCGCGACACGCGCGATCGTATTCTCGGCCGCAGGCACCTGTGGCCAGCGCTGCACGACCCTGCGCCGGCTGATCGCGCACGACACGATTCGCGAAGAGCTCGTCGCCCGGGTCGAGCGCGCCTACGCGCAGCTGCGCATCGGCGATCCGCGTGTGGCGAGCACGCTCGTCGGGCCGTTGATCGATCGCGCCGCGGCCACTGCGATGGCGACCGCGCTCGGCTCGGCTCGCATGCAAGGCGGCGAGATCAGCGGCGGGGGCAGCATCGAGATCAAGGGTTGCGAAGGCGGTGCGTACGTCGAGCCGGCGATCGTGCGGATGCCCGCGCAGAGCGAGGTCGTCCGCGCCGAGACCTTCGCGCCGATCCTCTACGTGATGGGCTACCGCGAGCTCGACGCCGCGATCGCCCTTCACAACGACGTCACGCAGGGCCTGTCGTCTTGCATCTTCACGACCGACCTCCGCGAAGCCGAGCGCTTCCTGTCACCGTCGGGGAGCGATTGCGGCATCGCGAACGTCAACCTCGGGCCGAGTGGTGCCGAGATCGGGGGCGCGTTCGGCGGCGAAAAGGAGACCGGCGGCGGGCGAGAATCGGGATCGGATGCGTGGAAGAACTACATGCGGCGCGCGACGAACACGGTCAACTACTCGTCGGAGCTGCCACTCGCCCAGGGCATCACGTTCGGTTGAGCGGTAAACTGATCCGGTGAGTGACGAGCTGCAGCTCCGTTCGAATGCCAGCAACGTCGCGATCGCCGGTGGAATCGCGGGGCTGTTGCCGTTGCTCGTCCACTCGATGGCCGAGAGCGTGACGACCGTCCACGGCGCGGTCACCACGCTCGCGTATCGCGATCCGTTCGCGATCGGCGGTGGCGTGATCGCTCTCGCACTCGGTGCGCTCGGGCTCGTCCTCGGGCTGCGCCGCGACCGCGAGACGCGCGCGATCGGCCTAGGCCTCGCCGCGATCGCGCTCGGTGGGTTCCAGATCGCGCGCGGGTTCGGCGCGTTCGCGCACGCCGAAACCGACGCCACGACGACCACCGTGGTCGCGCCACACGCCGCACCGCCACCGGATCCGGATGCACCGTGCGAGAGCGGCTCGGCGTGCTTCACCCTCGCCAGCCGGCTCCGGACCAGCGATCCGCCCCACGCGCTCGCGGCCTTCAAACGAACCTGCGAGTTCCAGCATGCCGACGGCTGCTTCGAAGCGGCGATCCTCATGAATGCGCCGAGCGATCCGGCGACGACCGCGCTCTACCAACGAGCCTGCGATCTCGGCCTGGCCTCGGGTTGCACGAACGCCGCGACCGCTTACCTCCTGGGTGATGGGGTGGCGAAAGATCAAGCGCGCGCCCTCCGGATGCTGATCGCGGCGTGCGATGCAAACGAGCCGCTCGGCTGTCGCAACGCCTCGGTGATCTATCGCGACGGGCTCGGCGTCGCCCGCGATCCGCTCAAGACGCGCGAGCTCGCGGCGAAGGCCTGCGACCGCAGCGAGAAGGCCGAGGCCGCGTCGTGCACGACGGCCGGCGTCGCCTACGCCGAGGCGCCCGAGCGCGCGTACGTGTACTTCACGAAGGCCTGCGATCGGGATCCGGCCGAGTGTCACGACCTCGCCGTGGTCACCGCGACCGGCAATGGTGCACCCAAAGATCTCGTGGCCGCGCGACTGCTCTACGCGAAGGCGTGCCAGGCAAAGAACATGCAATCCTGCAACAACCTCGGGATGCTCCTGCGCGACGGTCTCGGTGGCGCCAAGGATCTGGAGGCCGCACGCGGCTTCTTCTTACAGGCGTGCAACGGCGGCGAGCAGATCGGCTGTTCGAACCTCAAGCAGAAGTAGCGCGCTCGAAGATCACGGTCAGGTTGTTCGCCGGCATCGTGACCATGTGGCTCCACTCCCAGCCCACCGCGATCGCGGCGGCCTCGACCTCGCGGAGCTCGCGCACGCCCCAGCGCGGATCGCGGTTGCGCAACGAACGATCGAACTCGAGGTTCGAAGGCGCGGTCTCTCCATCGACGAGATACGGCCCGTAGAGCACGAGCACCTTCGCGCCGATCCGTGCGGAGCCCGCGACGAGTCCGAGCGTCGCGTCCCACGGCGAGATGTGGATCATGTTGCAGCAGACGACCGCATCGGCCGCCGTGATCGGCCACGTGGCCGAGGTCGCGTCGAGTTGAATCGGCGCGAGCACGTTCGGTAGAGCCGCTTCGGCGCGCCACGCTTCGATGCTCGCGAGCGCGATCGGATCTGGATCGCTCGGCTGCCACTGCAGGCGTGGCAGCTGCGCGGCAAAATAGACCGCGTGCTCGCCACTGCCACTCGCGACCTCGAGGACGGTGCCGTTCGCAGGCAGGACCCGACCGAGCACGTCCCGAATTGGCTCGCGATTTCGTTCGGTCGCGGGCGCATGTTGCTTCACGCGCGGACCTTAGCAGCGAAGGTGAAAGTCTTCGCCCATCCCGAACCATCCATCGATCGTGATCGGTGCGAGTCCGTCGGGTTCGAGCCGACCTTCGAAGTGACCGAACGGGCCTCGGTACTTGGAGTGAACGATCACGGCATTGACGCTGACATCGCCCGGCACGGTCGGATGGAAGGTCACGTCGACCCTGCCCTCGCGATCTCGAATCCGCCAGCGCTCGTTCGAGGTGCGCTCGTGGTCGCGCGTGAACTCGACCGCCGGCAACGTGCCGAGCTGGTCGCCACGCCACGCGCAGTTCTCGTTGAACACCTCCGGATCGCGACACTGGTTGCGCGTGAGGTTGAACCCCAACGCCTCGCCACCGATCACCGCCGCGCTCGTGACCCAATCCCACCGCATCACGTACGGATAGAAACCCTTGTGGTCGTCGAGCAGCGCGAGGCTCTCGGAGGCGTTCAAGGTGAACGTGTGATCGCCGACGGAGAGCTCGCCATCGCTCGGGAACATGCCCTTGTGCGAGTACATGCCGACGTCACCGGCGAACGGCAAGCTCGCGACGTGCGAGGCGCCGCGATCGGTATGGAGGACGAACGCGCCCGCGACGCGCGGCAGATCCTTGGTGGCATGCAGATCGAGCGTGACCGTGATGCGCCCCGCGCCGAGCTCGTTGCGAAACTCCAGCGAGCCCCTCTTGTCGGCATAGCGCGTGGTCGAATCGATCAGCTGATCCGCGACCTCGAACGCGCCGGGCCGGAGCTTCCACTCGTGGATGCTCTTCACCCCGCGTGCGCGATCGTAGATCTTGGCCTGCATGAGCGACATCAACTTCGCATCGAACAAGGCGAGGCACACGAACACGCCCGGGCCACCGAGCTGGACCGCCTCCCACTCCTTGAGTCGGAGCTTGCGGAGCGCGCGCGGCAGGTGATGATACGCGGCGTCGATCAGATTGACGCGCGCGGGTGGCCCCGAGAACCGACCGAGGTGTTGGCGGTGCTCGTCGACCAGGTTCGCGGGCGCGGTGGGCAGGATCACGACCTGACTATAAGCCCCAGTCGCGGCCGGCCGCAGCCACGAGCAGCGAGTCGCAGGCGGCCGGCGCACCGGAGCCGCGCACACGGCAGTGGGCAATGCTAGAGAGCAGCATGTCCGCACTCTTCTCATCGTTCGCGATGCGAGGCCTCACGCTTCGCAACCGCATCGTGATCTCGCCGATGTGCCAGTACAGCGCCGAGGAAGGCCGCGCGACTGCGTGGCACATGATGCACCTCGGGTCGCTCGCACTCTCTGGGGCCGCGATGCTGTGTCTCGAGGCGACCGCGGTCGAAGCGATCGGTCGGATCTCGCCCGAAGATCTCGGGCTCTACGACGACGCGACCGAAGCCGCGCTCGTCCCCGTGATCGCCGCGATCCGGGCGCATTCGAAGACCGCGATCGCGGTCCAGCTCGCTCATGCCGGTCGCAAGGCGTCGACGTTCGCACCGTGGCGCGGCACCGGCCAGATCGCCTCGACCGCAGGTGGCTGGCAACCGGTGTCGGCCTCGACGCTGCCGTTCGCCGCCGACGATGCCCCGCCGCTCGCGCTCGATGCCGCAGGCCTGGTTCGCGTGCGCGAGGCCTTCGCCACCGCCGCGCGCCGTGCCGATCGCCTCGGGCTCGACGCGATCGAGCTCCATGGCGCGCACGGCTACCTGCTCCACCAGTTTCTCTCGCCGCTGTCGAACCATCGCACCGATCACTATGGCGGCTCGCTCGCGAACCGGATGCGGTTTCCACTCGACGTGTTCGACGCCGTGCGCGCCGCGTTCCCGGCGACCAAGCCGGTCGGCTTTCGGGTGTCGGCGACCGATTGGGTCGACGGTGGCTGGGATCTCGAGCAGACCAAGGTGCTCGCGAAGGAGCTCCTCGCGCGCGGCGTCGATTGGATCGACGTCTCGTCCGCCGGACTCTCGACGCAGCAGAAGATTCCGGTCAAGCCAGGCTATCAGGTGCCGTTCGCCGAGGCGATCAAGGAGCTCGGCATCACGACCTTCGCGGTTGGCCTGATCACCGAGGCGCAGCAAGCCGAGGAGATCATCGCGACCGGTAAGGCCGACTTCGTGGCGCTCGCGCGCGCGATGCTCTTCGATCCGCACTGGCCGTGGCGCGCCGCCGCCGAGCTCGGCGCGACCATCGAGGCGCCACCACAATACCTGCGCGCCGCACCGCGCGAGCACGCCGATCTGTTCGCGCGGTAGCGCCCGTCTGTTAACCTCGTGGAGTCTCGATGCCCTGGTACGTCTATCTGCTCCAGTTCCTGAGTGGCGCGTTGATCACGAACGCGATGCCCCACTGGGTGCTCGGCCTATCCGGACAGCAGTTCCAATCGCCGTTCGCGACACCGTCCGGCATCGGCTTGTCCTCGGCGATCGTCAACGTCGTGTGGGGCTTCGCGAACCTGGTCGGCGGCCTCGTCTTGCTCGTGCGGTTTTGCCCGCAGCGCCCGCTCGGCTGGATCCTGGTCGCCGCCGGATCGCTGGCGATCGGGCTGTTCTGCGCGAGTCACTTCGCGAAGGTACGCGCGTCTCGCTAGCCGACGAGCGTCGTCTCGATGATCGAGGGCTGGCCCGCGAGCAGCGCGCCGACCTGAGCAAACGCGGCGGCGAGGTGCGGCGAGCTCATGTGCGCGGCCACGCCCGCCTGATCTTTGTAGAGCTCGTACGTGTAGAAGTTCGTCGCATGCTTGGGGTCTTGGCATACGAGGTACTTCAGGTTTCCCGGTTCGTTCCGCGCCGCCGTGGCGAGCGTGACGAGCGCCGTCTTGACGGCGTCCTCTTTGCCGGGTTGCGCGATGATCGTGGCGTAGACGTGGATCTCTTGGCTCATGCACGAACGGTACGACGTTTACGGCGCCCGAACGCCACGAACGTGGCGATCAGCAAGCCTCCGAGCGCGTTGCTGCTCCCGCCGATGTTGCAACCCGCGGTGTTGCCATCTGCCGCACCCGCATCGCTGCCGGCGTAGTCGCTGCCGGCGCCGCTGCCGCTGGTGTCGCTGCCGGTACCACTGCCCGAGCTATCGGCGGGCACGAGCTCGATCAGCGCTTCGATCTGATCATCGGCCGGGCCACTATTGCCGGCATCGCTGAACCAGCTCGCGCCATCCTGCACGATCCCGAAGTACTCCTTGTAGGTGCCGGGCACGCACGCCGCGCCCGTCGGGCCATCGAACGTGAAGGAGAACGTCCCGTTCGCGCCGGGCGCGACCGTGCCGCTGATCGCGGCGGGCCGGTTCGGTGCCGACCAATCGCTACCAGCAAAGGCGCTCGCACGATCGCGCGGCATGGTCGTGCCGAGATGGGTCGCCGTGGTCCACGGCTTGGTACCGGTGTTCTTCAACACGATCTTGGCCGGCACGCTCTCGCCACACTTGACCTGGAGCGCGGGCGCAGAGGCGAGCGGCCAGGTCTGACTGACGAACGAGCCGCCGTACGGAATCGCGCCGTACGCGGCGAGCACGGCCTTCGCGTCATTCACCCGCGTGGTCTGGACGCAGTTGCCGCAGATCTCGTACTTCGCCATGAACACGACGGTCGCGTCGGTGACGTTCGTGGTCGCCATCAGCTGCGCGTAGCCGTAGCCCTCGGTCGTGAGCTCGAACCAGATGAACTCGAGCTGCGCCTGGAGCGAGTGCGCATTCTCGTTGTGACCCGCGGCGTACGCGAGCATGTTCTTGCCGCCCGCGGTGGTGTCCCATCGTCCACCGACCGACCACTGCGCGATGCCACGACCGGGTCCGCCGGCCTGGACCGAGTTCGGATTCACCCCCGATTCTTGATCGAGGTTGCCGACGATGCCCGCGGCCTGGAAGTTCGTGAGGCCCTTGCTGATGAAGTAGTCGAACGCGGGTTTGTCGTTCGCGTACGCGGTGGTCAGAGCTTGATCGGCTTCACCGAGACCGTCGCTGCGGTCGGCGCCATCGGCACCCTCGGGGGTGCCCGTCGGGCTGTCCACGCAGCTTCCGAGGACCAGAGACGCGAGGACCGCGAGGACAGAAGGGATTCGCACGAGCCTGCTATCAGCAAGGGTAAGGCCAGCTCTTGACCTCGCCATTTCAGGTAGTTGGATCGTCTCCGAGCCGCTCTACACACCTCGCGGATGCGGACTTCTGGTTGCAGTGGGGACTCGGCCAGGTGGTGCGAGCTCAGAACGAACCCGCAACCGCGAGGCCGTCCTTGACGGGCACGATCTTCACTGCGCGCTGCATGAGCCGCGGAATCAGGAGGCCCGTCGCAAGGCCGATGAGTCCACCGGAGACGACATCGGTCAGGTAGTGCTTGTCGGCGGCCATGCGCAGGTACTCGGTCGAGAGCGACAACGTGACGCCAGCGGCCCACACGTAGGGCTCGGTCCAGTAGTGACGGAAATGGCAGACCGTGCCGGCCGCGCTCGTGATCGCGAAGCCGAACACGCTGTGCCCGGACCAGAACGACGAGTAGGTGTTCGAATCGACGGTGACGGGGCCGGTCGCGTAGTGCGTGTACGGGCGCTCGCGCGCGAAGGCGTACTTGCCGAACTGGGTCAGCACCTGGACCACCGCGACGGTCTCGACGACGGGCAGCACGTCGTCGATCAAGCGCGTCGGACTCGCATCCGAATCCGACAACACGAGCAGCGACAGACCGACCAGAGGCGCCGCGACGTACGCGTCGTACGTACTCAGGGTATCGGCGAGGCCGGTGTTGTTCCACAGCAGTTGATGGCGAGCGCCGGCATCGATACCCGGCACGCTGCACCACGTACACGAGGTCGCGCTCGGTGTGATGTTGAACACCGAGGCGGCGAGCAGGTACGTGCCGATCGCGCCGGTCAACGCGAGGTTCTCGATCCGATTCTTCGCGTACGGACCGGTGTACCAGGGGCCCTTGACCTCGAGCGGGGTCGCGGTCTGCTTCGTCGGCACCGGATCGGTCGGATGCTTCGGCTCCTCGGTCAGGTCCGGCTTGGGTGGCGAAGCAAAGACAGGCGTCGCACACGTCAACGCGATCAGGACGGCAACGAATTTCACACCGCCACGGTCGCCGGAATCCAATTAAAAATCCATGAGAGTCCGAGGACGAAACACGCAATCTGGCGAGCGCTAGCGCACGCCTGCAGCGGCGCGTCCCGACCTCGGATCGCGCTGAACGCTCGGCCTATGAGGAAACTTCCGAGGTGCTAGACAGGCCTCGTGCGCTTCATGTGGTACCGGCTCTTCATCGCGGTCACGATCCTGGGCTCGGCTCACCTCTACATCTGGTCGCGGTTCGTCGACGCGGCAGGCGTGCCTGCACCGTGGCGACTGATCGCGACGCTCGCGATCATCTTGCTCGCACCCAGCTTGCCGCTCTCGGCGATCCTCAGCCGGCGGCTCGCGCGCGACCGGGCGCGTCCATTCTTGATTGCCGCATATACGTGGTTCGGATTCGCGGTCTATCTGTTGTTGTTCGCGGCGCTCACCAACCTCGCGTGTGCGGTCGCGGGTGTGGCCCCACGCACCGCCGCGCTTGTCGGTGTCGCCGCCGCGGCCGTGACCGTGATCTACGGGCTGATCAACGTTCGGCTCGGACCGGTCGTGCGCCGCGTCGAGATTCCGGTCGCGAAGCTGCCGTCCGCCGCGAAGGGCTACTCGATCGTCCAGCTCACCGATATCCACATCGGTGCCACGCTCGGTGTCGACTTCGCCCGCAAGGTCGTCGATCGAGTGAATGCGCTCGCGCCCGATCTGATCGTCATCACCGGTGATTTCATCGATGGTCGGCTCTCGGAGCTCCGCGATCACGTGGCACCGTTTCGCCAGCTCCGCGCGCGCGATGGCGTGTTCGCGGTGACGGGCAACCACGAGTACTACTGGAACGTCGAGGCGTGGCTGCCGCACCTCGCGTCGCTCGGCATCCGGTTCCTGCGCAACGAGCACGTCACGATCCACGGTGCGTTCGAGCTCACCGGCGTCGATGACAAGACGGCAGGCGGCATGGCGATCGGTCACGGCGAGGACATTCCGGGCGCCCTGCTCGGCCGCGATCCGGACCTGCCAGTCATCCTGCTCGCGCATCACCCGAGCTCGATCGAGCGCGCGGTCGCCGCGGGCTGCGATGTCCAACTCTCGGGTCACACCCACGGCGGGCAGCTCCTCCCGCTCGGCTGGTTGTCGCGCTTGTTCGAGCCCCATGTCTCTGGGCTCAAGCGGTTCGGACCGACGTGGCTGTATGTCAGCGAGGGCACCGGGTTTTGGGGCCCGCCGATGCGCATCGGGACCTCGTGCGAGATCGCCGCGATCACGCTGGTATAGTCGCGCGATGTCGCGTTCTCTGCTCCTCGCGTTCGCCCTCGCTGCCTGTGGCAGTTCGCCGTCTCCCGCGCCAGCCACCACGCCCGCACCGGCAGTCGCCGTGAAGCGCCTGATCAACCTCGACGAGGCAGGCGTTGCCCTCCATCACCACGATGCGGTCGCGTACGTCACCGACCACGCGGCTGTCGAAGGCACGAACGCCTTCACCTCGACGATCGACGGCGCGACGTACTGGTTCTCGAGCACCGAGCACAAGGCCGCGTTCGACGCCGAGCCAGCGAAGTTCGTGCCCCGGTTCGGCGGTTACTGTGCGTTCGCCGCCGCGCAGAACCGGATCTCCGACGTGCAACCGGACCAATACAAGATCCAGGACGGCCATCTCTTGTTGTTTACGAACCCGTCGTTCCACGAACAGTTCGACAAGGATCCCGAAAGAAACCTCGAGGCCGCCGACAAGAACTGGCCCGGCCTCGTCGCAGCACACGGAAAGTAACCTCCGGACCGTTGGCGTACACTCGACGCGTGTCGCTGCTCAGCCCCAAACCGACGCCGTACGATCCAGTCGTGTGGAGCAAGCTGCCTTTCGGCGAGCGCGGTCGCCAGGTCTGCGAGGCGTGGGCAGTCGATGGCTATGGATCGCCACCTGCGGTCTACGTCGTCCATGTCGTCAAGATCGCGCTCTACATCCTGGCCTGGATCGGCTGGTGCAAGTTCACGCCGGGGCTCGGTTCGATCAGCCACATCCGCGACTGGTGGCTCTCCCCGATCGCGTTCGAGAAGGCGATCGTGTGGAGCATGCTGTTCGAAGGCCTGGGGCTCGGCTGCGGCTTCGGCCCCTTGACCGGACACTACCTGCCACCGTTCGGTGGTGCTCTGTATTTTCTGCGCCCGGGCACGACGAAGCTCGCGTGGAACGTGAACTGGCCCGTGATCGGTGGCGTGAAGCGAACCTGGTTGGATGGCGCGCTCTACCTCGCGGTCGGCGTGTGCCTCGTCCGCGCCCTCGTCGTCGCGGCGCCCGGGTTTGGTGAGTTTCTCCCGATCATCATCCTCGTGCCGATCCTCGGGCTCTGCGATCGCACGACGCTGCTCGCGTTTCGCGCCGAGCACTTCGGCACCGCGATCATCTGCTTCGCGTTCGGCGGCAACTGGGTCGCGGGGGCCAAGTGCGTCCAGCTCGCGCTGTGGTTCTGGGCCGGGTTCTCCAAGCTCAACCATCACTTCGCGACCGTGGTGTGCGTGATGACCAGCAATGGTCCATTCACCCGGATGGGCTGGTTCCGTAGATTCATGTACCGCCAGTACCCGAGCGATCTGCGGCCTTCGCGCTTCGCCTCCGGGCTCGCCCACGCGGGCACCGCACTCGAGCTCGGCACCGCGATCGCGTTCACCGTGTTGCACGGGCCGACCGGGCTCGTCGTCGGCATCGTGATGGCGCTGGCGCTCCACGCGTTCATCACGAGCAACGTGCCGATGGGCGTACCGCTCGAGTGGAACGTGATCGCCGTGTACTCTGCCTTCGCCTTGTTCTGGGCGCACCCCGAGGTCGACCTGCTCGACGTTCGTCCCGCACTCGGCGTGATCCTCGCGGTGCTGCTCGTCGGCGTGCCGCTCTACGGCAACCTCTACCCCGAGCGCGTCTCGTTCTTGCTCGCGATGCGCTACTACGCGGGCAACTGGCCGTACAGCGTATGGCTGTTCCGCGGCGAGAGCTATCGCAAGCTCGACAAGCTGACCAAGTCCTCGGCATGGGTCTACGACCAGCTCGATCACTTCTACGATCGTTCGACCTCGATCGGCCTCGTCGGTAAGGTCATCGCGTTTCGCATGATGCACCTGCAAGGCCGCGCGCTGCCCGTGCTGATTCCCAAGGCGGTCGATGACCTCAACGAGTACGAGTATCTAGATGGAGAGCTGGTCGCGGGCATGGCGCTCGGCTGGAACTTCGGCGATGGCCATCTTCACAACGAAGCGCTGCTCGGGGTCATCCAGGCGCAATGTGGCTTCGCTGCCGGCGAGCTACGGTGCGTGTTCGTCGAGGCCCAGCCCCTCGGCAAGCGCACGATGCAATGGCGCATCTGCGACGCCGCCACGGGCCAGCTCGCCGCCGGTCAGGTCGAGATTCCCGCGATGCGCGCACGCCAGCCCTGGCACGTCGAACAACCATGAGCGAGCTCGATGCGATCGTGATCGGCTCCGGACCGAACGGCCTCGCCGCTGCGGTCCGGCTCGCGACGAGCGGGCAACGCGTACTCGTACTCGAAGCGCGCGACACGATCGGCGGTGGGCTGCGCACCAAGGAGCTCACGCTGCCCGGCTTTCTTCACGACGAATGCTCGGCCGTGCACACGCTCGGCATCCTGTCACCCTACCTGCGTACGCTGCCGCTCGAGGAGCATGGCCTGCGCTGGTTGCAGCTGGCCGCCTCGGTCGCACATCCGCTCGATGATGGGCCCGCGGTGCTGCTCGGGGGCTCGCTCGAGGAGACCGCCCGGCAGTTCCCTGCCGATGCGCGCGCCTACGCGAAGCTCGTCGCGCCGTTCCTCGCCGATCCGCATGGCCTGTTGCGCGATGCCCTCGGACCGCTCGGCTGGCCCGCGCATCCGATCCAGCTCGCACGGTTCGGCTGGCGCGGCATGCGCTCGGCGCGCGGGCTCGCGAAGCGATTCTCCACGCCACAAGCACGTGCGCTACTCGCGGGTTGTGCGGGTCACGCGGTGTTGCCGCTCGATCGGGCGTTCACCGCTGCGGTCGCGCTGATGTTCCTCATCACGGGGCACGTCGAGGCGTGGCCGGTCGCCGCGGGCGGTTCGCGTGCGATCGCCGACGCGCTCGCGAGCCTGCTCCAAAAGCATGGCGGTCGGATCGAGACGAACGTCCACGTGCGTTCGCTCGCGGATCTACCGGCCGCGAAGACGTATCTGTTCGACACCGATCCGCGCCAGCTCGCCGCGATCGCGAGCGATGTCCTGCCCGCGCGCTATCTGCGCCGACTCGGTCGCTATCGCTTCGGTCCGGGCACGTTCAAGCTCGATTGGGCGCTCGCGGGACCGATTCCGTGGCGCGATCCGCGCTGCCTCGACGCGACCACGGTGCACGTCGGTGGCACGCTCGAGGAGATCGCGATCTCGGAGGCCGATGCGATGCGTGGCGAGCACGGCGACCGCCCCTTCTTGATCCTGTGCCAGCAGAGCCAAGCGGATCCATCACGCGCGCCTGCGGGCCAGCACACGGGCTACGCGTACTGTCACGTACCGAGCGGTTCGACCGTCGATCGCACCGCGGTGATCGAAGCGCAGATCGAACGATTCGCACCCGGCTTTCGCGAACGCATTCTCGCGCGGTACGTCACGACCCCGAGCGACTTCGAGCGCCTGAACCCGAACTATGTCGGAGGCGCGATCACGGGCGGGATGGCCGACCTCACGCAGCTGTTCACGCGGCCCGTCGCGCGGTGGAATCCGTACACCACGCCGCATCCGCGAATCTTTCTGTGCTCGGCCTCGACTCCACCAGGTGGAGGCGTGCACGGCATGTGCGGCTTCCATGCTGCCGAGGCTGCGCTCGCGCGGATCCCGAGGCTGCGCGCCGAACCACTGCGTTGACCCGGCGCTACTGCAAGCTCGTCCCGCACACGTTCGGAACCGAATCGCCGCCACACGCCGCGCCCTCGGGACAGCCGCCGCAATCGAGCAGCCCACCGCATCCATTACCGAGCTCGCCGCAGGTCGCACCTGCCTCCGCACACGTACGTGGCGTACACAGCCCTGTGCCGCACTGGCTCGCGCCACCCTGCCCGCACACTTGGCCGTTCGCGCAACCACCGCACTGGATCACGACGCCGTCGTCGCAGCCGTCGCCCGAGGGGCCACAGCCAAGGCCGAGCTCTTCGCAGGTCTTCGGCGTGCACGCGCTGATCTGCGGGCCGATGCACGCCGCGAGATCGAACAGCATGAACTCGAGCGTCTTCTCCTGAGGTGTCAGCGGGCCGTCGACACACTCCTCGGGGAAGAGCTGATTGGCCGACGTCGCATCCGAGACATGAAAATCGCTGTACAACACGCGGCCGCATTGCTTGGTCGGCAACGGATTCGGCGCGTATGCGATCGGTGTGTCGAACGTGTAGTGCAGCGGCGCGGTCGCCGAGTACAACCAGCGCTGCGCCGGGGTGACGCTCGCGGTCGCGACCGCCGCAGACACCGCATCGAAGTCATGGCGCACGGCGTCGAGCGCGATCTGGCCGAGCGTGGTCGAGGCCCCGACGATCTCGAGCCAGGTCGCGAAGGCGATCCGCCGGGTCTGGGTCGCAGGATCACCCTGCAAGGATTGATCGACGAGGGCCGTGACCCCGTTGGAGGAGCCCTGGTTCACGTTCCAGGTCGCGGTTTGAGAGAACGGCTTGGGCCCCGAGGTGTTCGTGAGCTGACCGTTGTTGGTCAGCCAGGTGTAGCTAAAGTGCGTCGCGAACACCCGGCCGCCCGCATTCGCGAACCCGATCACGTTGTTCTGTTCGGCGGTGGTCTTTGCGACTTGCTCGCCGACACACTCGAACAGCACGAGGTCGTAGCGAGCGAGCGTCGCGACGCTATCGACGAGCGTCGCCGCCGCCGGGGTCGAGGCGCTGATCACGGCGCCGTTGTCTTGATAGAACTGGACGCGCCCGCCACCGATCGGATTGGTGAATTCGCTATCGGCGATGCCTGTCTTGCGCAGCACGCAGTGCAGCGTATCGACGTCGCCCGTGCTGACCGCCATCAACGGAATGTCGCTGCGCAGGTCCCCGGGCTCGCCGACGCGCGTGCGCGGCAGGTGGCTCTGCGCGGCCGTCAGGGTCGTGGTCGCACAGCACGCGACGCTCGGGATCGAGATCTGGCGGCGCCAGCGACCGAGCTGGATCACGAGCGGGATGGCGGTCCCGCAGGGAGCATTCGTCAACGTGAAGGTGCCGTCGACCGCGGTCGTCGCGGTGACGAGTGGTGAGCCAGACACCAACGAGCTGCACGAATCGCACGCGACGCCGGCCCCGAACGCGGCGACGCCGTACCGCGGCGGACCCGCGCTCCCATTCGGCACGTAGACCAGCGCGCCGTAGATCGGATCCGGCGTGCCCCACGTCGCGGTCGCATCGTGACCGGGCGCGGTGACCTTGCCCGTGATCGTGGTCTGCGGTTGGTTCGCGCACGCCATCTGCTGCGCGCACAGCCCCGTGCACGCCTGGACCCCACAGACATTTGCGATGCCATTCGCACCACAGAGCTCACCCGTGCCGCAGCTGCCGCAGCTCGTGACCCCACCGCAGCCATCTGCGATCACGCCGCAATCCGTACCGGCCGAGGCGCAGGTCTTCGCGACGCAGGCACCGCTCCCCGTGCCACCACCACACGTGAACTGCGTGCCGTCACCGCCACAGAAATCCGGTGACGTGCAGCTGCCGCACTCGAGCGAGCTCCCGCAGCCATCTCCGATCGGCCCGCAGGTCGCGCCGGCACTCGCGCAGGTCACGAGGTAGCAAGGCGACGCATCGGGCGCGGCATCGGCCGGCACCGCGATCGGAAAGTTGTGGTCCGATTTACACGCGGTCACCAGGACGAACATCGCGATGCAGATCCGACCCACGCATCCCAGGATCGCACGTCCTCGCATGGTTAGGCGCGCAGAAATATGTCGGCCAGGACACGAGATGGCGCCGCCGGGATCATGCGACCTACCGTGCGGTGACGCGCGGCGCGACTCGACACCTCACCTCTGGCCTGTCGACCCCACCTGGAGCCGACCGGAATCGTTTGAGTTCAAACGATTGAAGCCGCTACCGACAATTCGGCAGGCTGTGGCACGTCAGGTTGAGTTTTGTAAAGTTCGTTTGTTCAGGGTTGGCAGAGTCGTCGAT
>JANXOP010000063.1 GCA_025357755.1 Kofleriaceae bacterium | reverse complement strand
GAGTCGACTCGACTCGATTCAGGCGAACAGCGCCTGTCCGACAACCCTACAAGACGAATGACGAGTGCGATTCCCCTCGGTTTCGATGTTCGCCACAGTTCGAGCAGAACCCAGTCTCCTCGCAACTCGCCCGGTTCGTATGATCCTCAACCTGCGCGATTCCGTTTAGGTGTTCCCCCGCTAGAATCATGGCCGTGAGTATCAACTACTACGGCGTCAGGACCGAGGATCGAAAGCTCATCAGCTCGCTGGTCGAGGGCACGTCCTCGCCCGGCGTCGCCGCGATCGATGTCGCGGCCGTGCGCCAGGCGCTGCTCGGAGGCACGCAGTTGACGGGCAAGGCGAAGGGCACGCTGACGTGGAAGGATGACGAGGGCGGCTACGTCTTCGTCGACGTAGCGCCGACCTGCGCGCTCGTCACCCAAGGCACGCGCGGTGGAGATCGAGTCCTCGACGTGATGATCGATGTGATCAGCGTGCTCAACGCTGCGGGGCTCAATGTCTACGATCCCCAGCGCGGCTCGTGGTTTCCAGGCTCGCCGGTGAAGGCCAAGAAGCCAGCCCCCGCCGTGAAGGCTGCGAAGGCTGCGAAGGCCGCGAAGCCGGCGAAGCCAGCATCGACCAGGCCGGCCGCACCTGGCCAACCGAAGGCGACGCCGGCAGCGAAGAAGCAGCCAGTCCTGCGTCCGCCCGCCACGAAGAAGCACGTGTCGAAGGAGCCTGCGCCGAAGAAGAAGCCGACGAAGCGGCCATGATATTGGACTGCTGGTAGCGTTCGGCGCATGCAAACGCCTGTCGCGGCGATCGCCGTCATGCTGTGTGCCTGTGGTCACCCGGCGCCGCCGCTCCCACCCGCGGCCACGGCGCCGGTCTGTGCACCGCGCGACGAAGCGGCTGCCGTCAAGGCGATCGCAGGTATGTACGCCGCGCTGAAGATCGACAGCCTCGATGGATTTCATGCCGTCACCACGCCGGACTTCTACGCGTTCGAGCGCGGCGTCCGGATGAATGGCGACGAGCTCGCGCAGATGGTGTTCGGCCTGCACGCCCAGGGCAAGCGCATCGACTGGTCGGTCACGCAGCCGGCGGTCCACATCGATTGCACGCTCGCATCCGTCACGTATACGAACGTCGGCGCGATCGGCACGGCGACCGCGATGCAACCTGTCTCGTGGCTCGAATCGGCCGAGCTCGTCTACGCCGCCGGTGCGTGGCGCCTCCGCTTCTTTCACTCGACCCGGACCTGATACGGTCCGACCCATGGGCACGTGGGACGCAGGACCGTTCGACAACGATGGCGCCGCCGATTTCCTGATCGAGAGTGGTGGCTCGGCGGCCTCGCTCGCGCAGCTCCTCATGATGTGCATCGAGGCACCGGACGGCGGGTACCTGGACGTCGACGATGGTCAGCCCGTGATCGCGGCATGCGAGTTGATCGCCCTCGGTTTCGGCTACGGCAATCTCGAGACGGCGCCGCCGAAAATCGTGTCCCTCGCCCGCACGCTCGGCCCGAACGAGAAGCTCCGCAAGCTCGCGCTCCGCGCCTTGCCGCGGATTCGCGATCCGAAACACTCCGAGGTCGCGGATCTGTGGTCGCACGAGCCGAAGTTTCACGCGCGGCTCGAGAGCCTCGAGCGCCGCCTCGCCGCCGCCGGTGACTAATAGCGGGTCGGGCCTTTGGCACTGCCCGGCGAGGTTTGCCACGGGCGCTTCGCCGGCAACATCTGCTCGAGGTGCCACGATTGGACGAGCAGCTTCCTGTGCGCGAGATCGCGATTCGTCGACAAGGCGATCATGAACCGCACGCAGATCGCGATCACCAAGACGTTCGCGAGCACGAGCACGAGCTCGGAGGTAGAGCCGTGCAGGACGTAGAACTGCGACACGGTCGAGATCACGCCGTCGTGGAAGTTGAACGTGCGCGGAAAGACGCCGGAGAGCTCGAGCCCGACGGGTACGAAGACCGCGGCGGCGAGCCAGGCCCAGATCCACAGCGGCTTTGCTAGCAACCGCGGACTCGACGAGAACGACTGGAGTACGCCGAGCGTCATGATCGGCGTGAGCATGAAGGGCCCGAGGACCCGGCTGAACATGATGATGCCCAGGAGGTTCACCACGAACATCGACTTGATGCGGCTGACCCGCGTGACCATGGCGCGATACGCGAGGCCGCAGAGGATCGCGACGACACCGAGGAACGAGAGCTGGAGCGTCCAGTCTTTGACATCGAGGACAGGCAACAACACGATGTTGAGCGCGAACACGCCGATGTACGAGAACAGCGCCTTCTTCGCGCGATCGCGGTTGCCCGCATTGTGGTCGCGTTCGATCGTCGTGAGCAGCTCTTTCGGCATCTCCTCGGGCGGCTCCAACATGAGCTTGCCGACGAGCGCAGCGGCATCTTCGCTATCCGGATCGAGCGCGAGGGCGCGACCCGCGCGGCGCATCGCGGCGGCGTGCGCTTCGGGACCGCTCTCTTCGAGCGCAGCGCGCGCACTCTCGAGCTGGGTCGCGGACAGGGCGCGGCGACGCTCGATATCACGATCGCCATCGAGGTAGGCCTGGATCCGATTCGCGAGCTCGCGCGCGGTCGGGCGCGCTTCGGGTTCCTCGGCGAGCGCGTCGAAGCACACGCCATCGAGCTCGGGCGCGATCGTGCGTTCGCCGGCACGCTTGGTCGGCGCTTCTTGCGGCTGGGTGAGCGTGGTGCCGAGGGCCGCTTCACCGCGGGGATGGAGCGGCTCGCCCGCGAGGATCTCGAACAGGATCGCGCCGAGCGCGTAGATGTCGGCGGCGGGAGAGACCTCGTGGCCCTTGATCTGCTCGGGTGCCATGTAGCCCGGCGTGCCGAGGATCGATCCAGCCGTCGTACCGTCCTCGACCTCGTCGTGATCGACGACCGCTTGCATCGGGTGGGTGGTGCGCGAGCGATCCGAGATCACGCGAGCGACTCCCCAATCGAGGACGTAGACCTCGCCGTAGTCGCCGAGCATGATGTTCGAAGGCTTGAGATCGCGATGCACGACGCCGCGCGTATGCGCGAGCTGGATCGCGAGACAGACATCGACGAACGCCCGGAGCAGCGGCTGGACCGCCGCCCGATCAGCGAGCCGCTTGCCGAGTGTCACGCCGGTGAGCCGCTTCATCGTGAAGTACGGCAGGCCCTCGGCGTCGGTGCCGAGCTCGTAGACCGGCACGATCGCGGGATGATCCAGGCGCGCCTGGATCCGAGCTTCGCGCAGGAAGCGCTCGACCGCGTCGTGGGTTGGATGCTTCGCGCGGATCCGCTTGACCGCGACTTCGCGACCGATGCGCTGGTCCTGGGCAACGACGACTTCGCCCATCCCGCCGCGGCCGATCAGTGCGCCGACTTGATATCCAGGTTCGGGCAGCGATGCATACGAGGACGGTCCCCAGGTCGGGACGATCGTGCTGCCCTGGCTGATGACGTCGCTCGGTGGCGAGCCCGACAGGGCCTGGGTCGCCGCGAACGCTCCGCCGGGGTGACCATCTTGAGTCGCATCTCCAGCCGCGGCGATCGTCGCGCGGGTCTCGGAGTCCGACTCACCTGCCCCGCTGCGGGGCTCACTCGCCATGTGAATAATATTACTAGTTCGCGGGCTCTCCTGCCTCAGCCTCGACAGTGATCTCGCCATCCTTCACGTCGATCCGGGCCGTACCGCCTGCGGTTAGCTTTCCAAACAGGATCTCGTTGGCAAGCGGGGCCTTGAGTGTGGTCTGGACGAGCCGACCCATCGGCCGCGCGCCCATCGCCTTGTCGTAGCCGTGCTCGACAAACCAGTCCAGGGCGGCCTCGGACACCTCGAGGTCGACCTTCTTCTCTTGAAGTTGCCCCTCGAGCTCGTCGAGGAACTTCCGCGCGACCTTCTTGATCACCGCCGGCGGCAGTGCACCGAACATCACGGTGGCATCGAGCCGGTTGCGGAACTCCGGCGTGAACACGCGCTCGAGCGCCTTCTTGCCGTCCTTGCCGTCCGCGATCGAATCGCCAAAGCCGATCTTGCCGAGCGCCATCTCGCGCGAACCGGCGTTGCTCGACATGATCAAGATGACATTCCGGAAGTCGCTCTTGCGACCGTTGTTGTCGGTCAAGGTCGCGTGATCCATCACCTGCAGGAGGATGTTGTAGATGTCGGGGTGCGCCTTCTCGATCTCGTCGAGCAGGACGACGCAGTACGGGTGCTTGTTGATCGCATCCGTGAGCTGACCACCCTGATCGAAGCCGACATAACCCGGAGGCGCGCCGATCAACCGCGAGACCGTGTGCTTCTCCATGTACTCCGACATGTCGAAGCGAATGAACTCGATGCCCATCACGGATGCGAGCTGCTTCGCGAGCTCGGTCTTGCCGACACCGGTCGGGCCGGCGAACAGGAACGAGCCGGTCGGCTTGTTCGGGCTCCCGAGACCGGCGCGCGACAGCTTGATCGTCGTCGACAGCGCTTCGATCGCGGGGTCCTGGCCAAAGATCAGTTGCTTGAGCTCGAGCTCGACGTTCGCGAGCTTGGTCTTGTCGGCCGCCGAGACCGAGCGCGTCGGGATGCGCGCGATCTTCGCGACGACCTGCTCGATCAACTCGGGCCGGATCTCGTCCGGCCGATCGGCCGGCTTCATCAAGCGCACCTTGGCACCGGCTTCGTCGATCACGTCGATCGCCTTGTCGGGGAGGTGCGACTCGCTGATGTGGCGAGCGGACAGCTCGACCGCAGCTTCGATCGCCGCGTCGGTGTACTTCACGTTGTGGTGCTCTTCGTACTTCGACTTGAGCCCCTTCAAGATCTCGATCGCCTCCGGCACGGTCGGCTCGCCGACATCGATGCGCTGGAAGCGGCGCTGCAGCGCGCGGTCGCGCTCGAACGCCTGGCGGTAATCCTTGAACGTGGTGCTGCCGATGCAGCGTAGCTCGCCGTTCGACAGGGGTGGCTTGAGGATGTTCGCCGCATCCATCGTGCCGCCGCTGGTCGCGCCGGCGCCGACGATGTTGTGGATCTCGTCGATGAACAGGATCGATTTCGGATCCGCGATCAGGACCTTCATCACGGCCTTGAGCCGCTCCTCGAAGTCACCGCGATAGCGCGTGCCCGCCAGGACGGCGGTCATGTCGAGCGAGTACACCTTGCACTCGAGCATCGAGTCCGGCACCAGCTTGTCGTTGATGCGCAGCGCGAGGCCTTCGGCGAGGGCGGTCTTGCCGACCCCGGGCTCGCCGATCAAGAGCGGGTTGTTCTTGCGACGGCGCGACAGCACCTGGATCATGCGCTCGAGCTCGTCGACGCGACCGATCAACGGATCGATCTTGCCGTCCTTGGCTCGCTGCGTGAGATCGACGCAGAACGATTCGAGTGGGTTCGAAATCTTGCCGTCCTCTTCACCGTCATCTTGCGCGCCAGGCGAGCGGCGCTGGATCGCGGGGCCACCTGCGTTCTCGACCTTCGAGACGCCGTGCGAGATGTAGTTGATGACATCGAACCGCGTGATGCCCTGCTTCTCGAGCAGGTAGACCGCATGCGAGTCGCGCTCGCGGAACATCGAGGCGATCACGTTGCCCGTGCTCATCTGCTGGCGACCGGCAGCCTGGACGTGCATCGCGGCGCGCTGGAGCACGCGCTGGAACGCGAGCGTCTGGTCGGGACCGGAGTCTTCGCCTTCGGGCAGCTCCTCGACTTGCTCGTCGAGGAAGCGTTCGAGCTCGCCGCGGAGCGCGTCGACGTTGCCGCCGCACTTCACGATGATATCGGTGCCGCTCGGATCGTCGAGCATCTGGAGCAACAGGTGCTCGAGCGTGAGGTACTCGTGGCGGCGGCCGCGGACATCGTCGACGGTGCGCTGAAGCGTCGCTTGCAGTTCAGGAGACAGCATGGGCTTCTCTAATTCTACGTCGCCCTCGACGTGGTGGTACTGCCTGACTAGTCAGTCTATTCAGACGGTTCGATCGAAAGCTGCAGCGGGTATTGCTGCTCCTTCGCGAGTGCCATGGTCTTTCCGACCTTGGTCTCGGCGACCTCGAACGTGAAGATGCCGGCGACGCCGACGCCGTTGTTGTGCACGTGGCTCATGACGGCGATCGCATCGCCCTCACTCTTGTGAAACACGGTCTGCAGCACCCATACGACGAACTCGCGCGTCGTGTAGTCGTCGTTGTGGAGCAGCACCTTGTACATCGGTGGCTTCTTGGTCCGGGTGCGCTCTTCGAGAACGAGGCCGGTGCCACCTTCTTTGTCTCGCCGGGTTCCCGGGGGTTTCTTGTCGTCCGCCATCGCCGGAAGATTGTACGAGGTTACGAGCCTCTGGGAAGTATCCGAAGCCACCGCGATTTCGGGCAGGCCCGCTCGATGGGCGTGACCGCACGTCCCGTCCGATCGACCGATCCTCCTCCTCGACGCAGATCGCCACACACGTGCCGGGCACGTCATTCGCACTTCCTCGACCTATGAAATTGAGAAATCTGTTCGTGATGGCAGTTCTGACCGCAGCGGCGGGCGCTTCACTCGCTGCCGCGTCGACGGGCTCATCGTCGGAAGATACGACGAGCATGGACGCTGGCTCGGGCTCGGGCGGCGGCGGCATTCGCCCGGGGTCGGGCGCGGGCTCCGGTCGTCTACCCGGTGGCGGATCGGGCTCCGGCGGAGGCAGCGGCCTTCGCAACCCGGGGCCCGGCCAGGGATCGAACACGGGCCCTGTGCAACCGCGCCCGCTGCCGCCAGGCCAGCCACAGAACCCGAGCGGACCGGCGCCCGCACCCGGCACGCCGCCGACCACGCCAGCACCCGGGACGCCTCCGACGGGACGCTAGACCACGCCCGCCTGCGACAGCGCGGCGCGCCGGGGCGAGTCCTGACGTGGACTTAATCAGCTAAGGTCGGGCGCATGAGCGCCGTGACCGAACCGACCGCGAAGTGGGTCGAAGAGCTGTTCACCAAATCGATCGTTCCGACCCTCGTCGAGTACATCAAGATTCCGAACAAGTCGGCGATGTTCGATCCGAAGTGGCGCGAGAACGGCCACGTCGATCGCGCGGTCGAGCTGCTCGCGGGTTGGGCCAAGCAGCACCTCCCCGAGGGCGCGACCCTCGAAGTCGTGCGCCTCGAGCAGCGCACACCGGTGATCTTCATCGACGTGCCGGCGACCCACGGCAAGACCGGTGACACCGTCATGCTGTACGGCCACCTCGACAAGCAGCCCGAGATGGCCGGCTGGCGCGAGGGCCTCGGCCCGTGGACGCCGGTGCTCGAGGGCGACAAGCTCTACGGCCGGGGTGGCGCCGATGACGGCTATGCGATCTTCGCCTCGCTGACCGCCGTCAACGCGGTTCGCAAGGACAAGCGCCCGCACGCGCGCTGCGTGATCTTGATCGAGGCCTGCGAAGAATCGGGAAGCTACGATCTTCCCGCGTACATCGAGCATCTCAAGGGCCGGATCGGTGAGCTCTCGCTCGTCGTCTGCCTCGATTCGGGATGCGCGAACTACGACCAGCTGTGGTCGACCACGTCGCTGCGCGGCCTCGTGATCGGCAACCTCGAGGTCTCGCTGTTGACTGAAGGTGTCCACTCGGGGGATGGCACCGGCGTCGTCGCGAACAGCGAACGCGTGATCCGGATCCTCATCGACCGCCTCGAAGATGCACAGACCGGGACGATCAAGCTCGATGCGCTCGCGACCCAGATTCCGCGCGCGCGCATCCTCCAGGCCGAGCAGACCGCCAAGGTCATCGGCGACGAAGTCTGGAACAAGTTCCCCTTCCAGAAGGGCGCTCAGCCAGTGTCGAAGGACAACGTCGAGCTCATCCTCAATCGCACGTGGCGCCCGGGCCTCGCGATCACGGGCGCCGATGGCTGGCCGCCGATCTCGAACGCCGGCAACGTGTCGCGCCCGTTCACCAAGCTCAAGCTCTCGATCCGCATCCCACCGCGCATAAATTCGAAGGAGGCGGCGGCTGCGGTGAAGGCCCTGCTCGAGAAGGACCCGCCGTACGGTGCCCAGGTAGCGTTCACCGACATCGGCTCGAACAATGGGTGGGATGCGCCCGAGATGGCGCCCTGGCTCGAGAAGGTCCTCCATGCAGGCTCGGAGACCTACTTCGGCAAGCCGGCCATGTTCATGGGCGAAGGCGGGACCATCCCGTTCATGCAGATGCTTGGCGACAAGTTTCCCAAGGCGCAGTTCTGCATCACCGGGGTGCTCGGACCTGGTTCGAACGCGCACGGCCCGAACGAGTTCCTGCACATTCCGACCGCACGCAAGCTGACGCTGTGTGTGGCGGACGTCCTCGCGGCGCACGCGGCTCAGTAGCCCGATCTCTCACTGGATTAGGCGCTCCCGAGCATTTCGCAACGGTTCGACTTGTGGTGGCATCCAACCATCGTGACGTGGTTCGATCGATACTCCCGTTCCTCGATCGGCGTGAAGCAAGTGATGGCCGTTACTGGCCTCCTGCTCGTGCTGTTCGCGCTCGTTCACATGCTCGGACATCTCCAGATGTTCGGCGGTCGGGACATGTACAACGCGTACGCCCACTTCCTCCAGGAGCTCTGGGAAGTGAAGTGGCCCACGCGGTTGCTGCTGCTCGTGTTCCTGCTCGTTCACCTGGTGAGCGGCATCGCGGTGAGCTCGCGCAACAGCGCGGCTCGGCCGCACAAGTACGCGAAGTTCACGCCCGTGGTCACGAGCGCAGCCGCGCGCACGATGATCTGGAGCGGCTTGTTCGTGTTCGCGTTCATCGCGTTCCACATCCTGCACTTCACGCTCGGTCAGGTGCAGCCGCACTCGTACCACTTGATGGACACCGCGGCCGATCCGCTGAAGCGCTACGACGCGTACGGCATGTACGTCGCGGGCTTCCAGAACGCCGCGATCTACGTGATCTACCTCGTCGGCATCGCGCTGCTCTCGTTGCATCTCGGCCACGGCGCCTCGTCGTGGATGCAGACGCTTGGCCTCCGTCACCCGAAGTACCCGACAGATCGCGTCGGAACGGTGGTCGGTTGGCTGCTGTTCATCGGCTACATGGTCCCGCCAACCGCGGTACTCGCAGGAGTGATCAAGTGAAGTTGGAATCACGCGTCCCCACAGGCCCGATCGAACAGGGCTGGGAGAACACCAAGTTCTCCATGAAGCTGGTCAACCCGGCCAACAAGCGCAAATACAAGGTCATCGTCGTCGGCAGCGGCCTCGCTGGCGGCTCCGCGGCGGCCACGCTTGCGGAGCTCGGCTACGATGTCGCCTGCTTCTGTTTTCAGGATTCACCGCGCCGCGCGCACTCGATCGCCGCGCAGGGCGGAATCAACGCCGCGAAGAACTACCAGAACGACGGCGACTCGGTTCACCGCTTGTTCTACGACACCGTCAAGGGCGGCGATTTCCGCTCGCGCGAAGCGAACGTGCATCGCCTCGCCGAAGTGTCGGTCGACATCATCGATCAATGCGCCGCGATGGGCGTTCCGTTCGCGCGCGAGTACGGCGGCACGCTCGCGAACCGCTCGTTCGGCGGCGCCCAGGTCTCGCGCACGTTCTACGCGCGCGGGCAAACCGGCCAGCAGTTGCTGCTCGGCGTGTACTCCGCGCTCGAGCGCCAGATCGGCGCGGGCAAGGTCAAGATGTTCCCGCGCACCGAGCTGCTCGATGTCGTGACCGAAGATGGTCGCGCACAGGGCATCGTCGTGCGCGACCTCGTCACCGGCACGATCGAATCGCACTCGGCGCATGCCGTGATCCTCGCGACCGGCGGCTACGGCAACGCGTTCTACCTGTCGACGAACGCGAAGGGCTGCAACGTCACCGCGACCTACCGCGCTCACAAGAAGGGCGCCGGCTTCGCGAACCCGTGCTTCACGCAGATCCATCCGACGTGCATTCCGGTCTCCGGCGACTACCAATCCAAGCTCACGCTGATGTCGGAGTCGTTGCGTAACGACGGCCGCGTCTGGGTGCCGAAGAAGAAGGAAGACTGTGCGAAGAAGCCGGGCGACGTGTCCGACGACGCGCGCGACTACTACCTCGAGCGCAAGTACCCCGCGTTCGGCAACTTGTCGCCGCGCGATATCGCGAGCCGCGCCGCCAAGGAGCAGTGCGATGACGGTCGCGGCGTCGGCCCCGGCGGCCGCGGCGTGTACCTCGACTTTCGCGACGCGATCAAGCGCGATGGTCAGGACAAGGTCGCCGAGAAGTACGGCAACCTGTTCGAGATGTACGAGCGGATCACCGGCGAGGATCCGTACAAAGTGCCGATGCGGATCTACCCGGCCGTGCACTACACGATGGGTGGGCTCTGGGTCGATTACCACCTGCAGACCACCATCCCCGGCCTGTTCTGTATCGGCGAAGCGAACTTCTCCGATCACGGCGCGAACCGGCTCGGTGCCTCCGCGTTGATGCAGGGTCTCGCCGATGGCTACTTCATCGCGCCGTACACGCTCGGCAACTACCTCGCCGGTATCCAGGCGAACACGTTGGCCGATACCAAGAGCGCCGCGTTCAAGACCAGCGAGACGGCCGTCAAGGCGAAGCTCGACAAGCTGCTCGGCATCCGCGGCAAGCGCTCGGTGGATTCGTTCCACAAAGAGCTCGGCCACACGATGTGGGAACAGTGCGGCATGGCGCGCAGCAAAGAATCGCTGACGCTCGGCATCTCGAAGATCCAGAAGCTGCGCGAAGAGTTCTGGTCGGACGTCACCGTGCAGGGCACGCAGGATTCGTTCAACCAGTCGCTCGAGAAGGCCGGCCGCGTCGCCGATTTCCTCGAGTTCGCGGAGCTCATGTGCCGCGATGCACTCGAGCGCGAAGAATCGTGCGGCGGTCACTTCCGCGTCGAGCACGAGCAGGATGGCGAGGCCAAGCGCGACGACGCTAACTTCTGCCACGCCGCGGTGTGGGAGTACGCCGGCGCCGACGCGCCTGCGATTCGCAACATCGAGCCGCTCACGTTCGACAACGTCAAGCTCGCGACCCGGAGTTACAAGTGAGCGATCTAGATCTCAAACTTCACGTCTGGCGCCAACCAAAGCGCGATGTCAAAGGCAACTTCGTCACGTACGAGGTCAAGAAGGTCTCGACGCACGCGTCGTTCCTCGAGATGCTCGACATCCTCAACGAGCAGCTCGACGCCAAGGGTGAGGAGCCCGTCGCGTTCGATCACGATTGCCGCGAAGGCATCTGTGGCAGCTGCGCCATGATGATCAATGGCCGG
Source organism: Kofleriaceae bacterium (assembly GCA_025357755.1). GTDB lineage: Bacteria > Myxococcota_A > Polyangia > Haliangiales > Haliangiaceae > JABFXX01. The sequence goes on along the minus strand of JANXOP010000063.1, from coordinate 14,201 downwards.
CCGCACGGTGGCAACAAGGGCACGACCACGTGCCAGCTCCACATGCGGTTCTACAAGAACGGCGACGAGATCTGGATCGAGCCGTGGCGCGCCTCGGCGTTCCCGGTGATCAAGGATCTCTGCGTCGATCGCGGCGCGTTCGACAAGATCATCGCGGCCGGTGGCTTCATCACCGCGAACTCCGGCTCGGCCTCTGACGCGAACGACGTGCTCGTGCCGAAAGAACAGGCCGATCGCGCGATGGATGCGGCCGCTTGCATCGGTTGCGGTGCGTGCGTCGCCGCGTGCCCGAACGGCTCGGCGAGCCTGTTCACGGCCGCGAAGATGTCGCAGCTCCATCACCTGCCGCAGGGCCAACCGGAGCGCGCGCGTCGCTCGCTAGCGATGGTCACGGCGATGGATGCCGCGGGCTTTGGCAACTGCTCGAACCACTACGAGTGCGAGGCGGCGTGTCCGAAGGACATCTCGGCCGACGTGATCGCGGAGATGAACCGCGACTACGCCAAGGCGTCGTTCGCGCACCGCGAGCAGCACGCGAAGTCCGACGGCGCGTAGAGCAGCCGGCGCGTTAGCGAAACCGCCCTCGGCCTCCCGCGCCCGAGGAGTAGAGCTCGGTAGAGCCGGTCGCAGGTACGAGAATGCCGCGTGCGTGTGATGCGTTTGTCGCAGATCGACGCATGCCGGCTTTCATTCGAGTTTCGCCGAGCTGCTACGCTGCGCCGCGATGTCGCAGCTCGCTCCGAAGTCCACGTATCAGCTCGTCGCGTTGCCCGGAGATGGCATCGGCAGCGAGGTCATGGCCGCAGCGCGCACGCTGCTCGAGGTCATCGCACCCAAGCTCGGAGTGACCTTCGCCGTCGACGAGATTCCGTGCGGCGGCAAGTACTACCTCGATCACGGCAAGCTTCGCGACTGGCCCGAGGGTAGCGAAGAGAAGTGCGCCGCCGCCGATGCTGTCCTCCTCGGTGCGGTCGGCTGGTCAGGCCCCGATGGTGCGCCGGTGATGATGGCCGATGGCAAGATGGCTGGTTGGTCGCCCGTGATCGGCAACCGGATGAAGCTCGATCTCTACGCGAACATCCGGCCGGTGAAGTGCCTCCAGGGCATGAAGCACGGCATCTCCGGGAAGTTCTCCGCCGTGTGGGGTCCCGAGAACGTCGATATGGTGATCGTGCGGGAGAACACCGAGGGCCTGTACTCCGGCATCGGCGAGCTCGGCACCGATCGCGCGACCGATACGCGAGTGATCACGCGGCGCGCCTCGGAGCGCGTGATCCGCACCGCGTTCGAGCTCTCGCGGGCACGCGGCCACGGCGCACCCGGCGACGGCAAGAAGCGCGTGACCTGCATCGCCAAGCACAACGTGCTGCAGGGCTGCCGCTTGTTCGTGAGCGTCTTCAAGGAAGTCGCGAAGGCATATCCGGATATCGAGGCCGAGCTCGCGATCGTCGATGCGTTCGCGATGTTCGTGCTCACGCAGCCCGAGCGCTACGACGTCTGCGTCACGACGAACATGTTTGGCGACATCGTCACCGACCTCGGCTCGGTGCTGCAAGGCGGCATGGGCATGGCCGTCGGCTGCAACGTCGGCGACGACCACGCGATGTTCGAACCGATCCACGGCTCGGCACCGCCGCTCGCCGGCAAGGACAAGGCGAACCCGATGGCGATGATCCTCGCGACCGGAGAGGCACTCGGCTGGCTCGGCGCGCGCTACGGCGACGAGCGGCTCACGCGCGGCAAGCGCGCGATCGATGCGGCGGTCAGCGAGCTCGTCGCCGCTGGGGCACCGCTCACGGGCGACATCGGTGGCAGCGCCGGCAGCAAAGCCGTGGCCGCCGCGGTCCGTGCTGCGGTCGGCAACGCGCTCCAGTAGCGCGTTTCAGAATTTCAGACCGTAGCGTGCCGGGAGTCGGACTCGAACCGACACTCCTTTAAGGGGAAGGGGCTTTTGAGACCCCCGAGTCTACCATTTCTCCATCCCGGCGCTGGGAAGACACTTTTACTGCATCTCTGCCGAAAACGAAATGAGCCGGTCCGAAGACCGGCCCATCTCGATCGCTAGCACCGAAGTGCCAGCGAGCCGACTACATGCCCGAGCCGCCCATGGCGCCCGAACCCATGTCCGAGCCCATCGGCGCGGCAGAGCCCATGTCCGAGCCCATGGCCGAACCAGCGCCCGTGGCCGGGGTTGCTGCATCCTTCTTCTTGCCGCAAGCCGTGAGAGCCGCAGCGACGACGAACAGAACAATCGCGATCTTCTTCATAACTCTAAGTCCTCTTCTCTGGTGTTTGTCTCGCCGCCGGCGCATGCCAGACAGCAACTGGTGGGGACGCGATCTACATCGCGCAGGGGTTGCCGGACGTCGTGGTCGGCTTCATCGCCGAGCCCCCGCCGTAGCCGGTGCCGCCCATCGAGCCGGCCTTCTTGTCGGCATCGGTCGTCTTGTTCGCCGGGGTGACGGGCGCGGGCTTCGAGCCACAGGCGGCGGTCAACGCGATGATCGAGACGATGAGTAGCTTCTTCATAACGAGTCCTTTAAGAGGCGAGCTCGGACAGCGCGGTCTCGAGCTCGCCGCGAGCATGCTGATCGCGAGCCGTGGTGGCAACTTCGATACCGCGTCGATAGATGGCAGCTGCTTCGTCTTTGCGGCCCAGGCTGACAAGCGTCCCGCCAGCCATCAGATAGCTCGCGACGTAGGTCGGGAACTTCTCGATCAACTCGTTGAACGCTGCCCACGCGAGGTCGAGCTCGCCGCGGGTTCGATGCTCCATCGCGAGGCCGTACCGAGGAAACGGGTCCTGCGGAGTGCGCTCGATAAAGCCGCGAAAAGTGGCGAGACGGTCCATAGCTACGGAGGGGGAAGCGAACAAAACCGGAGCTACAACGCAGCCGGCCATGCGCCCTTACAGGCGCGCCCCCATATCGCAAGACTTTCGGCCAAATGCCAGCTCCTAAACAAGATTTCGAACTTCCCTAACGTGCTACAAAGGTCCGGGAAGCCGGGTGCAGCGCTCGTTCTCACGCTTTGTCGGAGTCGATCTTGGCGGTGGTCGAGGCAAGACCACCGCTCTGGCAGAGCTCCGTAGCGGCCCGAACGGGGCAGAGGTCATCGAGGTCGCGACTCGATCGGCGGCCAAGCAGCTGTGGACCGACGACACGTTGATCAATCGGCTCGGTGAGCCGTCTTCGGACCGCGTCATCGCGATCGACGCACCGTTGACCACGACCGCCTGCAACCGATGCGAGATCCCGGTCTGCCCGGGGATGGAGTCGTGTGCGGTGCCAGCCGTGGTCTGGCTGCGCACCAGCGGGCGAGCGATGGTCCAAGAAGTCGCCGCGGAGCAGATGGGCTCGAGCCCGCAGCGCCCGCGCCTCCAGCACGCGGCCCAGGCGCGGCTCGCACCGTACGCGCATCGCGCGACCGATGTCGTGATGACGTATCAGCGCGGCCTGTTGCCGGTCTCGCAGCTCGGCACCGCGAACTCGACGATCACCGCGCGTGCGGGTCAGCTCCGTCGTCGCTTGCGTGGCGCGGGCTACCAGCTGCACGAGAACCTGCTCGAGGTCTCGCCCGCCGCCACGATCAGCGTGCTGTGCGGTCAGCGCGCCGCGCGCGGCTACAAGCATGACGCGGATCCATGGCGGACACGCGCGATGATCCTCGAGCAGCTCACCGATCTTTCGTTCGCGCCACAGAGCCGGATGGCGCGCGAAGAAGTGCTCGGCAACGATCACTGCTTCGATGCCGTGATCTCGGCGTACACCGCCTATCGCTGGGCGCGCGAAGGGTGGGAACAGCCCGAGGGCGTGTTCATCGACGACGGCTGGATCTTCGCGCCGCCCTAGATCAGCGCTTCGTACGCGGCGGTGACTTGCGCGAAGCGCGCCTCGAGCGTGCGGCGACGCGCGCCATCGGCCTCGGGCTGGAGATCGGGGTGGAGCGAGCGCGCGAGCCGGCGATAGGCACGCTTGATCGTCTCGACGTCAGCATCGATCGTGAGGCCGAGCATGCGTGCGGCTGCCGAACGCTGGGGATCGACGACGCGTGGCACCGCGGTCGGCGCGCTGCGCTCCGCGACCACACCCTCGACCTCGAGCGCATCGATCGCGCGCAGGAACCACAGGAACGCCAGCATCCGGAACCGCGGCGTGCGCGCGAGCGGCCAGATCTGATCGAGCCGGCGTGGCTGCGCCATCGCCGCGAGGATCCGGCGATCCGCTTCGTCGCACGAGGCCTCGTCGGGGGCGAGCTCCGCACGTACCGAGAGCCGGATACCCGCGAGCTCTCGCACGAGCCGCTCGGCGAGCGAGTTGTCGAGCTGCGCTTCGAGATGCGTGCGTGCCCATCCCGCGAGCGGAAGCTGATGCTGCGGGCCTGGCGGAGACGCGGTCACGCCGCCCTCGAAGAGCGCGCTGCAGGACTCGATCGAGACCAGCCGCACGAGCCGCGAGACTAGCGTGCGCTTCGCGAGCTCGCCCTCGGCGAGGATGATCGCACCGCGCCGCAGCACGAAGACTTCACCGCGCACGCTCGTGCTGGTGCTCGCTGCACGGATCGTGAGCACGCCGCTCGCTTGCTGCCGGCCGAGCCGGTACAGAAATCGAACGAGCTCACCGCGCCCGAGTTGGCGCGTGGAGTTGAGTCTCGGGTCCACCGCCCGACCATCGCGGCGAAGCGCGACGTGGGCCAGTTTTCAGCCTGCGAACCGATGAACAATCGGCAGCGAAATCACATGAAGCCGGCTTTACGACGCTCGATGATGAACTCGACGACGACCGACTTCACATCTTCACGGAACTTCACCTGACCGTCTGCGATCTCGCGCAGCGCGGTGACTGCCGGCTTGTTGTCGCAATCGACGCCGGGGGTGGCGCCGCGCGACAGCTGGCGAGCGCGCTCGGAGGCGAGCACGACCAGGGCGAAGCGATTAGGGATCTTCTCGAGACAATCTTCGACGGTAACGCGCGCCATGGGCGGCGGACCTTACTCTACCGGCCCGCCGTGTCAAGCGCAGTGCTTGCCAGAGCCGTACCTACCCAGTACCCTAACCGTTGGCGCTGTCTGTCCCACCGGCAAGTGGGCGAGCTCCCTTAACTTATGCCTGTTCGACCTCCTGTGACCGCCGCTGCGCGCGGGCCGATTCAGCTCGACCTCGATTGGGATGCCCTCGAGATCGCGGTGGAGCGAAATTCGCCCGATACCGACAGCTACCTCGACCTCCAGACCGGCCGGGTGACCACCATCACCACGGGTGATCCCGAGGCCGCCCTCAACCGCCAGCAGGTCTCGGAGAACATCCGGAATTACCTCCGCGTCGAGCCCGCCTCGTCGCGCGAGCAGTACCGCTGGATGGAGAAGTTCGTCGGCTCGGTCACCGACGAGCCGCTGCGCGAGCGGCTGATCATCTCGGTCGATGGCAAGGGCGCGTTTCGCCGATTCAAGGACGTCCTGCTCGCCTACCCCGCCGAGCGCGAACGCTGGTTCTCGTATCGTGCCGAGCTCCTGCACTGGCACATCCAGACCTGGCTCGAGCAACACGAAATCACGACCACGAACGAGCCGCCGTGGGGTCAGGTACAAGTGCCGAGCGAGCTGCCCACCGCCGGTCCGCCCGTCGTGCACGGAACCGAGGCACCGGGTGAGGCGCTGCGTCGCCGCGCGCGCGACCTGATCGAAACGATCGCCGCGATCGAACTGCCGACCGCGATCGCGTTCCTCGAGTTCTTGAGGCTGCGCAGCGCACAGGCGCTCGTGCGCGACGGCGGGCCGGATCCGCTCGACTCGGAGCGCGACACGCTCGAGCCCGCGCTGACGCCCACCGAGCTCGCCGGGCCTGCCATCGGGCCCGCGTCGTGACAGGGACCGGTTCGAGCCTCGACCAGATCGAGCCAGCGATCACGAAGCTCGTGCACGAGGCACCCGATCGCGATGCCGCGACCGTTCAGCTCCTGCTGACCGCGCTGCGCGAGGTCGGGTCGCCGCTCGCGCTCGTGATCGCGCGTACCATCGAATATGTCGACGACGGACTCGTGAATCCAGGGATCGCCCTGCTCGCGCTCGCCGAAGCCTGCGCGACGCTCGTCGCGGGGGTCCGCGGTCATGTCGATCAACGCGTGCTCGACGCGGCGACCTATCAGATCGCGACGTTGGAGCCGATGCCGGATCGGCCGCCCAAGATCGCGACTCCCGACGTGTCGGTCGACCGCCTTGCCAGCGGGACCGAACGCCTTGCCGGCATCACCAAGCTGCGACCGCGCGGCAACTAGCCGCGAACGGCGACGGCAAACTTCAAGTAGTTGCCCTCCGGGAAGCCCGGCAGGGTTGGAAAGTCGGGCGGCAGGCCGCGACGATCGACGATCTGCAACCGCGTGCCCGCCGCATACGCACCATCAGCGAGCGCGAGCTCGAACTCTTGCGAGGTCATCTTGTGCGTCGACGAGGCGGCCACGAGCAGGCCACCCGGCGCGGTGACCTCGAGCGCCGCGGCGATCAGCTCGGAGTAGTCGCGCATCGCGCTCCACGGCTTGCCACCGCGTGCCGCCGCGCTCGCGAACGCCGGCGGGTCGACGACGACCATGTCGAACTTGCGACCGCGTTCGGTGAACCGCGCGAGCACCTTGAACACGTCACCGACGATGTGCTCGGGCTTCTCGGCATCGAAGCCCGATGCGGTGAAGTTGCGACGCGCGCGTGCGTGGGCCTTCGCAGCGACATCGATCGCTACGACCTCGGTCGCGCCACCGGCTTGCGCGTAGACCGAGATCGCACCGGTGTACGAAAATAGGTTCAGGACGCTGCGGCCCTTCGCCCACTGGCGAACCGCGCGGCGACCCTCGCGCAGATCGGCGAACAAGCCGGTCGAGAGCGGCGAGGTGACATCGCAGACGAAGCTGAGATCGTCCTCGGTGACGACGATCTCGACCGGGGCTGGATCGCCACGAACGAGGTCGGCGCCGGCCTGGCGCGGCGCATCGCCGCCGAGCGAGCGGTAGCGACGCTGCTCGTAGATCGCCTTCGGCTTGACCTCTGCCATCAACGCGTCGAGCAGGCTGTCGCGGACGTTGACGATCGCGGCGGTGTAGAGCTGGAGGACGAGATAGTCGCCATACTTCTCGACGACGATGCCCGGCAGACCATCGGACTCCGCGTTGATCAAGCGCATGCACTGCAGCTTGTCGTTCGCGACGATCCGCTTGCGCATCGCGACGGCCGCGCGGACGCGCTCGGCGATCAGCGCGCCATCGATCTGGACGTCTGGATTGCGGACGAACACCCGCAACGCGATGATCGAATCGGCGTCGTAGAGCCCGCGGCCGACGAACTCGCCATCCGGGTCGACGAGATCGATCGGCGTGCCGGGCTCGGGCGCGAGCGGACGCGGGCCGAGCGCCTCGCGATAGACCCACGGATGTCCCGAGCGCACCCGGTGCGCGACATCTTGAGAGAGTCGGACGGTGTTCTTGCGAACCTGAGCGCCCATCGGCGCACGACGGCCTCGGCGTTGGGTGGGCTCCATAGGATCGGCAGCCTTATGCCCGAACTGGCGCGTAACTCCAAGCCCGTGGGCTGTTTGCCGAAAACGTTTCGGTAGACAGACCTCCTACCCCTATGTAAGGTGCCGCCGTTCTCACGATGCCGACGACGACTGTTCAACCCGCCACGCTCGAGCCTGTTCGGTTCGGCGAGTTCCTTCTCCATCGCAACCTCATCTCTGACGAGCAGTGGCTCGCAGCGCTGGCGGAGCACTGGAGCCTGGCCGCGGTGGGCAAGCGCTCGCGCATCGGCAACACGATCATCGAGCACGGGTTCCTCGCTCCCGAGGTGGTCGAACGCGAAGCTCGTGCGTTTCATGACGAGATCGACGTGGTCGAGATCATCGAGACGGCACCACGTTCAGAGCGCGTCACTATCCCTTCGCCATACCGCTCGTAGAGCGAAATTCGATCGGATCGCGGGGCGATCTGCTGCTAAGCTACCGCGTCTTCTTGGAGACTAAAGATGGCCGTTGAAACGAACAAGGACGCACACGTTTCTCCCGCGCAGACCCTCACCGGGGTCGCCGCGGCTGTGGCAAGCAACAGTTCGGGCCCGAACGGGAACGGCAAAGCTGCCGCTAACCGTCGCAAGCGCCCCTCCTCGTTGCTAGCGGCAGCAAACCAGCTGCCCTCCGTCGAGAACTCGCTCGACGACTTCATCTCGCGCGCGAACCAGACCCTGACCGATCCGGATCAGTGGCACGCCGCGGAGAATGCCTCCAAGGCCGAAAACGAACAGCGCCGCGAAGCGGACCAGCTCCGAGCGCGCGCCGCCGAGCATCAGCTCCGCGAAGGTGAACAGCGCGAGACCTCGTTGCGCCGTCAGCTCGATGGCCTCCAGGGTCAGCTCGCCGAGGCCGAAGCCCGCGCCGCCGTCGCGAACAGCGGCGGCACGCAAGACGGCGTGATCGCCGATCTCAAGATGCGCCTCTCGCGCGCCGACGAGCGCATCGTCGCCGCGGAGCAGTTTGCAAACCAAGCCGACGGTCGCGTCCAGGCGATCTCGAACGAGCTCGCGAGCGCGAAGGCCTCCGCCGCCTCGGTCCCGACCCACAGCTCGCAGTTCTTCGCGGGTGGCGATGCCGCCGATGCCGACGAGCGCGTCCGCATGGCGGAAGCGAAAGCCGCCAAGGCGATCGCCATCGCGCACGCGGCCTCGGCCGGGCTGACCGTGAACCCGGCTGATCTTGCCGCGATCGAGAGCGGCCTGATCGTTCCGATGGAGGTCCCGAAGAAGGGCACGAACTGGCTCGCGATCGTCGGCGCACTCGTCGTCGGTGGCGCGGTCGCGTTCGGGATCGCCATGGCGGTCAAGAAGGATCCTGCGCCCGTCGCTCCGGCGCCCGCCGCTGCGGCCGCTGCACCGGCTGACCCCGCGCCCACCAAGCCGACCGTCACGCCGATCGAAGAGCCCAAGCCCTCGGTGCCGCCCTCGGTGCCGGTCGAGACCGCGCCCACCGCCGACCCGGTCGCCGCGAAGTCCCCCGCAGTGGCGCCCGTGGCACCCGTGGTACCCGTCGTCGAGCAGCCCGCACCGATAAAATCCGAGCCCGCCAAGGTCGCGACGCCCGAGCCAAAGCACACGGCACCCGCACCGAAGCAGCACACGGCGCCGGCGCCCGCGCCGAAGCACACGGCACCTGCTCCCGCTGCGAGTGGCATCGCCGATCCGTTCGGTGACGCACCCGCGAAGAAGGCACCTGGCAAAAAGACGCCCGAGAAGAAGCCGGCTTCGGGCGGCGGCGCGATCGTCGATCCGTTCTGATTTTGCTCCTCGGGAAACCAAGCGTTGCGCGACGTCGTAAAGGCGTTGCATCGCCCCAACGTCTGCGATAAAGACCCACGTCCCGGGTGCGGTTCGCGCTCGGGCATTCCGGAGGGTCTGTGTCTCGTAAATACTTCCCGATCATCACGTTCGCGCTCGCCGCACTCGTCGCCCCGCTCGCCCACCAGGTGCACGCGCAGGGCGCTCCGACGCCGGACCAGATCGACGCCGCGAAGAAGGCGTTCGGCGAGGGCAAGGCGGCGCACGACGCCGGCAAGCTCGCGGAAGCGATCGAGAAGTTCAAAGAGTCGTACCGGCTCTCTCGCAACCCGGTGCTGCTCTACAACATCGCGCTCACGCTCGACGAGAACAAGCAGACCGACAACGCGCTGTTCTACTACCGCAAGTTCCTCTCCGACGCGCCCGCCGACGCGGGTCAGCGCAAGACCGCGAGCGAGCGCGTGAAGACGCTCGAGACCGAGAAGCTCGATGCTGATCTCTCGGGCAAGCCAGCCGAGAAGCCGCCCGAGGTGGTCAAGCCGGTCGAGGGACCGGTGAAGAAGGACGTCAAGATCAAGCCGGCCGGCACGTATGCCGCGACCGATTTCCAGCATCAAGTCGTCGAGGACGCGCCTCCGGGCAAGCCACTCGATATCTCGGCGTTCGTGCCGGAAGACTCGGGCTGGACCGTCACGCTCTACTACCGCGCCGCCGGCGACTCGACGTTCGTCGCCAAGCAGATGGTGTGGCACTACAAGCAGCTGATCGCGCGCATCCCCGCGACGAAGGTCACGGGCACGTCGATCCAGTACTACGTCGAAGCCAAGGATCAGACCGGCACGTCGGTCGCGAAGTCGGGCAAATCGACGAGCCCGAACCTGGTCAACCTCGACGCGACCGTCCAGCCGCGCTTCTTCCCGGACTTTACCGATGACAGCACGCCAGAGGTGAAGACGCCGACGCAGCGCCTCCATCACGACGATGAAGATCCGTTGAACAAGAACAAGCACACCGATGATCCGGTCGAGGTCCAGCCGATCGTCACCGGTCCCGCGGGCGAGGGCCCGATGGACGCGGGCTCGGCGAAGTTCGAGAAGCTCAAGTGGGGGACCACGATCGGTGCGGTCGCATTCCTCGGACTCGGCATCGGGTTCTACGTGCTCGCTGGCAACCAGGCGAGCGCACTCCAGGACGATACGAAGACGCCGCACACCACGTCGTATGGCCCGTGCACGAAGCTGCCGTGCCCGTTCGACAGCTACGATCGCGACCTCCAATCGGCGGGTCAGCGCGATCAGACCATCTCGAACATCACGCTCGGCGTCGGCATCGTCGGCGCGGCCGTTGCCGGTTACTTCTGGTACAAGGATTCGCAGCACAAGCACGCGTCGGGACAAGCGGCGAAGACCACGAATGCCTCGCCGGAGATGACGTGGATTGTCGCGCCGAGCATCGGCGATCACTACCAGGGCGCCGCCGCTGCGGTCCGGTTCTAGGAAACGGCTATGAAGATCTTTGGTTTGCTTTCGTTCGCACTGGTCTCCGCATGCTCGTCCTACTCGCCGGATCTCGGCACGACGCCATTCACCTGCACGGGTGCGGGCAGCGACGGCCCTGCATGCCCGGACGGCTACGCGTGCGTGCCGAGTGGCAGCGCGAGCTACTGCCTCGTCAATGGCGGCACGGTCCCCGATGCGGGCACCGGCGTCTGTGCAGATGACTCGAACCTCGAGCCGAACGATTCGATCACGACCGCGTACATCACGCCGGTCAACGGCTCGACCAAGTCGATCTCGTACGCGGGTCTCGCGATCTGTCCGACCGGAGACAAGGACACGTACAAGTTCACGGTGGCCGCAAGCCAGAACATCGAAGCGGTCATCGAGTTCGATCCGAACGGCGCGACGCTGATCGGTTCGATCCTGAACTCCGGTGGTTCGTCGATCGCGTCGGCGAGTCCGGTCACGGGGATGCAGGGCAAGATCCGCGCGTTCGTCGCGACGGCGCCTGCCGGCACCTACTACGTCCAGGTTAGCGGCCCGGCGATGGGTGCGACTTTGACGACAAACAACTACAAGCTGACGATCACCGAGACTCCGTAGTCCTCGGAGTCAGGCGGCGAGCTTGAAGCCCCAGCGCCGAATCTCGGCCGCCAGCTCGTTGTCGTTCCCTGCTCGCTGAGTAAGCTGTCCGAGCGCGAGGAAGATCTTTGACCCGCGCTCGATTTGGGGATTACCTTGTGGAAAACCTGAGCTTTTTTGGGGAGACTGGTAATCAATGAGCCGAATTGGTGAGCTCTTGGTGCGAGAGAAGATGCTCTCGCTCCAACAGCTTCAACAGGCGCAGGATGAAGCCAAGCGCACGGGCAAGCGCTTAGGCGCCACCCTCGCGCGCCTGGGGTACGTCAACGACCAAGCACTCACGCAGTTCGTCGCAAAGCAGTACAGCCTGCCTTCGATCAACCTGGGTGAGATCGAGATCGATGTCGCGGTGCTAAAGCTCGTGCCGCGCGAGATCTGCGAGAAGCATCAGGTCATTCCTGTTCGTCGCAACGGCCCGACGTTGATCGTCGCGATGGCCGATCCGTCGAACATCTATGCGATCGACGAGCTCAAGTTCCTCACGCAGTACAACATCGAGCCGGTCGTCGCGTCGGAGGCGGGCGTCGAGGCCGCGCTGTCGCGCTACTACGACAAGGGTCCCGACCTCGATCAGATGGTCGGCGAGCTCGACGTCGACAACGTCGACTACACGACGGGCGAAGGCGACTCCGTCAACGTCGTCGATCTCGAGAACCAAGCCGGCGAGGCGCCGGTCGTGAAGCTGTGCAACGCAATTCTGTTGTCGGCGATCAAGAAGAAGGCCTCGGATATCCACGTCGAGCCCTATGAAAAGAGCTTCCGCGTGCGGTTCCGCATCGACGGCATTCTCCAGGAGGAGATGCGGCCGCCGCTCAAGTTGCGTAACGCGATCACCTCGCGTTTGAAGATCATGGCGCAGCTCGATATCGCCGAGCGCCGGCTGCCGCAGGACGGTCGCATCAAGCTCAAGATCGGCGGCAATCGCGAGATGGACTTCCGCGTCTCGGTCTTGCCGACCCTGTACGGCGAGAAGATCGTCATGCGTCTGCTCGACAAGACGTCGCTGCAGCTCGACATGACGAAGCTCGGCTTCGATATCAAGCCGCTCGAGGACTTCAAGTACGCGATCAAGAAGCCGTACGGCATGGTGCTCGTCACCGGCCCCACCGGCTCGGGCAAGACCACCACGCTCTACTCCGCGCTCTCGGAGCTCAACACCACCGACCGCAACATCAGCACCGCCGAAGATCCCGTCGAGTACAACCTCCACGGCATCAACCAGGTGCAGATGCACGAGGATATCGGGTTGAACTTCGCGGCCGCGCTGCGCGCGTTCCTTCGCCAGGATCCGAACATCGTCATGGTCGGCGAGATTCGCGATTTCGAGACCGCCGAGATCGCGGTCAAGGCTGCCCTCACCGGACACCTCGTGCTCTCGACGCTCCACACCAACGACGCACCGTCGACGGTGTCGCGCCTCCTGAACATGGGTATCGAGCCGTTCCTCGTGACGGCCTCGGTCAACCTCGTCGTCGCGCAACGCCTCGCGCGGCGGATCTGCGAAGGCTGCAAGATCGCGGGCGAGAAGCATCCCGAAGCGCTCGCGAAGATGGGCATGGGCGAAGAGCAGATTCGCAAGGCCACCATCATGAAGGGCCGCGGCTGCCAGGTCTGCAACAACACTGGCTACAAGGGCCGCGTCGCGCTCTACGAGGTCATGCCGTTCACCGATCCGCTCAAGGAGCTCGTGCTCCAGGGTGCCTCGGGCGCCGAGATCAAGACCGAGATGATTCGCGGCGGCACGCAGAGTCTTCGCCAGGCCGGCATCGCGAAGATCCTCGAGGGCATGACGACGCCCGAAGAGGTCCTGCGCACCACGGTGGACGACTAAGATGACGAGATCGATCTTTGGTCTCCCTGCCCCGCGCGGGGATGATTAGTGGCGCAGCTCAGCCTGCAAGCCCTCTTGAAGGCGATGCTCGAGAAGGGCTCGTCGGATCTCCACATCACCGCAGGCTCGCCGCCGCGGCTTCGCATCGACAACGAGCTCGTCCGGTTGCAGACCGATCCGCTCGGTCCGGTCGATACCAAGACCCTGTGTTACTCGGTCATGAACGACGCGCAGAAGCTGCGCTTCGAGGAGGACCTCGAGATCGACTTCTCGTTCGGGATCCGTGGCCTCGCCCGCTTCCGCGCGAACGTCTACATGCAGCAGTCGTGCGTCGCCGGCGCGTTCCGGCTCGTGCCGTATCAGGTGATTCCGCTCGAGAACCTCGGCGTGCCCCCGGTGGTCACCGAGCTCTGCGACCGGCCACGCGGCCTCGTGTTGGTCACCGGTCCGACAGGTTCGGGCAAGTCGACCACGCTCGCGTCGATGATCGATCGGATCAACTCGACCCAGCGCGGTCACATCGTCACGATCGAAGATCCGATCGAGTTCCAGCACCAGCACAAGCAGTGCCTGGTCAACCAGCGGGAGATCGGGCGCGACAGCACCTCGTTCAAGCGCGCGCTCAAGTACATCCTGCGCCAGGATCCGGACGTCGTGCTCGTCGGCGAGATGCGCGACCTCGAGACGATCGAAGCAGCGCTCGCCGTCGCGGAGACCGGTCACCTTTGCTTTGCCACGCTGCACACCAACTCGGCGATCCAGAGCATCAACCGGATCGTCGACGTATTCCCGTCGCACCAGCAGGCGCAGATCCGCGCGGTGTTGTCGTTCGTGCTCGAGGGTGTGATCTCGCAGACGCTGATCCCGAAGGCTTCGGGCTCGGGACGCGCGCTCGCGGTCGAGGTCATGGTGCCGAACGCCGC
>JANXOP010000005.1 GCA_025357755.1 Kofleriaceae bacterium | reverse complement strand
GTCGAGCTCGGCCTTCGTGAATCGCGGATGATCGAGGTCGACGTACGACATGGCGGCGGACCTTAGCAGCTCGCGATCAGCTCCGCGAGGTCGATCCGCGAACCATCACCACCCTCGGCACGATCGACCGTGAGGGTCAGGGCCGACAGCGTGGTTTGATCGAGCACGCAATCGGCGTCCGGCACCACCGTGACGAAGTTGCGAAAGCAGGACTCGATCACCGGCAGGGAGTTCTGGGTCATCCGGATCGGTGCGCCGTGCGTGCGACACACGAACGGCCGCGCCTCGTAGATCTGGCAGCGACCCTCCGACGAGAGCGCGGCACAGCGATCGAGGGGGCCCGTCCCGAGCTGCGCGCGCCGCGGTGCCGGCATCGCCGCGAGCAGCGTCCGGATCTGATCGGCCTCGGCGTGGGTGACCGACAGACGCACGTGACAGCAATCCGAGCAACCCGATGCGCACTGCATATCGTTGCCGTGCCGGCCTTCCACTCTTGCGAAGAACTCGTCGACCTTCGCAGCCAGCTCGTGGTATCGCGACACCTAGCGAGCATAGCGGTCATGGACCTCAACGACATCGTTGTCTTCACGAAGGTCGCCGAAACCAAGAGCTTTACGGGTGCGGCGGATGCATTGGGTTTGCCGAAATCGACGGTGAGCCGCAAGCTCGCGCAGCTCGAGGAACGGCTCGGCGTGCGGCTCGTCCAGCGGACGACGCGCAAGCTCGCCCTCACGGATATCGGTGAGATGTACTACGAGCGCTGCTCGCGGATCGTCCACGACGTCCTCGCGGCGGAGCAGCTCGTCACCGACATGCAAGCGACGCCACGCGGCCGCTTGCGGATCACCGCGACGGTCGATTTCTCGACGCGCTGGCTCGGCGATATCGTCGCTGCGTTCCTCGCGAACCATCCCGATATCAACATCGAGCTCGAGAGCTCCGATGAAGTCGTCGATCTGATCGAGGACGGCTTCGATGTCGCGGTGCGGTTCGGACCGATGCCGGAATCGACCCTGATCGCGCGCAAGCTGTGCTCGCTGTCGCTGGTGCTGGCGGCCTCGCCCGCGTACCTCGCGAGGACGCCGATGAAGTCGATCGACGATCTCGATGCGGCCGAGCACGTGCTGTTCACGCCGACCACCGCGACCCAAGCGTGGACGCTGTTCAACGGCGACCAGACCCACGAGTTCGGGCGCCCGGCGCGGTTCGCGAGCAACAACTACGGTGCGGTGCGCGATGTCGCGCTCGCTGGCGGTGGCGTCGCGCTGCTCTCCGAGTTCATGGTCTCCGAAGATCTGACCGCGGGCCGGCTCCTCCGCGTGCTGCCGGACTGGAGCACGAAGCAGACCGAGGTCCACGCGGTCTATCCGGCGCGTCACAACCTGCCGCCGCGCCTCACGCTCTTCCTCGATCATCTCGCGAAGGCGCTCAGTCCGCCTCCGTGGGATCGCTGAGCAGCGATGACCATCACGCTCGACGACGTCGTCCACTGGGCCGACGTTCACTTGCTCCCGATCGGGATCAAGCTCCTGTTCGCCGTGACGATCTTCCTCATCGGCCGTTGGCTGACCCGAGTGGTCCTGCGCGCGCTCGATCGCGTGATGGAACGCAGCAAGATGGATGTCTCGCTGCGCAAGTTCCTCGGCGACGTCGCATACGCGGTGTTGTTCGTGGTCGTGATCATCGCGTCGCTCGATACCGTCGGGATCAAGACGACCGCGGTGGTCGCGGTGCTGGGTGCGGCGGGCCTGGCGGTCGGCCTCGCGCTGCAAGGATCGCTGTCGAACTTCGCGGCCGGCGTGATGCTGATCGTGCTGCGACCCTACAAGATCCAGGACCTCGTGATCATCGGCAAGTACACGGGGCGTGTCGACGCGATCAAGGTGTTCAACACCGTGCTGATCACCTCGGACAACCGCGAGATCACGATCCCGAACGGCCAGATCATCGCCGCGCCGATCGAGAACCTCACCGTGCTCGGCCGGCGGCGGCTCGATCTGATCGTCAGCGTCGATCAAAAAGCAGACCTCGCGCAGATTCGCGCGCTGCTCTCGGGCGTGTTGATCAGCGCGCCAGATGCGCCCGAGCCAACGATCGAAATCTTCGAGATCACCGACGCGCTCGTGAAGCTGCAAGTGCGGCCGTGGACGACCTGCGACAAGTACGCCGCCACGACCGCCGAGACGATGGAGCGGATCAAGAGAGCGATGGATGGCGCGGGCGTGAAGTACGCGGTCGCGCTACAAGGTGCAGCATGAATCCACAGCTCTTGGCTGCTGGTGCGATCAATGGCGCGATTGCCGTCGCCGCGGGTGCTTTCGGTGCGCACGCACTCAAGGAGCGGTTGAGCGAGAAGGCGCTCGCGGTGTTCGAGACCGCCGCGCGCTACCAGATGTATCACGCGCTCGCGATCGTGCTGTGCGCGGCGATCGCCGGAGGCATGGTAGGCGCGCGCCTGTCGGGCTGGCTGTTCACGGGTGGCATCGTGCTGTTCTCGGGCAGCTTGTACGCGCTCGCGCTCAGCGACGTGAAGGTGCTGGGCGCCATCACGCCCGTCGGCGGCCTGCTGTTCCTCGCGGGCTGGGCCTGGCTCGCGATCTCGGCGCTGCGCTAGCGTTAGCTGCTACTCTCTAGCGGGTGAGGCGGCTCCTATCGTTGTGCCTGATGACCGCCTGTGGGCGAATCGG
Source organism: Kofleriaceae bacterium (assembly GCA_025357755.1). Lineage (GTDB taxonomy): Bacteria > Myxococcota_A > Polyangia > Haliangiales > Haliangiaceae > JABFXX01. Next base: position 10,521 of record JANXOP010000005.1, on the reverse strand, counting down.
GTTCGACGGGCTCGCGCGCAGCCTGGATGGAGGTGTCGACAGCGGAACGGATGCTCCGGCCGCGTGCACCGGGTTCTCCGCGTGGGGCGCACCGACGAATGTCACCGCACTCAATTCGACGGCGCTCGAATGGGGTCCGCACATGTCGCACGACAAGCTCACGCTCTACTTCGCCTCGCGCCGAGGTGGTTCCAGCGATCAGATGTATCAGGCGGTCCGGGTGAGCGAGACGAGCCCGTGGCAACCGCCGACGCTCGTGGTGTTTACTCCGAGCATCGGCGCGGCCGAAGATCCGAGCGATTCTCTCGAGGGGCTCGAGCTGTTCTGGGGCTCGGGCGTGCAGTACGCGACGCGCGCGACGACCTTCGATACGTGGACCCCACTCGGCGGTGCGGGCATCACGGGCACGGGCTTCTCGATCGAGGGCGGCCCGGATCTGTCGGCAGATGGCCTCACGATCATGTTCACCGGAACTCTGGCGACCGATCAGCTGTGGCACTCCTACCAAGCGACGCGCACCACCGTCGGTGCGGCATGGTCCAGCGCAACGCCGATGCCGTTGACGCAGACGAGTGATGGAGAAGGCTTCGGCTCGTTCAGCGGCGACCAGCTCGACCTCGTGTACTCGACCGAGACGACCGCCCGGTTGCACGAGGCCACCCGAGCGAGTTCGAGCGCGGCTTTCGGGAACGCGACCAACATCGCGGAGCTCGACGACGCCTCGAGTGCCGCCGATCCGGATCTCTCCGACGATCGGCTCACGCTGTGGTTCGCGTCGACGCGCGCAGGCGGACTCGGCGACTACGACCTCTGGTTCTCGACGAGAACTTGTTTGTAGTTGCCATATTGTAAAAATGACACCATCTTGGTCAGCATGAACTGCTTGCTGAGGCGTGAGTACGTGGCGGCGGAGCTGATGCGCGAGCACCCGCCGATCCTCCACGACGGGAACAAACAGCTCGTTCACTCGTTCGCGATGGCGGGACCAGCGCCCGAAGGTGCGATCACCGTCACGCGCTGGGACTTCGAGCCAGGAGTCACGCACCTCGCGGCGACCGACGTGGTCCGGCTGCCCGGTTACTACGACTACGCGGGCGACAGCTCGGGCGTGTGGCACGTCAACTTTGCCGATCCGAGTTTGTTCGTCGCGTACGGCTCGAGCCTGCTCGCGCAGGACGAGCTCCAGTGCTGCGAACATCCCGCTCTCGGATCGATTCGCGAGGCGATGCGCGCGGAGAAGCTCGTCGCCTTGACCGAAGACAACGGTCGCCCGACCCCGATCTTGATCTCCGGCGTCGAGCGGCGCATCACGCTCGACACCAAGCCGGATCTGGTCGCGGGCCGACCGTACGGGCTCTACGGTAATCGCTTCGGCGTCAGCGATGCCAAGGCGATCCGTGGAGCCGTGCAGGTGCATCGCCCCGCACCGAAGAGCAACCTGATCGCGATCGCGGCACCGATCGGACGAGGCGAGTACACCCGCCCGCAGATCGACTACATCGTGTTCAATGCGGTCACCGGATTTGCAGCCGCCGTTGCCGAGTCCGCGAGGATCTGGCCGGGCACGCCGTGCGAGGTGCGCACGGGCTTCTGGGGCTGTGGGGCGTTCGGCGGGAATCGCGAGCTGATGACGATGCTCCAGATCCTGGCGGCGCGCCTGGCCGGCGTTGCGCGCTTGAAGTTCTACGTGTTCGACGATGCTGGCCGCGCTGACTTCGACGCAGGGGCGCGCGCCTTGGAGAGGGTCCAGGCCGCGAAGGATCCGGATCTCGAGACACTGCTCGAACGGATCGCCGATCTCGACTATGCCTGGGGCGTCGGCAACGGGACTTAGCCGAAGATCACGTCGAAGCCGCTCGCGTGCTTCTCGGTCCGGATCGGGAGGTCGAGGAACGCCTGGATGGTCTCGAGGTTGGTCCTCGCGTGGAGCGAGAGATCGGCGCAGCGAAACCTGCCGCCACCCGCGACCGCGAGCGGCAGCATCAACTGATCCGCGAGATGTTCGCCGACCGGCACTCCGGCCTCGAGAAAATCCTCGAGCATGTCGAGCGCGTCGTCGGCGACATCCTCGGCGGGATAGCCCTTGCGACCGTGCGCCGTGCATAGCTCGCGCACGCCACTCGCGAGCTCGACCTCGGCCATGAACAGGTTGTGCGGGCCGAGCTTCGCGAACTCGCGGATCTCGCACACGGGCTTGTCGAGCCGCTCCTCGGCCATCGCGATCTCGCGCTCGGCGACGTGGCGCGGAATCCCTGCGACGATCGCGGTGGCGCGGCGCGCGATGATCGGACCGGCGGTCAGCACCTCGATCGGCGCGAGCTTGCTGGGCGCGATCTCGAGGACGATCTTGCCGCCACCCTTCGGCAGAAAGCCGTGCTGTTCGAGCGTGAACGTGAGCTTGCCGCCCATCGCACGAAGATGCGGTGCGAACACGCGATCGAGAAACTCGAACGGCGGCGCCATCGGGTTGTGCGTGCCGCCGGTGACCACGCAGCGCAGCGCCAAGCCACTCGCGAGCGCGGGCACGATGATCGTTTGGAGCAACAAGGTCGTCGATCCCGCCGTCCCGATATCGATCTCGAGCACGGGCTGCATGCCCGCACCCGGAACGAGCTCGAGCTCCTGCATGCCGGCCTCGAGCTCGCCGCCCCCCGGTGCGCTCGCCTTGCCATTGCAGAGCCGCGCCGCGGCTTTCACGCACGCGAGGTGTTGCGGTTGAAGCCCCGGGCGCTTGCGACCCGCTCGGATCCGCTTCATCCGCAGCTTGCGGTTCGTGATGATCGCGAGCGCGAGCGAGGTCCGCAGGATCTGGCCGCCGCCTTCGCCGCGCGAGCCATCGACGTCGACCGGCAGCCGCATCAGCGACGCACCATCAAGTAGCCGCGGGTGAGATGCCGGAGCTCGCTCCGGAGCTGCTCGGACGTCAGCGGCGTGCGCCCGGCCGCGCGCTCGAGCGCACCACCGATGATCGACCATCCGAGCACGGTCGAGATGGTGAGCATCACCCCGAGCTCGAGCGACTCGCGCGAGACCGGTAGCTTGCGGCGTACGAGCTCGGCTTCCATCGCATCGATCATCGTCGAGAAGTTCTGCGTGCTCAAGAACTGCTCGTGCTGACCGGTCATGCTCGACCACGCGACCAAGCGCGTGAGGGTCTTGTCCGCGAGCAAGTCGGTGAGGATCGCGATCAGCGGCGTGTCGTCACCTCCGAGGCTCGAGAGGTGCTGGCCCGCGTTCACGCGTGCCGCCGCAAACCGCCGCGCGATCGAGGCGATCACGAGGTTCTCGTAGGTCGCGAAGTAGTGCGTGATCAGGCCGTGCGAGATCTTCGCCTCGGCTGCGATGTCGCGCAGGCCGACCGCATCGGGCAGGCTGCGCGCGAACACGGCATCGGCGGCATCGAGGATGTGCTGGCGCGCATCCTCGGGTGCTCGGCGAATCCGCGGCGCAGCCTTTGGCTTTGCCTTCGCCATCAACCCTTCACGCACACGACCTGACGCAGCTCGTGCACGACCTCGACGAGCTCCGTCTGCGCGGCCATCACCTTGTCGATCGGCTTGTACGCCATCGGCGTCTCGTCGATCACGCCTTCGTCCTTGCGGCACTCGATCCCCGCGGTCGCCTTCTCGTGATCCTCGACGGTAAACCGGCGCTTCGCCTCGCCCCGCGACATCGCGCGCCCGGCGCCGTGCGAGCACGAGCAGAACGAATCTTCGTTGCCCTTGCCGCGCACGATGTAGCTGCGCGCGCCCATCGAGCCCGGAATGATACCGAGCTCGCCAAGGCCCGCGCGGACCGCACCCTTACGCGTCACGAAAACATCTTCGCCGAAGTGGTGCTCTTTCTCGACGTAGTTGTGGTGGCAGTTCACCGCGTGCTTGCCGAGCGCGAACTTCGGCAGCTGCTTGCGTGCCGCGGTGATCACCGCCTCCATCATCAGCGTGCGATTCGTCATCGCATAGCGCTGCGCCCAGCTGACCGCATCGACGTAATCGTTGAAGTGAACCGTGCCCTCGCGCAGGTACGCGAGGTCCTTGTCGGGCAGGTTACCGAGCTGGTGATGCATGTCCTGCTTCGCGAGCTCGATGAAGTACGAGCCGATGCGATTGCCTACACCGCGAGACCCCGAGTGCAGCATGAACCACACGTGCTCCGCCTCGTCGAGACAGACCTCGATGAAGTGGTTGCCCGTGCCGAGCGTGCCGAGGTGATTGACGTCGTTACCTCCGCGAATACGTGGGTGCTTCGCCTGGATCGCCTCGTAGTCGCTATAGAGCTTCTTCCAGGCGCGCTCGGTCGTCGCGGGCAGCTCATGCCACGCGCCGCGGTCGCCGCGCCCGCCATTCGACGTGCGGCCGTGCGGGACCGCCTTCTCGATCGCCGCGCGCAGGTCTTTCAGTGAATTCGGGAGCTGGTTCGCGGTCAGATCGGTCTCGACCGCGACCATACCGCAACCGATATCGACCCCGACCGAGGCCGGGATGATCGCACCGCGCGTCGCCACGACACTGCCAACCGTCGCACCGATGCCGAAATGGACGTCGGGCATTGCCGCGACGTGATGGAACACGATCGGCAACAGCGCGGTGTTCATCAGCTGCTTGCGCGCCTGATCCTCGACGCCAACACCGTCGATCCATGCCTTGATCGGCACGCCCATCGTGGGGATTTCTTCGTACGTCGCCATGACATTCACACGATCGCGAACGAGCCCTCGGCTCGCGACCCAGGCGGACACAGATAGAGGATTAGGGCGGCGCGAGCAAGCGAGAAAATCAGCGGTAGCCGGCGGCCTGCAGATTGAACAGCTTGGCGTAGCGACCGTTCTCGGCGAGGAGCGAGTCGTGGGTGCCACTCTCGATCACCTTGCCGTGGTCGAGCACGATGATCTGATCGGCCATGCGAACCGTGGAGAACCGGTGCGAGATCACGATCGCGATCCGGTCATCGGTGAGCTCGCGGAAGCGCTCGAAGATCTTGAACTCGGCCTCGGCATCCATCGAGGCGGTCGGCTCGTCGAGCACGAGGATGTCCGCATCCTTGCGCATGAACGAGCGCGCGAGCGCGATCTTCTGCCACTGCCCGAGCGAGAGCTCGCGACCATTCTTGAACCACTTGCCGAGCTGGGTGTCGAACTGGTCCGGCATCGGCTCGATGAACGGCTTGGCGAGCCCGTGCTCGGCGGCCTCGTCCCAGCGCGAGCGATCGTCGTACGCACGGTCATCGCCGGCGCCGATGTTCTCGCCGACCTTGAGCTGATAGCGCACGAAGTCTTGAAAGATCACGCCGATCCGGCGATGCAGCGTGACCGGATCCCACTCGCGCAGGTCGCGCCCGTCGAGCGTGATCCGGCCGGTCGTGGGCTCGTAGAGCCGCGTGAGCAGCTTGATCAGCGTGGTCTTGCCGGAGCCGTTCTCGCCAACGATCGCGAGCTTCGAGCCGGGCTTGATGTGGAGGTCGACCTTCTCGAGCGCGATCTCGTGCGAGCCGGGATACTTGAACGAGACCTCCTCGAAGCGCACGCCATCCTTCGGATCTGGCCCCGTCTTCTCGGTTCCCCCCGCGGCCGAGGTCTTGGTATCGAGGAACTCGTAGAGGTTCGACAGGTACAGGTTGTCCTCGTACATGCCGCCGACATCGCCGAGCGCACTCGAGAGCGCACTCTGACCTTGGCGAAACACGTAGACGTACATCGTCATCGCACCGATCGTGATCGCACCACCGATCGCGGCGAGTGCGATCCACAGGTACATGCCGTAGAACGCGAGCGTGCCGAGCGTGCCGAGCGCGAGGCCCCACAACCCGCGATTGATCGCGATCTTGCGATCGCCTGCATAGAGCTTGTCGAAGATCTGGCGATAGCGCACGAGGAAGCGCGGCCCGAGGCCGAACAGCATGACCTCCTTCGCGTGATCTTCGCGTGCGAGCACGGTCTCCAGGTACAGCTGCTCGCGGGTCTCGGGCGTGCGCCAGCGCGAGAGCCGGAAGGCATCGCCAGAGAACTTGAGCTCCGAGAGGAATGGCGGGATCGCCGCGACGAACAGGATCGCCAGTGCGAGCGGCGAGAACGCGAACAACAAGCTGCCGAGACCGACGAGCGTGACGATGCTCTGGCCGAGCTCGAAGGTCTGCGACACGAGCGAGAGTGGGCGCGAGGAGGCATCGCGGCGCGCGCGCGTCATCTTGTCGTAGAGCTCGGAGTCCTCGAACTGCACGAGCTCGAGCGTGAGGGCCTTCTCGAGGATCTCGACATTGATCCGCTGGCCGAGCTGCTGCCGGATCAGCGAGCGCAAGATGCCGAGCGTGCGCGAGATCAGCGCGACCGAGATCACGACGGCGAGCTCGGCACCGACCCACCACATCGCGGTGTGGCGATCCGCGATGGCGCCGGTATGCGAACCGACCACGACCGCATCGATCAGGCGCTTCGAGATGTAGGCGACTCCGGTCGGTAACAGGCCCGCGATCAAGCTGCCGAGCGCGAGCCCGATCGTGATCGCGCGATTCGTGGACCACACGAGCTGGATCGCACGACGAGAATATTTGAACACGCCGAGATAGCTACGAAGCTCGAGCTTGTCCTCGGGTTTCGGCTTTGCACCCGAACCCACGGGGTGCGGACTGACCGCGGCTGCCATGCGCGCACTGTAACGCTTCCATGTAGCTGTCGCGCCTCGCCAACCGGGTGGGGTGAGATCAAATTTGTGCTGCCCCAAAGGCCTCGCCGCCCTACCGGGATGTGCGCACCAATGGGTTGAAGACGTGTTTGGTCGGCTTGGTCGGTCTGACGCTGGCCGCCTCAGCGATGGCTGCTCCGCCCACCAAGCTCGTCTCGATCGAGCTCGACAAGGAGTTCAGCTTTCACGCGTTCCGGAAGGACCTCCCGGCGGCAACCGAGGAGCCTGGAGGCTCGCTCGTGCCCGTCGATGCAGCGCCCGAGTACATGGAGATCGGGCTCCAGCCCGGCGACGTCCTGCGCTACGTCAACGGCGCTCCGGCCGGTGACAGCCTGAGCATCAGCGAGGGCGTGTACGTGTTCGATGTCGTACGCGGCGGCAAGCCACTTCTGATCCATCTGGTGGTCCATGGCGCGGCGTCGAGCAGCTCCAAGCTCGACGACGACGACTGGAACTTGCTGCAAGCCGCGTTGAAGCGCGGCCCGTTATCGACGCCGATGACGGTCAACGGCAAGCCCAGTGGTGTGCGGATCACCGACCTGCTGATCACGATCCATCTGCAGTTCGAGGTCGGAGACATCGTGCGCACGATCGGTGGGCGCGCGATCCTCGGCGGGGACCAGCTGATCGATGCGCTCCGCAACCTGCCGGTCGGATCGACGAAGATCATCGTCGAGCGTGGCCAGCGTCCGCACACGATCATGGTGGTCCGGGGCGCGCCCGTCGATCTCACGAAGATCAAAGCGAACGGCAAGAACAAGTTCCGCGTGCCGCGCGCGATGGCGACCGCGCTCGGCGCTGCGCCCGCACTACTCACGCGTGGCTTCGAGATCGTGCCGGCCGTGCGCGATGGCGCGGTCCACGGCCAGCAGCTCTACAAGATCGAACCGAGCTCGCTGGCCGCGAAGGCCGGCCTCGTCGACGGCGACGTCGTCCTCGACGTCGAGGGCCATCCAGTCGATGATCTGATGCAGGCGTACCAGGCGGTCGCCGAGGTCGAGGCCCTCGACAAGATCACGATCCACGTCGAGCGTAAGGGCAAGCGCGTGGACCTCGTGTTCGACATCGTCGACTAGCGCTTCGGACCCTTGGCGGCCCTGGCGTCTCTAGACGAGCGCCGCCGGTACGACCTTGCCGAGCGTGATCTGATCGTCGAGCACGGACGCAGGTACACCGCACGCCGCGCCGAGCGTCTTGCCCGCCGCCCCGAGCGTCTGCTCGTACGGCACGTCGCCGGAATCGCTGATCGAGCCGGTCGTGGCGTCGAAGCCGGTCGCACGATAGTCGTTGCCGCTCGAGTTGAGCTCGATGCCACCGATCACCGAGCCCTTGAAGCCGGCGCCGATGAAGACCGAGCAGTGGTGCGTCGCGTTGTGATTGCGCCCGTCGGGGTTGCCACTGTGGCTATCCATCTTGAGCGTGCGTCCGAAAACGTTCTGGAACGCGATCGTGACCTTGTCCTGTAGGTTGTACGCGGGCTGCGAAAGCCGCGCGATCAGATCGGTGATCGCGAGCGTGCTCGCGAGGGTCTCCTTCGCCTCGCCGGCGAGGCCGGTATCGCCGTGGTTGTCGCCACCGAAGCTGTAGTTCATCACCACGACCGGCGTGACGTTCATCTTGATGAGCACCGCCGCGGCGATGTTCTGATCCTGGCGCGTGGTGCCCTTGATCGCCGAGAGGTCCGAGAGTAGCTGCTGAGACAGCGAACGCGCCTCGGTCTGCGACAGCGCGTACTTGTCGAGGATCGCGCGCTGCGCGGTGTTGCCGGTGGTCTTGAACAGATCGTTGAGCTTGTTGACGTCCTGATCGCGCAGCGTCTGGAGCTGGGCGAGGGGACCGGTCGGCGCCGCCAGCACGGCTTGCAGGTTCGGCGGTGACAGCGTCGGCAGGACCGAGCCGGCGAACGTGATCAAGTTGCGCGACAGCACGGCGGGTTGCTGCTGGACGGTCTGCATGCATGCCGCATTGGTCTTCGCGATCAGCGAGACCAACATCTCCTGGCGCTTGACCGCACCCATCAAGCGATTGACCTTCGGCGCATCCCCGTGACCGTTGGTGTACGTGCCGTGGTGGAAGAACGAGGTCCTGGCGAGGATGCTCGACGACAACTGGGTCCACGGCAGCGCCGCCTTGAGCGAGCGCGATCCGAACGTCATCGCGGTCGGCGCCATCGTCGGATCTTGGGAGTGATAGACCCCCGCATCCTCGTAGGTGCCGGGCACGTTCGCGTTGAGCGGATCGCCACTGCCGGAGGTCGCCAGGATCAAGTACTGCGGACTCGGTCCACACGTGGCCGGAACATCGGCGCGCGCACTGTGCGGGTTCGCCAGGATGCTGACCGGGATGCCAGTCGCCAGCGAACGCAGTGCCAGGAAGCCCGCTCCGTAGAGCGAACTGCGAAGAAATCCTCTTCTCGAGTTCTCCATGGTTCGCTCCTTACAGGCCGATGATGACGCTGGTCGGCGCGATACACGCCGTGGTGAAGGTGGACTTGAGCGCATCGGTCGGCGACACGCCGGTCGTGGCTTTTGCGGCCGCATAGTGATCGGTGAGGATCTGCACCGCCGGGGCGTTGCGAGGATCCGAGGGTGCGACGTTCATGATCGTGGCGACGAAGTCCGCGATCGCGGTCGTCGGATCGGTGCTGACGTACCGGCTGGTGCCGGTCTTGAGATCGATCAGCTGATCCGCGATCAAGCCGCACATCGATTCCGTGCTCTGCCGGAAGAACAGATCCGGATCGGTCGGCAGCGAGGGTAGGGCGAACGCGCGGTAGTACGTATCGACCGGGAGCAGCAGCGCACGTTGCGCGATCTTGGCCTGGGCGGACGTCGGCTGTGCCGTGACCATGCCGCAGATATCGGGGACGCCGAGGCGATTCGAGAGCGACGTGCAGTACTGATCGCGGCGCGAGATGCTGAGCACGACGCCTTGCTCGCGGGTCGTCTTGGTCGGCGCGGCGAACGTCACGAGCGGCGACGAGAACACCTCGCGAACGAGCGTCTTGAAGTCGTAGTTACTGTCGTGGAACACCTTCGCGATGCGCTGGACCTCGGGATCGGCCTCGTCGGCCGGCGTCGAGTTCGCCCAGAACTGGAGCTTCTGCGCCCACGCGACGCCGAACCGCGGATGCGCCGCGAGCGTGTTCATGAGGTCACCGATGCCCGCGCCTTGCGCGGTCACGCCACCGATGTTGAAGCCGGCCGCCGCCTGGGTCGTATCGAGCTGATCGTGATAGCTCAGCGTCCACGATTGGCGGAAGTACTGCTTGAGCGGATCGAGCTGGAGGTGGCAGCCCGCGCATGCCGGATCGGTCGCGTGGAGCGAGTCGGTGGCGTTGACCGGGAACGGTGTCACCGCGGTGTCGCCCGCGATGCTCTGCCCGATCGCAACGATCAGTGCCTGGTTCGCGGTGACCCGCGCTTCGTTCGAAGAGTTCGTGCCCCAGTTCGCGGCAAACGCGAGCGTGCTCGAGAAGCCGATGCGCGGGATGTGGAGCGCCATCGTCGAGGCGCTGCGCTGCGCGATGATGTCCCAGAACACTGGCGACGTGTTGCCTGCGCCCGCCGGCGTGATCGTGACCATGTGCCAGTCCGACCAGTCGGCCTCGGCAAACGTTGGCGTGACGGTCTGATTGTTCATCGGATAGCACGGCACGTAGGGCGCGCTGCCGAACAGGAAGTTGAACAGCGTGCGGTAGTTGGCTGCGCCCTTGTCGCCGGTCGAGAGGTTGACGTACGGCACCGGCGGCGTCGTCGTGCAGGTGGCGGGGATCGTGATCGGCAGGTTCCACACCAGATAGTTCGGGCTCGCCGGATTCAACGTGTCGGCGAGCGTCGCCGTG
>JANXOP010000405.1 GCA_025357755.1 Kofleriaceae bacterium | reverse complement strand
TCCTTGCCCGCGCTCGTGATCGAGACGGTATCGCCGGCTTCGAAGTCGCCCGTGACCTCGACGATGCCGGCGGGCAGCAGGCTCTTCTGCTTCTCGGCGATCGCGGTGGCCGCACCGGCGTCGACGACGACCGTGCCGGTCGGCTTGGCGCCGTACGCGATCCAGTGCTTGCGTGCCGAGAGCTCGCGCTTGGGCGGCACGAACACCGTGCCGAGATCCTCGCCCGCGAGCACCCGCACGAGCACGTCGGTCTCGCGCCCGGGCGCGACGATCGCGGGCACGCCGGAGCGCGTGACGATCCGCGCGGAGCCGACCTTCGAGGCCATGCCGCCCGAGCCGACGCCGCTCGTGGTCCCCCCAGCGACCGGCGCGGCTTCGCGCTCGATGTCGCGCACCACCGGCATCCGCACGCCGTTCGCATCGCGTACGCCCTCGACATCCGTGAGGATGATCAGCGCATCGGCCGAGACCAGGTTGCAGACCAGCGCCGCGAGCTGGTCGTTGTCGCCGAACTTGATCTCCTCGGTCGCGACCGTGTCGTTCTCGTTGATGATCGGCACGCAGCCGTGATCGAGTAGCGCGCGCAGCGTGAGCCGCGCCGAGAGGAAGCGCCGGCGATCGCCGAGGTCATCGTGGGTGAGCAGCACCTGGCCGATCTCGACCCCATGCGCACCGAACGCGTGCTCCCAGTGCTGCATCAACCGCGATTGACCGACCGCGGCCGCGGCTTGCAGGCCCGGCAGCTCGGTCGGGCGAGCCGCGAGCTTGAGCCGCGTCATGCCGAGCGCGATCGCTCCCGACGACACGATCACGACCTCGACGCCGCGCTTGCGGAGCGCGAACACCTGGTCCGCGATCACGGCCGGGCGGCTCGCCGGTGCTTCGGCGATCAGCCGGCTGCCGCACTTGATGACGACCCGTTTGGCGGTCGCGAGCGAGGCCCGCTCGGGGATCACTTGCGCACGGCCTGGCGGGCCCGCCAGCGCGTATCGAGCGCTTCGATCGCGCCGTCGAGGTACGGATTGACCTCCGACGACAGCTGCATCTCGACCGCGGTCACCGTGCGCGCGAGGAAGTTCGATTTCTCGGCGAGCGCGGCGTCGATCGCGGCCTCGGTCTCGTCGACCTCCATCGCCTCGGCGACGACCTGATTCTTCGCGACGAGACGACGCAGCGCCCCGCGCGACGCGAGATCCGCGAGCTCGAGCGGCGCCCTCAAGGTAGCGCGTGCCGCGGACAGCACGCCGCGGCGGAACGGATGGAAGGCGAGGGCGCCGGGCGTCTGATCGATCGCGCGCTGGATCTCGTCGCGCAGCGCGAGCGCCGTGGCGGCATCGATCGCGAGCCCGGTGTGGAGCTTCGCGCAGTAGTGATCGAACAGCGTCATCGTCATGAACGTGCGCGCCGCCGAGCGCGCGCGGGTCACGGCCGCGAGCGCGATCATCATCCGCTTCGCCGCCTTGCCAGCGAGACGCACCGCGAAGCCCGCGACCGCCATATCGAAGATCCGCGGCGGTGGCTTCTCTCCGTACACCAGGTGCATCGCGCCTTCGTCGGTCAGATCGACCTGGTGCGACGCCGCGATCCGCTTGTACCCGCCGCCGATGATCTTGCCGATCGCCCAATCATCGACGAACGGTAGCGGCACCGCGCCCGCGAGCGAACCGAGGATCGCGCGCGCGATGATCGACCGGCGTTGCGCGGAGAGGTAGTCGCGGCGAAGGACGAGCTCGTTCATTTCTTCGCCGCTCCCTTGGGTTGCGGCGCGACGGCGGTGCCGTCGGTGTTCTTGCGCAAAGGTGGTGCGATGCCTTGCAGCAGGAAGTCCCGGTCATCGACCTCGCGCAGGCGCTCCGGTGTCGCGACGACATCTTCGGTCGCGGGCACCGCGATGTCGGCGACCTTACCGATCTCGGAGATGTCGCTCTGCACCGAGACCTGCATCGCGAACCGCCGGCCGTCGCGCAGGAAGCCGACGGTGCCCGAGAGCTTCACGCTCAGCGGCACGCCCTTTTCGGCGTCGAGGATGACCTCGCCGGTGAGGCCCTCGATCGTCCGGCTCTCTCGCCACGCGCGCTGCGAGAGCGGCTCGCTCGGCGGCTTCTTCTGCGCCGCCGCCGACCTGACCTCGATCTTGCGCCCGGCGCGCCCCGCGATCTGGACGACGCCGCGATCGCTGAGCTCGGCACCCGGCGCGAGCAAGTCCCAGGTCGCGGCGACCGGCTCGGCAAATTGATCTTCGAGTTGCTCGGGCTCGTCGGGTGCTTCGGGGGCGCGCTCGTGCCAACGCTGGTAGCGCGGCCGCAGGTAGAGCTTGCCGCCGACGAACACCGCCTCGCGACCGTAGTCGGCGGAGTTCGTGTAGAGCGCGTAGAACGCGCCTTTGTCGCCGACCTGGATCAGCGTCTTGTCGTCGAGGTCGGTCGTCGGCTTTCCGTTCTCGCTGACGTGGGTCGCGGTCGCGATGGTGACCGAGTGGAGGCCGAGCGCGGCGGTCACGACGTGGTGTGGAGCGGCGAGGGCAACCGACAGCGCGTCCGGATCCTTCGTGGCGCGCTCGACATCGACCTTCTGGGGGCCCCTGTCCTTGATCTCGACCAGGCCGCGGAGGTCGCGATCCGGCACGCCTTGCGAACGGCCGCAGCTCGCTGCGACCAGCACACACGCGAACAGCGGGCGAATCATCGCAAAGGTCTTAGCTTTCTCGACGGCTGCGGTCAACCAAGCTACCGTTTAGCGGCGTGCAAGCCGAGCTCGAGGTTCTGACCCATACCCCGGGTGCGGTGCTCGCGGTCCTGCTCGGCCTCTTGTGGGGCAGCTTCGCCAACGTCTGCATCTATCGCTGGCCGCCCACAGACGAGTTTCCCAAGGGCCGCTCGGTCGTGGTGCCCGGCTCGCACTGCGGCAGCTGCAAGGCGCCGATCGCCTGGTACGACAACGTCCCGATCCTCTCGTGGCTCTGGCTGCGCGCGAAGTGCCGGGGCTGCGCGCTCCCCATCTCCGGGCGGTACCCGCTGGTGGAGGCCCTCGGAGGCCTGCTCGCGGTGGGCGTGGCTTTCCGGCTCGGGCCCACCTGGAGCGCGCTCGCGTACTTCGTCTTCTCGCTCCTGCTGCTCGCGCTGTCGTTCATCGACCTCGACCACTTCTGGCTCCCGGAGCACCTCTCGCTCCCGCTGCTTGGCCTGGGCCTCGTCTCGCCGCTGTGGAACCGCGACTTGGGGGCGACCCTGGCCACCTACAACCTGGTGCCGGGCCCGCCGCTCTTGCAGGCCTTCGCCGCGAGCGTTGGCGGGGCCGTGCTGGGCGCGGGCATCCTCTGGGCGGTGGGCAAGCTCGGCTCGGTGGTGTTCCAGAAAGAGGCGATGGGCCTCGGCGACGTGGTGCTGCTCGCGGGCATCGGCGCCTGGCTTGGAGTGCAGTCGCTCTTCTTCGTGGTCATGTTCGCCTCGATGCAGGGCGCGCTGGTGGGGGCAATCC
>JANXOP010000402.1 GCA_025357755.1 Kofleriaceae bacterium | reverse complement strand
CGACGCGAGCTTCCACTGGCATGCAGCGTGCTGTCTGCCAGCCCATGCCTCATGACCTCGTGCACGCTCGCGACGACGAACCCGGCGTGCGCCGTCTTCGGCAGGGCAAATCGTTTCGTTATGTCGGTACCGACGGAAGAGCCGTGCGCGACGAGGCCACACTCGGGCGAATTCGCGCGCTCGCGATTCCTCCCGCATGGACGAACGTGTGGATCTCACCCGAGGCGAACGGGCACATCCAGGCGACTGGCCGCGATGCCAAGCAGCGCAAGCAGTACCGCTATCACGCGCACTGGCGCGAGGTTCGCTCGGAAGCGAAGTATCACCGGCTCGTCTCCTTCTGTGCGGTGCTGCCGAAGCTGCGCGCGACCGTCGAGCGCGACCTCTCGAGCAAGGGGCTCACGAAGCGCAAGGTGATCGCGACCGTGGTCTCGTTGATGGAGCGAGCCCAGCTGCGCGTCGGCAACGACGAGTACACGCGTGACAATGGCTCGTACGGAGCGACGACGCTCCAGGATCGCCACGCGAAGTTTCATGGCGACACGCTCGAGCTCGCGTTTCGCGGCAAGTCGGGCATCCAGCGCCGTGTCGTGCTGACCGATCGTCGGCTCGCCCGGATCGTGCGCAGTTGTCGCGACCTCAAAGGGCAGCGGTTGTTCCAGTACCTGGACGGCGACGAGATCAAGCACGTCACGTCCTGCGACGTGAACGAGTATCTCCACGAGGTCACCGGCGGCCCGTTTACCGCGAAGGACTACCGCACGTGGGCCGCGACCCTCGGTGCGACGCTGCTGTTGTGCTCGCTCGAGCATCCCGGCAACGAGCGCGGTTGCAAGCGCTGCATCAAGGATGTGATCGGGGTCGTCTCGACGAAGCTCGGTCACACGCCCGCGGTGTGTCGCAGCTCGTACATCCATCCGCGCGTGCTCGAGGACTTCACCGAGAATCGCATCCCGCCGGTGCTGATCCGCCAGCTCCAACGTCGTGCCGGCACCGTCGCGATGCGTCCCGAGACCATCGCGGTGACCACGCTGCGCGCGATCGAGCCGCTGGTCGCGCGGTACCTCGACAAGCAGCCGCGCCGTCGCCAGGCATAGTATGGTCGGGCCGTGCGTAACGTCCGCGCGTCGCGATACCTGACACCGCTCCGCGAGGGCGGTTCGGTGCCGGCGATCATCGAGGCGGACGATTGCGGCACGTACGTCGTGAAGTTTCGAGGCGCGGCGCAGGGCGTGCGGGCGCTGATCGCGGAGGTCATCGGTGGAGAGCTCGGCCGGTTGCTCCACTTGCCCGTGCCGCAGCTCGTCGCGATCGAGCTCGATCCGGTGCTCGCGCGGTCGGAGCCCGATCCGGAGATCCAGGCGACCCTCAAGGCGAGTGCAGGAATCAACATCGGCCTCGACTACTTGCCGGGCGCGCTCAACTGGGAACCCGCGATGCCACGCAGCGCGCCGGAGCTCGCGGCGAAGATCGTATGGTTCGATGCTCTGATCTCGAATGTCGATCGCACGGCTCGCAATCCGAACATGCTGCGCTGGCACAAGCAGCTCTATCTGATCGATCACGGCGCGGCCCTGTACTTTCATCACGATTGGCCGAGCCGGCTCGCGAAGGCAAAGCTGGGTTTCGCGGCGATCGCGCAGCACGCGCTGTTACCTATGGCTGGCAGCATCGTCGCGGCCGATGAAGCGCTCGCACCGCTCGTGACCGAGGCGGCGTTGCAGAGGATCGTCGCGGAGATTCCCGACGACTACCTCACGGCCGAGCCCACCCCGGACGCGACCCGCGCCGCGTACGTCGAGTACTTCGCCGAACGGATGGCGGCGCCGCGGGCCTTCGTGGCGGAGGCCGAGCGAGCCCGCCGTGGTTGATTCGTTCGACTACGCATTGATCCGCGTCGTGCCACGCGTCGAGCGCGGCGAGCTCGTCAACGTCGGCGCGATCGTCGCGTGCGCGACGCAGCGGTTTCTCGCGGCCAAGATCCTGCTCGAGCCCTCGCGCTTGATCGCGCTGGACCCCACGATCGATATCGACGAGATCGAAGGTGCCCTCGCGACGATTCCGCTGATCGCGGCTGGCGATCCGCGGGGCGGCCCGATCTCGGCGATGCCCCGCGGCGAGCGGTTTCACTGGCTGGTTGCACCGCGCAGCGCCGTGATCCAGACCTCGCCGGTGCACACCGGAATCTGCAGTGACCCGGCGACGGCCCTCGACGAGCTGATCGCGAAGCTCGTGCGCATCTAGCGGCGAATCTAGCGGCGGATCTAGCGGCGATCTAGCGTGGTGGCATCGCGTAGCTGCGCTGCGGAAACGGATTCGCGCTGTCGCGCGTGTCGAGCTCTCGTCGTGTCCAGACCGCGCCGCGCTCGCTGAAGATCGCGAGGCCGACGACGCCGACGTTGCGATCGCCCGAGGTCTGCGCCGCATACGACTCCGCCACGCGGCCGAACCGGAACGCGGCGACGTTCGCATCCGAGGTCCGGAAGCCATCGATCACGAGCGAGTCGTACGGATCGACGATGTAGCCGCGGCGATCCGGATCGGCCGGCTTGCCATCGACGACATCGAGCCCGTCCACCGATGCGACGACCTCGAAACGCGCGGTGGTCTGGTTGCGCACGACGATCTTGTACCGCTCGCCATCGCTGCCGATCACGAGGGCACGTCCGCCGGCTGCGACACCGGGCAGGGTGCGACCAGCTTCATCGGTCAGTGCGACCGAGAGCGAGCCATCGCCCGCGGGCACCACGAGCGGTGCCGGATCCGCACCGAGGTACTCGGCGTGCGCTTGCACTCCGTTTGCGTCGTTGTAGTGGAGCAAGACCTCGGCCCACGGCGAACCTGAACGCTCGAACGGCTGGAAGCTGATCGGGGCGTACACCGATTCGCCATACGACGTCCCGAGCCCCGGGCGCTCGGGTGCGCGATCGGCGATCGCTTGCGGCGACGCGTTGTAACTGCCACCGCCGCCGTACGCTTGCTGCGGCGCCGACTCCAGCTTCATCGCGCTACCGCCGCTGCTGCACGCGGCGAGCGCCGCAAAAAGCCACGACGAGACCATGGGGTGCGCGAGCACCCTTCGAGAGACCTGCATACCCGACCCTTTCTGAGGTTCGACCGAGACCGGCTCGCGTCGTACGCCCATCCAACGTCCCTCGGGCGCGCCACTTACAGGCGGGTTCGGCTCACCAGGGAAACAGCAACAACCAGGTGTAGTAGCTGCCAGCGAGCACGATCGCGGCGATCGCCCACGCTCCGGCAACTTGTAGTACCCGCCCGGGCAACGGCCGTTTCCACACCGCACACACCGCGGTGCCGACGAGCGCGCCGCACGCGGCACCACCCACACCCCAGGCGATGATGCCGACGTACAGCATCATCACGCTGCCCCGGGCGGGATGGAACGTGAGCTCTCCGGTGAGCGGGAGGTACGCCGCGCGCGGCCACTGGCCCCAGTCGCACGCCGCATACGCGAAGCCCGCGCCGATCAAGGCGCAGACGACGATCACGAAGGCGCGCTGGTAACGAGGCATCACGAGTGGCAGCGCCGGCAGGTCGTGCCGGTGAGCTTGAACGCGGTGCCGCCGTCATGACAACCCGCGCACGTCGCCTTCGCAGGTGCGGCGAGCTCCGGGACCGGTCCGACAAGCGAGGTATGACAGCTCGTGCATGCGACGGTGGCGCCGTCGCTGCTCTTGGCGTGCGGTACGTGATCGAACGCGAGGCGCACCGACCAGGGTTGCGCGATCCGCTTCGCGAGGCGCTCGGCCGCGAGTCCGAGGCGGTGACACGCACCGCAATCGGCGAGCTGCGGTGCTGCGCCGCCCGTCACGGCGTGGCAGCCGCTCCCTGCACATGCAACGTGCCCGCGCGGCGTGCGCAGCTGCGTGGTCGCGGTGCGCAGCGAGTGGCAGCTCGCGCACGCACCCTTGTGGATGACGTGATCGATCATGGCGCCGAACTCGGTGCGATCGGGCGGCGCGCGATCGGCCCGCAGGTGTCGCCATGGCTCGGTCGCGTTGTGGCACGCACCGCACTTCTTCGGTTTACGCTCGCCGAAATCGCTCGCGTGGCACTGCGTGCACGCCGCGTGACCCGCGACGGTCACCTCGCCGGTCTTGGCATCGAGTACGTGACAGGTGGTGCACGGCTCGGTCGCGACCAGGGTCGCGTGGACCGCGTCATGACGGAAGCGCGCCTCGGGCCGCGCGACCTCGAACTTGTCGCTCGGTGCGGCGTGGCACTTCGTGCAAGCCGTGGTCACGCCGAAGGCTTGCTTGCCGTCATGACAGCTCGCGCACTCGGTCACGGTCGGGCGCGGGAGCTCGATCTGGATCGCGCTCGCATCGCGAATCTTCGCGTGACATGTCGTGCAGTCCTTGCCCGCGCCGCCCCGTGCGGCGTGCGTCGCATGCGAGAACACGGCGGTCACCGTGTTCTGTACGGTCGCGAGCTCCGGTGGTTGCGGCTTGCCGACCGCGGGTGGATGACAGCTCTCGCACGTCGCCATCGCGAACCGTTGCGGCGTCGATCCGTCGTGACACCCCGCGCAGCGCGCGTGCGGTGCGGGCTGTCTGCGTGCGATCGGGTCGTGGCATTGCGTGCACGCGACCTCGCGATGCTCCTGGTGGCCGAGCACGAGCGAGAAATCACGATCGATGCGATAGGGCGGGTAGGCGACGGAGGGCTTGCCGAGGTACGGCGGGACCAGCGCGGCCTCGGCATGGCAGTTGGTGCACAGCTTGAGGCGGTCCGGGTCGAGTGGTTGCCGGGTCCCTTTCGGTGCGGGCCCGTGACACGTCCCGAAGCAGGCAGCGTGACCGGGGCGACCGACGAGCCGGCCGGCCTTCTCGTCGTGGCAGCGCGCGCACGCGATCGGCGTCGCGCCACTGACCTCGACATCGCGCGCGTGCAACGTGTGATCGAAGCCGATCGCGGTCGTCCGTGCGCCCGCCCCCGAGGCGATGCCGCCCGCGAGTGCGACGAGCACCAGCACGCGCAGCATCAGTAGATGCCCTCCATCATCAGCTTGAGCGATTTGTAGCCGGTGATGTTCGGTTCGAAATCGATCGAGCTCGATAGATCGTAGCTCGCGAACAAGCGCAGCCGCTTGCCGATCCACGCATCGATCTGGGCGCGCCCGCCGCCGCGGAACTCGAGCGTCTGGACCCCCGTGTCGAGCGCGGATTGGCACTCGCTCTCGCCGGTCTTGAGGACACAATAATCGAACGCGTACCGCGTGCGTCGCCCGTAGACCTCGAGGAGGAGCGAGAACTTGCGAGCACCGAGCGAGGCCCTTGCCGTGATGCCGACCTCGGTGAAGCCACGCTCGCCGAGCTGCGAGCTCGCATTGACCGGAATCGGATCGGGCGTCCCGGGGTTGTCCATCAGCTCGGAGGTCACCTTGTCGTCGCGCGTGGTCTGGCGCGACAACACGCTGAGGCCCACTGCGAGCGTACGGCGCACGCGCACCTCGAGGGCCCCGCCACCCTCGAGATAGCTCGGCGAGTAGGTGTCGCGCGTCTTGTCATCGGCAAGATCGTGCGACCACGCCCCGCGCAGATAGACGTCGATGTTCTCCGCGATCAGCGTGCCCGCGCGGGCCGAGACCAGTACCTGTGGCAGCACCGGGCCGAGATCGAGATAGCGCTTCGCGGCGACCGGATCGGGCTCGAGTACCGTGGGATCCCACATCCAATCCGTGCTGGAGCGATGCGTGAAATCCACGACAAAGTTCGTGACCTCGTGATAGCGCGTGCGGAGCTGCGCGTGCTCGTTGACGAACTTCTTGTCGAGTGCGCGCGCCTGACCGATCAGCGCGATGTCCTTGCTCGGCCGCCAATCGAGCTCGAGCTGGCTGTCGGTCGAGCTCTCGGCGCTCTCGCCCTGCGAGAGCTTCACCGCCTCGGCGCTGAGCGTGATCGGGATCGGTGCGCGCAGGTCGCGTAGATCGATCCGCACCGATCCGCCCGCGATGCCGATCCGCTCGGTCGGCAGGTTCGGGTCGATCGTGTAGTCGGGGACGCGGCTGCCACCGTAGATGTTCGCGCGGACGAGCTTGCCCTCCCACGCGGCGTTCGCGCCGTAGAAGTGCAGGACCCACGGGCCGTACACGTACTGCTCGCCGCCGCGCACCCGCAGCGGCGCGTACGCCGGATCGCCGAGGAAGTCTTTGACCTCCGCCCAGGCCGAGCGCGGCTCGAACGTGCTGCGGTCGTACCAGGTCGCGATCGGCGGCGCGGCTTTGACGTCGGAGGACGTGGCTGGATCGAACGTCGTGACCTTGTTCGCGAGGATGAACCGGCCGGCGAAGTACGAGGATAGACTCTCGATGCCGACGCCGTGCGTGCTGAGGTAGCCCTCACCGAAACCGTAGGCGCGGATCAGGGCGTACGGCGGATTGTTGACCAGCGGAGGCAGGGCCTTGCCGGAGAACTGGGTGCCATCGACGACGTACCCTAGATCGATCTGTGCGGACACCGGTTGATGAAGCTCGCGGACCTGAGCGGGCTCGTTCTGCGGTCGAGACTCGACGACGGGCGTGGTCACGACCGGCGCGGCGACCGGCGCGGCGGGTAACGTCGACGCGGCCTTCGCGGTCGCCGCGACGTGCTTGGTGCGGCGCATCTTCAAGTGACGAGGCGCGGGCTCGTGGTCGAGCTTGAGCGCGACATCGGCGGTCGCGACGTGCACGCCTGACATCACCCATACCGCGGAGACGAGCACGAAGTGCCTCATCGCTTCGGCGCTCCGACCGCGCTCGTGTGACAACCGGCGCCACTACACGTGCTCGCGATGCCATCGACGTGACACGTCAGGCACGCGCGCACATTTTCGCGCGCGACCATGGCGTGCTCGGTCCCCTTGGCAAATTCGCCGGGAAAGCCGTGCGAGCGCGGGCGCTGCGAGTGACACGCGGTACAGAACTCGACGACGTGACAGCGCGCGCAGCGCGAGCGATCTGCGGCCGCTTCCGGCCCGTGGTCGAGCTCGCGGAACGTGATCCGATGATCGGCGGGGCGCATCGTCTGGTGGCATTCGTCGCAGGTGTCATGCGCATTGCCCGACATCTGGGTGTGGCAGGTCGCGCACCGCGCCGCGTTGGTCTCGGCGGCTTCGGCGTGATCGCGGCGGAACGCGATCGTGTGGTCGATCGGCTTCTCGGTCGCCGGCAAGTGGCTGCGCGGTGCGAGCGTGGCGAGCCCTTGCGTGCGGCCGTTGTGGCACGTGCCACATACGCGCATCCGCGCACCCTCGGGCGTGCGATCCGAATCGTCGTGACAGCCGACGCAACTCTCGATCTTTGGCGCCGCATGGTTCGTGACATCCGTGGCAACCGCGCTCGCTGCATGGCACTGCTCGCACTTGATCTGCGTGCCGCGCCGGTCGGTGCGGTGGCTGGTGTGATCGAACTTGAGATCGCCTCGAATCAGCCGAGCGCGCGTGCGGAGCTGCGAGGTCGCGGTGTGGCAGTGCGCGCAATCGGCCATCGTGACCAACCCTTTCGGGCTTGCCTCGGCTGCGTGGCACCGGGTGCAGGTCGCGTGATCCGGACGAACGAGCTTCTCGTCGCGAACGTGGCAATCCGCGCACGTGACGTGGAACCCGACCACCGCTTCGATCCGCGCGTTGTCGAGATGCATGCGGTGCGAGAACAGCGAAGGCTCGGCCTGCCAGAGGTCCTCGATCGGATACTTGCGGAGCTCCGCGCTCAGGGGCTCGCCTTGGCGAGGCGCCACGATCGCGGTGTGGCAGACCTTGCAGAGCTCGCCAGGCTGCGACACGAACGCTTGCGCGTGGCAACGATCACACGGCTTGTGATCGTTCGAGCCGGGCCGCGTGCCCATCGTGTGGCATTCGATACACGCGACCTGGGCGTGATGCTCGTGCGAGAGCCGCGATGGGTCGCGCGCCGGCAGTGGCTCGTCGACGGCGCGCTGCTGGGAGCACGCCATCGCGAACACGACGACGAAGACGCAATACACGCGCGCGAGCCCCACGCCGCGCCGACGGTAACACTAAAGCGGTGCGAGGGTCCCCGCGAGGGCCGCCTCGCGATCGCTCGCATCCAGATGAGGACGCGCCGGCGCGAGGCCTCGGCGTGCGCGGATCTGCCGCGCCGGTGCATCGGGGCGCCACCACGCGACGCCAAATTCACGCGGCTCGCCGATGGGTGTGTACGCCACGATCACGAGCTCGCCCGCGAGCTGGAGCTCGAGGAGCGGGGCGAGGGCGGCGTGTACGACGACCATGCCGCCGGGGCGGAGCGCAGCTGCGGCCCGTGCGAACACGCGCGCGACGAAGCCGGCGGCGGCAGCCATCCAGAGGGGACCGCGCTCGCCCGGAATCGGCGCGTTGCAGGTGATCAAGTCGGCGGGCACGGTGGCGAGGTCGCCGTGGAGGGTCTCGAGATGGCTCATCCCGGCGAACCGCGCGGCGCGTGCAGTGTACTGCAACGCGCGCGGGTTGAGGTCGCTCGCGACGATCCGCGCAGCCGTCCCCGGGCTCGAGATCGCGGCGACCGACGAGCCGCAACCGAGATCGAGCCAGGTCGCGCGCCCGGGCTCGTACGCGATCGCGTGTAGCAAGTGAAAGCTCGAATCATCGGGCCAACACACGAGCTCGGGCTCCGCCGAGGCATCCGCACGGTCGCAGATGATCACGCGCCGACCGATAGGCAGGATCGCGACGGTCGCGCGCGCTTCGTCGCCGCGGAGCTCGACCAGATCGATGAACGGTTCGAGGTCGTCGCCGAGCAGCGAGCGCGAGACATCGACGCCCGCGACGAACAGCGCGAGCATCGCGCTCGCTCGCGTCACCGGATAGCGGGCGAGCGCGGAGACGCGCGAAGACACCGCAGGTAACCGGTTCGTGCCCGCCCAGCTCTCCAACCGCATGAGCCCGTGCGCGGCCATCAGGGCCGTGTCAGGTACAGCCGCGCGAGGTCGTACTCGGCATCCATGACGAGGCTCGCATCGACGACGCTCTCGAGAGCGCGCTTCGTGGCGAGCGGATCCTTCGTCGCCGGATCGAGGCCCAGCGTC